>DASSCX010000124.1:0-31112 GCA_035697425.1 Pyrinomonadaceae bacterium | reverse complement strand
GCGGAGACACGCCAAGACTCTAAACCGACGAAACCAGTCACCAGAGTGGCTGTTGGTGTTCCCGTAATCGTTACTGATGCTGCCGGACATTTCGTCACCGACTTAAACCGGAGTGACTTCGAGGTTCTGGAAGACGGCGTGAAACAGAACGTCGCCTTATTTGAAGCAACGAATGAGCCGTTTACGATCGTGTTGTTGCTGGATACAAGTGTCAGCACTCAGGACAATCTCGGCGACATTAGGAGGGCAGCGAACGTCTTTGTCGATCAGCTACAAAAAACGGATCGCATCAAGGTTATCAGTTTCGACGATCAGGTGCGGGAGCTGAATGAGTTCAGCAGTGATCGGGCGGTTGTGAAGAAGGGGATTCTCAGCGCGCAGTCCGGCTATAGCACGAAGTTTTATGATGGTATGAACGTGGCGCTTGAGGTGCTGCGCGAAGTTGGCGGTCGCAAGGCAATCGTAATCTTTAGCGATGGAGTCGATTATCGAAGCGATTATGCAACTGCTGAGAGCACGCTGCGATACCTGGAACAGGACGGTGTGGTGGTTTATCCGATTCGCTTCAGCACGCGAGCCGCGGCTGAAAAATTGGCGCGCGAACAGTTCGGTTCGCAATTGCCTACCAGGGAAATAGTGAGATCAACTTCGGGTTCCAGGGAGCCTGTTCCGGGAGAGGTTCCCTCATCTGAACCCAGGACTGGACCGCTCGGTCTGCCGTCGCCGGAGGAGATTCTACGCAGGCGGCAAGATTCACGTCGCAATCGAGATCGCCTACCGCCCGGGGATCGACCGCCTGCAGGCGAGGTTGGAGTCGACTTGCCGACAGGACGAAGCGATCCGCGTGTTTCCTCAAGAGGACGAGAGAAGGCGCCCGAGGATCCCATTGTGGTGATGTTGGACCGTCTCTACACGACTGCCGACACTTATCTCCAAAGCGTAGTCGATAAGTCAGGAGGACAGTTCTTGCGAGCCGATACGGTCACGTCTCTGCCGGGCGCCTTTTCCCAGATCGCCGCCGAGCTACGCGCCCAGTACTTTCTGGCTTACGACCCCGCGAACAAGAATCGCGATGACCAGTACCACGTGATAAAAGTGATCAGCACGCGTCCTGGACTAGTGGTACGCGCTCGTGCAGGGCGGCGGGGCACTAAGTAAACTTCACGGTAAGTCAGAGACTTACCGCGCACCATCGAAGCGCCAACCGCCAATCGCCAATTCGATGGCCTTTCTTGTTCACCTCCGCGATCCCGTGCTAGTTTAAATCGCTACACAACCAAACTCTTCCAGTCGTCCACTGCAAGCATGCCTGATCGAGACGCCGCTTGGGAATTGCTATGTGAATACACAAAGAGCGACAGCCTGCGTAAGCACGCGCTCGCTGTCGAAGCAGCAATGCGTGCTGCCGCCAAACGCTATGGCGAACCCGACGCTGACGTGGATGAATGGGGGCTCGTAGGCCTGCTGCACGACTTTGACTACGAGATGTTTCCCACTCCCGACCAGCATCCATTCACAGGTGCGAATATTCTTTGCGGCCGTGGTTATCCAGAACGAATGATTCGGGCGATTATGGGCCACGCCACGTACACCGGGGTACCGCGCGACACACAGATGGCGCGCGCCCTGTTCGCCACCGATGAACTGTGCGGGTTTTTGGTGGCTTGCGCCTTGGTGCGGCCGGATAAGAGTCTCGATGGCCTGGAAGTGTCGTCAGTGAAGAAGAAGCTGAAAGACAAAGCCTTTGCGCGGTCCGTGAATCGGGATGATATTAGGCAGGGTGTGGAGGAACTCGCCGTCGATTTGGACGAGCACATTCGTTTCGTAATCGACGCATTGCGACCATTACAAAAAGAGATTGGATTAGGGGTGGCTCGTTAGCTCGCTCAACCGACATTGCGGGGCGTCGGCTGTGGCCGGATTGGAGTATTTCGAGAAGTGACAATGGATGCGAGAATGAAAACTCCTAAACTTAGAAATGCAGCCAACACTCCCGTCAGCAGGGCCTGAGTTTTCCGCCGGCGAGCGGTATGCCGGTAAACGAAAAAGGCCGCCAGAATCACGCAGGCGATCGGCAGCACCAGCGTTGAAGTTATTACCAGATCCGGGCTTGAGAGGACATGCACGGATGTCGAGCGCGTCAGAATGATGGCGACTGAGGAGCCGGCGCCGACTAATGCCGCAATCACCGCGACCAACATGACCAGCTTCAATCGCATTGAAACCAATCCTTCAGAAGGGATTTATTCATTCGAGGAGGCCAAGAATACCATAGCCTCCGAGTCCTGGTCCCCGTGGCCCATTCCAGGCAGGTGATAAGGACAAATAACTTCCCAGACATGGTCACCAGAAGCGCACTAATTTACTTATCGCAAAAAGAGGGTTTGAAAGACTTCGCCGCCCGCTTTCGTTTGTTCAAGAAACTAACCATCCGGTTTATTGCAGGCGAAACAATTGCGGAAGCGGTGGCCGTAATACGCGAGTTAAATGTCGAGGGCTGTAGCGCTTCTTTTGATCATTTGAACGAGTCGGTAGCCAATGCCGCGGAGGCGGAGGGCGAAGTGCGCGAGTACTTACGAATTCTCGAGCAAATCGACCATACCGGAATCAACTCTAATGTCTCGATTAAGTTGACGCAGTTCGGCCTCGGACTCGATCCGGAACTCGCGTACCAGAATGCGCGCACCGTAGTCGCGGAAGCAGCGCGCCGCGGTCACTTCGTTCGCGTTGACATGGAGGGCTCCGAAGTTACCCAGGCAACCATCGATATCTTCAAGCGACTGCGCTCTGAATTTGGTCTTAACGACGTCGGCATCGTGCTGCAATCGTACCTGCGACGAACCTACGACGACGCAGTAGAGTTGCTGAAACTTCCGGCGCGCATTCGCATCTGCAAAGGCGCTTATAATGAACCGCCAGAAGTGGCTTTTCCCGATAAGCTGGACACGGATAACAACTACGTCCGGGTAATGCAGCTATTACTGAAGAGTGGGGTCTATCATGGCATCGCGACACACGATCCTAAGATGATTGAAGCGACTGTAGATTTCATGACGCGCGAAGGTATTGGGAAAGAGGCGTTTGAGTTTCAGATGCTCTACGGTATCCGGCGCGACTTGCAACGCCAGCTGGCCCGTGACGGCTACAACATGCGGGTTTACGTTCCCTACGGAAAACACTGGTATCCTTACTTCATGAGACGCCTTGCAGAACGTCCAGCGAATATTTGGTTTGTCCTTAAGAATCTGCTGAAGGGCTAAGCAAGATGGAAAATCTTACCTGGATCCTCTGGTGCGTTCTCGGCCTGGTGCTGATTGTCGCCGAAGTCTTCACTACCGGATTTGTTTTGCTTTGGTTTGGGATCGGCGCGCTGGCCGCAGCTTTTGCCGGGCTGATTGGCATTAACAGTTTGGCTATCCAATTCCTTATCTTCATCCTCGTTTCCGGTGGCCTCACCGCTGCATCGCGAACTATCTTTGTTAATTATTTCTCCCGCGATAAGACCGGACCCTCTTTACGTAGTGGCGCTGAAGCCCTCCCGGGCAAGATTGGCACTGTGGTTTCATCCAGTCGCGGTGCGCTCAATGAAGGGGCGGTAAAGGTCTATGGTTCGACCTGGACCGCGTACCCGGCGGCTGGTGAATCGCCATTGGAAGCAGGCGAACGAGTGCGAGTTGAAAGCATTGAAGGCGCTTCCATTTATGTCAGGCGATTAGACGACGGGCGCGGCTGGCAGCAGAAATCCCTCGACGAGTAGGGGCAGGGTAGTTTTGAAGCCGCGCGCGATCGTCTGCGCTCGCGACATCAAAAAGCGGCAACAAGTTGCGCCCTAGAATCAAAATTTGTTCAGGATTTTACGAGGCCTCGGTATCAGCTTCGTAGGTGTCGTCGAGAGTTTTATCTTCTTCGAGCGGGGGAAGCTCAACTGTAATGTGATCCCCAGTGGGCTCTTCCAAGTCGTCGCCGAGAAAGCGAACCAGAACCACTGTGATGTTATCTTCGCCGCCGCGATTGTTCGCCTCTGCCACCAATTCGTCGCAGGCCTTTGCGAGATCGGGGTTTCCGGCGATGATGTTTTGAATATCCTCTGAGCGCAGCTTCCCCGAAAGTCCATCGCTGCATAACAACAACATATCACCGCGGCGCAATTGAATCTTTCCGGTTACGGGAATGATTTCACTTTGGGCGCCGAGGGCTTGCAGAATCACATTGCGAAACATGTGAGTTTCGGCTTCGGCCTCACTGATCTGGCCCACGTCAACCAATTGTTGCACGAGGGATTGATCTTTGGTTGCGAGGCGAATCTGATCTTTGCGAATCATGTAGCCGCGGCTATCCCCTACCTGAACCAGATCCAGCATATCGCCTTTGACCGCCGCCCCGGTGAAGGTTGCGCCCATCCCGGCGCAACGCGAGTCTTCCTGACTGCGCTTGTGAATTGCCAGGTTGGCGTACACGGTCGCGTTCTTGAGGCAATCGACGAGGGGAGCTTCCACGGCACAGCCGTCTTCAGAGTTGACTCCAATCAACATCTCGCGGACTGAGTCCACCGCCATGCGACTGGCCACATCACCCGCAAGCGCTCCGCCCATCCCATCAGAAACGACGAGCACAAGTCCCTTATCGCCGACCTTGAGTTTGTTTATCTCGTCAGGGGGTTTATTGCCGTCAGAGCCGATCCACGTTTTCTGACTGGAAAGGTCCAGCACCAGAAAATTGTCCTCGTTCCCACGGCGCACGCGACCGACATCTGACTTTGCGTGAAGTTCTACAATCATAGGAGAGCGGAGTGCGATCTACTATTGGCTCGAAGATTCTAACCCTTCTACAGCGAAACTGTCACTCGTCCAGTTTTTATAGTTGTTTTAGAGCTTGGTCAAGATCGGCAATGATGTCATCCGTGTCTTCCAGCCCGACTGAAATGCGAACGAGTCCATCAGTAATGCCGAGCCGTTCTCTTTTCTCAGCGTTCACAGATGCGTGAGTCATTGTCGCTGGATGAGAGATAAGGGTTTCCACTCCGCCAAGACTTTCAGCAAGCGTGCACAGCTTAACAGATTCCAGCACCGTCCGCGCTGCTTCAAGCGAGCCAACATCGAAAGCGACCATCCCGCCAAAACCCTTTTGCTGGCGCCGCGCGAGCGCATGTTGCGGATGCGACGCTGAGCCGGGATAGTAAACCTTCTTGACGTGGGGATGCTCTTCGAGGAACGCTGCCACAGCACGGCCCGTCTTATCGTGCTGTTCCATGCGCAACGCGAGGGTCTTGGTCCCACGCATCACCAGCCAGGAATCAAAAGGCGACAGAATCGCGCCGGCGCCGTTCTGAATAAATCCAATCCAGTTGGCGTCTTCTTCATTGTTGAGGACCACGATGCCGCCAATTCCATCAGAGTGCCCGTTGAGATATTTCGTCGTGGAGTGGACGACAATATCTACGCCGTGATCAAGCGGCCGCTGCAGGTAGGGCGACATAAAGGTGTTGTCGCAAACGACACGGGCGCCCGCGCGATGAGCTATCTCACTGACTTCCTTTAGATCCGTTACGATCATTACGGGATTGGTGGGAGTCTCAATGAAGACCATTTTCGTGTTGGGCTTGATGGCGGCCTCGACATTTAGCGCGTCTGAGGTATCCACGAAATCAAACTCAATGTTGTAGTTAGCCAACACCTTGGTGAAGAGGCGAAACGTTCCACCATAGGTGTTGTCGGAAACCACTACGTGATCGCCGGCCTTAACCAGTCGCAAAGTGGCGTCGATCGCGGCCATCCCCGAGGCGAAGGCATAGCCGAACTTCGCACCTTCGAGTGCGGCGATGTTTCGCTCGAGCGCGCTACGAGTAGGATTTTGCGTACGCGCATACTCGTAGCCTTTGTGCTTTCCCAGGCCATCCTGCGCGTAGGTTGAAGTTTGATAGATCGGGACCGTCACGGCGCCGGTCGCGGCGTCAGGTTCCTGTCCGGAATGAATTGCAATTGTAGCGAAGCCCATAGGTTGTTTCGTTATTAAGTTGGATTGTTAGTCTTAAGCCGAATGCCATTCCGATTGCTGATTGCTGATTGCCGAGTGCTGAATGCAAATCCGCAATCCGCAATCGCCATTCCTCAATCGAATATTCCCTGGCTCATGTATCGTTCGGCCCCGTCGGGAAACACCGTGACAACTTTTCTCCCTGCACCGAGCCTTTTGGCTATCCGGTAAGCGCCGGCGGCGGCGGCGGCTGATGACCATCCACCAAGGACACCTTCCGTTTTAGCAAGCCGGCGAAAGGTCGCGCAAACCTCTTCGTTCATTACCATCAAGACTTCGTCTGCAAGGTTTGCGTCATAGATCTTCGGAATAAACTGTGTCTGACCAATGCCTTCGATCTTTTTTGGTCCGGGGGCATTTCCACCATAGATCGAACCCTCAGGTTCGACAAGCACGCACAAAACGTTCGGGTTGAGTTTTCTCACAGCGCGCGAAACCCCCACAAAGGTACCGGATGTGCCGGCGCCGATGACGACCGCGTCGATATCACCCGCCATTTGTTCGATGATCTCTGCGGCAGTAGTGGCTTCGTGAAAATCGGGATTAGCCCTATTCTCAAACTGCTGCGGGATGTAACTGTCCGGAATTGTCGCCGCTAGTTCCTGCGCTCGGTTGATGGCGCCGCTGATGCCCGATTCCCGCGTGACATATTCGATCTCACCACCAAGCGCGGACATCAATTTCATTTTCTCTAAGGCAAACCCCTCGGGAACACAGAGAATAACACGGTAGCCACGCGCCACTCCGACCAGTGCCAAACCGATTCCGGTGTTACCGGCTGTTGGTTCGATGATCGTTGCACCAGGCTTTAGTTTACCCTGCTTCTCCGCGGCCATAATCATTCCCAGTGCCGCGCGATCTTTGACGGAACCGCCCGGACTAAACCACTCGAGCTTGGCATAAATCCCTGCCAAAGGCGGTGGTGCGAAACGAGTAAGATGAAGTAACGGGGTGTGGCCGACGAGGTCGATGATGCTCTCAGCTACGCCGGAGTTCATGAAGTTACGCGGGTGGAATGCAATTGATTGAAATGCGATGGTACGAAATGATCGTAGCCCGCGCTTTTGGGAGAGTCAAACGACGATCTTGAAATCAGCGGGCGCGCTGGCGCGGATCTAGATATTCGCGCAGGCCGTCGCCGATGAAATTGAACGCAAGCACTGTGAGAGCGATAACGATACCCGGAAAGATGAGAGCATGCGGAGCTGCTTGCAAAGTCGAAAGGTCTCGAGCTTCCTCAATCATTACTCCCCACGAAGGTGCGGGTGGCGGCACCCCGAGCCCGAGAAAGGAGAGTGAAGCTTCCGCCAGAACAGCACCTGCCATTCCGAGACTCGCTTGCACAATTAGGGGTTGGATAGCGTTTGGGAGAATGTGAATCAGCAAAATGCGAGCGTCACTTGCGCCGAGAGCGCGCGCCGCCTGAACGAAGTCATACTCGCGAACTTTTAATACCTGACCGCGAATCAGTCGGGCGTATCCAACCCAGCCAATGATGCAGAGAGCTAGGATCAGCTTATTCAGGCCGGCCCCGAGGAAAGCCACCATCGCAATCGCCAGCAGCAAACCGGGGAAGGCGAGAAACACATTGAAGACGTAGCCAGAGATGAAGCGATCGACCCAGCCACCGTAATACCCTGCCAACGCTCCTAAAAGTGTCCCTATGACCGCCGAGACACCAACTACGATGATTCCCACCTGCAGGGAGATACGAGCGCCAAAAACCACGCGCGAGAAGATATCCCGACCAGTTGAGTCAGTGCCGAAATAGTGAGACGCAGAAGGAGCAAGGTAGCGAAGGCTTAGGTCGGTGGCGCCGACCTCGTGCGTAGCAATCCACGGCGCAAACAGCGCCACGATCACGAGGATCGCCACGATGATGATGCCGACAATACTGAGACGAGTCATTTTCGAGCTTTGAACTTGGTACTTTGAACTTGGTACTTTGAAGTTGTTTGGCCGACCTGCTTTGAGCTTAATTCGAAGATAGCGTCAAGATTGGGACGCGAACAAAGTACAAAGCACCAAGTACTAAGTTCAGAAACACGCAATGTCCAAATCGAATGATCACGACACGCGAATCCTGGGATCAAGCCAACGATAAACAACATCGGTCAGGGTGTTGGCAACGATGTACGTCATGCTGATTACTAACACACACCCTTGCACCACGCGATAGTCGCGCTTCGCGATCCCATCTTCTACCAGCAACAGTCCCAGACCCGGCCAGCCAAAGATCTTTTCCGTAATTATCGCTCCTGCCAGCAGCACGCCAAGTTGCAGTCCCAGAATTGTGACCACCGGAATCAGGCCATTCTTGAGAACGTGTTTGTAAACAACTTTCGTTTCGCTCAAGCCCTTGGCGCGCGCTGTTCGCACGTAGTCTTCACCCAGTTCCTCAATCACCGAAGAGCGGACCATTCGCGTGAGAATCGCCGAAAGCGCCGCGCCTAGGGTAAACGAGGGCAAGATGATGTCGCTCCAATCGAAACGACCTGACGGCGCCAGCCACCCTAATTTCACCGCAAAGACATAGACGAGCATCGGGCCGATTACGAAACTCGGCAGACTGATACCGATGAGCGCGATCACCGAAGCGGCATTGTCGATCCAGGTACCGCGATTCTTGCCGGCGACGACCCCCAGGGGAATAGCGATCACTATGGCAATCAAGAGGGCGAGCACCGCCAATTCGATGGTTGCGGGGTAACGTTCCATTATTAGCGATCTCACAGGGGTGTCGTTACGGAAGGAGAGACCCATGTCACCATGAAGGATGCCGGACCAGTAGTCGGTGTAACGATTGTCGGAACCGTGCCACCGAAAGTGCCTCGTGCCATTGGAGTCGCGCGGGAAGGAGAAGAAGAATGGCGGGCGATCCAGTCCGTGTTTCTGACGAAACTGCTCAAACTGCTCAGGCGTTGCTTGTTCGCCGAGCACGGCGACTGCCGGGTCGCCGGGGACGAGTTCGATCAGAATTGTTACGAGGGAGACTACCGTCCAGACCACGAGCAGTAGGATCGCGATGCGTCGCAAGCCGCCGAGGATTCTGTGCTTTGAACGTAAACGCAATCTGGCGAGTCTCAGGAAACGAAGGATTCCGAATTCGCGTGGATGATAGCAAACGATCCGAGGAATTCACACGAAACACCTTAGAGGTACAGATTGATTTCGCTCTCATTCACGCCGGGCTTTAGCCCAGTGTCCCAACGCTTCGAACTCATCGGAACCGTTTTAACGGTTTTCGAATGTAGGCCAGTGCAAAAGAAACCGTTGAACCGGTTACGCACTGTATAGGGGAAGTGTTAGCACCGGGCTGAAGCCCGGTGTGAATAAGAAATAAATAAGGAGTACCCCACGAACAGCAGAGTATTGATTGATGGGTCGACTTTTGTGAAAGGGGCGAGGCAGCGCTTGCGAGGAAGTAAGCGCAAAAGAGCGCAGCCAGGAATTAAACCTCGGAATGAGTCGCATGGCCCCGACAACCGCACGCTCAAAAGGCTATATCCCGGCTGCGCTCTCTACTGGCTGCAACCACCGGTTGCAACCAATCTCATTAGATCTCATGTGGGCGGGAGGCTAGATGCAATGCTGCAATGCCGCCCGTCAAATTCTGATACTCAACTCGCTCAAAGCCAATCTGCTTCATTCGCGCTACTAGTTCCTTCTGATCAGGAAATCGCGAAACCGAATCCGGCAAATACTGATAAGCGCTGCGCGAGCCGCTAATCATACCCCCGACGAAAGGCAGGAGCTTTGTGAAATAGGCTTTGAACAGAAAACTAAACCCAGGAACAACGGGTTTTGAAAACTCTAAGACGGCCAAACTGGCTCCCGGCTTTAACACCCGAAACAATTCGGCCAGTCCCCGCTCAACATTCGAAAGATTGCGTAACCCAAAAGCGATAGTCGCGCCGTCGAAGGAGCTGTTAAGAAACGGCAAGTGCAAGGCATCTCCTTCGATTAGCGGGATCGACGCCAAGCCACTCCCAGCCGGAATCGCCTTCGCAACTTTCCTTACGGCGATATCCAACATCGGCCTACAAAAATCAGTGGCTACTACCCGCGCCCCAATCGTTTCAAACAACTCCAGTGAAAGATCGCCTGTGCCACAGGCAACATCGAGAACTACTGCTTCCTTCGCTTCAAGTCTTTCGCCTAACCGCCTGGCAGTTAACCTGCGCCAACGCTTGTCCATCTGGCCTGAGAGCAGATGGTTGAGCAGATCATAGCGTCCGGCGATCGTTGCGAACATTTCGCGGACGCGACTCGCGTGGTCGTTCTCAATTGCCTTGCGAGTGTCAGACACAGTTAAGCGAAAACCGATTGAGGTATGGTTGCAAGCAGATTGCGAAAGATTTGCGATTACTCCGGTTTCTTGATGGGAATGGTCATGGCCGGTTTGGTTTCAGATTTTGCTGGAGGCGCTTTTATCTCTCCCATCATTTCCACTTTTATGCTCGGCTCCAGCGAAGCCTGTAATTGCTTTGCATCGCCAATGACAATCGTCGCCACGTGAGCCTCCTTAAAAAGACGGCCAGCGACTCGCTGCAGATCAGCGGGCGTTATCGCGTCGATCAAAGGCGCCTCGGTGGCGTTCGGCAGCACTCCGAAAGTGTCCGCATCAAGCCAGACCCGGGCGATTCCTTCCTGGCGTGTTAAATCTTTAGTGATCTGCGCATTCAGTTCAGCCTTAGCTCGCGCTAGTTCATCCACGGTTGCAGGAACCAGCATGAGCGATTGAATTACTTCGCGCGCCTGAGTTAATGCCTTCGCGACGAGTAAAGTGTCCACTGCCGCGCCCATCACAAACATCCCTGGCAGCATGTGCGCCTCATGCCGAACGAAAAGAGGACGGCGTGCATTTTCCGGCGACAACTTCTCCCATCGCTGAAGCGCCACCATTCCCAGGAGCGTGGCCGCATTAACATCTCGATCTGAACGAGCTAATCCGCGGACTGCGAGACGGATTTCGGAACTCTGATCTGAAGCAGCATTGATGACCAACGGTCGCGGATCAGGGGCGGTAGCCTGCCGGAATGTGGTAGGGACAATTTGCTCGCTCTTACGCCAGGGACCGAGAAGTTGTCGCACAGCCCTGATTGCTCGGCTGCGCTGAACGCCTCCCATGATTACCAACGTCGCATTGTTCGCGTTCAGGAAGCGCTCGCGCGCGAGCAAAAGATCCGCACGATCTACGCGGCCGAGACTCTCAGCCGAGCCGCTGGCAGGGCGTCCGTAGGGAAAGTCGCCGAAGAGACGGGCCGCAATGGCCCGATCGGCAAGCACGTCAGGAGCGATAGCCGTCTCCTTGGCAATCTTTATCCGACCCTCGCGAATGCGCGCGACGTTCTCGGGAGTAATCTGAGTCGTCACGAGGCCAGTCCGCAGAATCTCCACAATCCGCTCAAACTGAGCTGCGCGACCCTTCATAGTTATCGTGATTGAGTCGTAATCAGTGTCCACGTCGAGTCGGCCGGCCATCTCGTCTGTGAAATATTCACGAGTGGTGGGATCGGGAAAGAGAATGTCGCCCAGGATAGCCATTTCACCGGCTTTCCCTTCAACATCAAATGCAGCGCCGCTATGGATTCGCAGGCTCAGAAATACGTCGGCATCACCAGGCTTATGCCAAATTAACAGGCGAAGCCCGTTCAGCATTTGTTCGCGTTCGGGTTGCTGCAGAAGCTGGGCGCCGGCGGGCATCGCCGGGATAAGCAAAGTTGCCCAAAGAAGAAAAGCTACCCTTCGCGGTAGCGTTGTGGACGTAATTCTGGAGATTAACTTCATAAATGCATTGATCTTGGCGATTATTCTGGATTAGGAAACCCTTCGGACTTAAGTTTGACGATCACTGAATTTAGGGGAGCGAAGTCATCTTAGATGCCCGATATTAGCGCGTCAACCGTTTGGCCCGTAAATGCATCATAGGCTTGTCGATCAGATGCCGGCGGCCACTGTTTTCTGTGTCAGGCGGCAAACGGTGATTGGTATCGAGATGGGTGTTGTTTGAGTCCCGCGGCGCAGAATCCAGAAAAAGTTGGTGGAAGGCCGTATCTTTTGAGGGGTTGGCGGTAATAAAGGTAGGAAGCGCTTCCCCCGGGCTTTTGCTTAAGAGATCGGAGCTTGATTGCCAGAGAGAATGTCAGACGAGCTCTTGCTTGAAAGGGCAAAAGGTGGTGATCAGGCAGCTTTTGAGGAGCTGTACGAACGTCATCGGAACGCAGTCTTTCGTTTTGCTTACCGGCTGCTGGGATCCGTTGAAACGGCCGAGGACGTCACTCACGATTGTTTTTTGAGTCTGATCAGACGGCCGGAAGGTTTTGAACCGTCACGCGGTGGGTTGCGAACTTATCTCTATTCGGCGGCGCGAAACTTATCTTTGAAGCACTTCCGCAGTGCCGGAAGAACTGGTTCATTTGACGAACTGCCGGAAGAGCCGACGGGGCCAGCCCGAGACGAGCCCTTACACCGGCTGCTCGATGGGGAGCTCTCCCAGAAGGTGAAAGAAGCGGTGGTTGGCCTGCCGCCCTTACAGCGCGAGGCGCTGGTTCTTTTTGAGTACGAGGGGTTGGCCTTGAGTGAGATTGCCGACATCGTCGGCAGTGACATTGGGGCGGTGAAGGCCCGGCTTCATCGAGCGCGCGAGGGATTACGCACGACTTTGCGAGCATATTTGAATAGTGCTCTTGAAATTGCTACTTTGGAGAAGCCTTTATGAGCAGCATCGAACCCGGAGACCAGTTTGTATCGGATGATGAGCTTAAGAGCATACTTGGACAATGGGTTGCACCCGAGCCATCAAAATCTCTCGATCAGCGCGTCTCAAACAGTTATCATAGGGAGTGGGTTAACGCGGATGCTGCCGTAGCCCCGGTTCCGCTTCCGCAAAGGCAAAAAGAGGTAGTCACGATGAAGTTTTGTTCCACATGCCAGGAAGAGTTTGCGGACAAGTTCAGCTTTTGTCCGGTGGACGGGACGCCGCTCACTGCGGTCGCTGAAAAGGTTGAGGAAAGCGTTACACGCCCGGCGGTGCAACAGGCGCCGGTATTGTTTGCCGAAGAGGTAGACGAGAGTGTTCCGCTTCCGGCTTCCTACTCGACGCTAGGCCTTTTCTCCAGGAAAGCTAGATATGGCGCGCCAGCATCACCCAGCGCAGCTTCAGGAAATGGGGCTGGAGTCTTTGTGCCCAAGGGCGAATATCATCTGACTTTCATCGATGACGCTGGGCTCACTCAGCGATTGTTTGCAGAGCTGAGAGCAGTTGCCCACGAATCGGAACTAACCTGGCCCGAATTCAAGAGAGACCCTTTTGGTTTTAGCAAGCGCATGGTGGTGGGCTATGGGCAGGCTGGCTGGAGAGTCTTGTCGCAGCCAAATGTTGCGACGGGTGTCCTCAGCGCGCTTGTAGTCGTGATCGCGATGGTGCTGGGGGTCTTTTTGATTGACCGCATTCAGACGCGAAACCGCGAGAACCAAATTGCGCAAAACAACGAGCAGCTCGTTGACCAGATTTTCGATATTCCTGCAGAACAGCCAACTCCGGATCCGGGTACGGCGGGTTTGAACAAAGGAAGCGGCGGCGGTAGTAAACCGAAGCCGGAAAAAGCTGCCGGTGGTGGCGGTGGCGGACGCGAAGAGCAGAAACCGGCATCGTTTGGTAAGACTCCGCAGGCATCCTTAACGGTGCCGCAAGTCGTGGCTCCCGATCCACATCCGCCCACGATCAAGAATCCCTCGTTGCCCGTGGCAGCGACCGTGGTGGCTGATCCGTTACTGGTTCCACCAGATGCGCGCGTGCTTCCTTACGGGGACTTCAAATCAAAGAGTAACGACCCGTCTTCAGGTCCCGGCTCTGGTAATGGAATCGGCACCGGCACAGGTGGCGGCATCGGTCCCGGTGAAGGCGGCGGCATTGGGCCCGGCCGCGGTGGCAACATCGGTGGTGGCGATCGCAACGATGGCGGTGGCGGACCTGGTGGCGGCGGGGGTGGCGGCGACTACAATCGCATCTTCAGCGGAAAAGAAGTTAACTCCAAGGCTCGCGTCCTTTCGAAGCCAGAGCCGCAGTACACCGAAGAGGCGCGCAAGAATCAGATTACTGGAACAGTAGTGCTACGTGCAGTGTTTACTTCAGGCGGCCAGGTAACGAGCATTCGCGCAGTATCGGGGTTGCCTTACGGGCTGACGGAACGAGCGATTGCTGCGGCGCGTCAGATCAGGTTTACCCCCGCAACCAAGGACGGTCGACCGGTTTCGATGTACATCCAGTTGGAATACAACTTCAACCTCTACTAATAATCGTCTAGGCACCAAACAACAAAAAAGCGCTGATTGGAAATTCCAATCAGCGCCTTTTTCCTATTTGCGGTCTCATTCTCACCGGGCTTCAGCCCGGTGCAACGTGCATCGAACGAGAGTCTAACCGTTTCAACGGTTTCCTCTCTTAGCCCGGCTTTCAAAAACCGTTAAAACGGTTCCGTTCATCATTGAGGTTCAAGTCACCAGGCTGAAGCCCGGTGAGAATAAGAAGGTGCATGACTGCGCTACAGCCCCTCAACGAAGCGTTTGATTCGCTTCACACCCTCCTCAAGTTGGCTCATCGATGTGGCGTAGGAGAGCCGAATATAACCTTCGCTGCCAAACCCTGCTCCATCCGTCACCACAGTCTGTTCTTTTTCCAGAAGTTGCTGGGCAAAGTCTGCCGAGTTTCGCACAGTGCCGCCGTAACAACCCGTCACCCTGGGAAACGCGTAAAATGCGCCCTCCGGTTCATCACACTGCAGATTGGGGATTTCCTTCAGTGCCTGCATGAGCCAGGCGCGACGGGCAGTATATTCCGCCAGCATGACCGCCACGGATTCCTGTGGGCCTTCGAGGGCTTCGATCGCTGCTGCCTGAGCGATTGAGTTCGGATTGCTGGTTGAGTGTCCCTGAACATTTAGCATCGCCTTGGTCCACTCGCGCGGTGCCAGGGCGTAGCCCAAACGCCAGCCAGTCATCGCATAGGTTTTTGAGAACGATCCGGCAACGCAAAGGCGGCTGCGAAGGTTTGCAGGCAAACTCGCGGCGCTGAATATTTCTGCCGGCGGATAGACAAAACGTAAGTAACACTCGTCCGAAATAACATAGATCCCGCGACTACTCAGCAGTTCCATAATCTTTCGGAATTCATTGGGGGAGATTACCCTTCCCGATGGGTTGCAGGGCGAATTCAGAATAATCAATTTTGTCCGTGGAGTGATGGCGCGTTCAATCTGTTCCGCGTTCAGTAAGAACCCCGTTTCCTCGGTATCGATCAAGACGGGAACTCCACGAGCAAACACAACGATTTCTGGAAATGTGACCCAGTAGGGTCTTGCCATCAGCACTTCGTCGCCAGGATTGAGGAGACTAACCACCGCATTGAAGATCGCTTGTTTGCCTCCTGAAGTGGCCATCACCTCCGTACGTTCATAAGTGACGCCAAACTGTCTCTCGTAAAAATCGATTATTGCTTGCTGCAGACTTCGTGTTCCGGCGGTCGGGGTATATTTGGTTTTGCCGGCGCGCATTGCTTCCGCCGCCGCGGCTTTAATGTTATCCGGCGTATCAAAATCGGGTTCACCCGCGCCAAAATCGACTACATTAACCCCAGCCGCGCGCATCGCCTCCGCAGCTTGCATTGCGGCAAGCGTCGACGATGGTTTCATCTGCGCCACGTTTTCGGAAACAAGAAAGATTTGACTTGCAGCCTGCGTCATTTGCTTCTGACTTTCTCCTTCATTCGTTTCTGAACTAACGATGGCACCAACCCGGTTAACTTGCCTCCTAGTTGGAACACTTCCTTGACCAGACGTGAACTGACATAAGAATAAGTCTCGGCCGGCATCATAAAAACGGTTTCGATATTCGGCTCGAGGCGGCGATTCATCAATGCCATTTGCAATTCGTACTCGTAGTCGGAGATTGCGCGAATGCCGCGCACAATGGCGTTAGCGTTCTGAGCAACGGCGTAATGCACCAGCAGTCCTTCAAAGGCATCGACGCGCACTTTGCATTTGGAGGTTTGGATTCCTTGCAATACTTCATTCAGCATCTGCCGCCGTTCTTCGATGGTAAAGAATGGTTGCTTCTCGGGGTTGATGAGAATCGCAATGATAATTTCGTCGAAGAGTTTGCAACCGCGTTCAATGATGTCGAGATGACCGTTGGTGACTGGATCGAAAGAGCCCGGGTAGATGGCGCGCCGCATGAGCAAGGATGGTAAATGGAAACCAGAAGGAGGTAAAGCCAGGTGGGCCGCCAAAGACATTTGTCATTTGTCATTGGTGGATTCAACTCCGAAGTGCAACACCTGTTACGCACTGGGCAATTACAGTACGGGAGCGTTAGCGACCGCATTCAAGTAACATCGCCACTCGGTACAGTACGGGAGCGGTAGCGACCGCACTCAGGTGATGCCAGCCTCGACATTCAGACCTTGGTGAAAACCGGATAATCGCCGACTCTCGAAACTAGATCGACCGGTTAGTTGAATGCCGTCGCTACCGCTCCAGTACTGTATTCTCCGCTATCCTCTGTTGCACTTCGGACTTGAATCCACCAATGACAAATGGACAATGGAAATGTCTTTGGAAGATCCACAACGCTCTATCTTGACACCCCGCACCGCCGATGGTTCAATACTCTCGGAGCGAACGTGGTGAGTTAAGGCGACTTGCGGCCACGAAAAATAATCCGCTAAACAGCTCGGCGAGTCTTTCCCATAAGACTAATCGAAAAGGGTTTTAGGAAAGCCCCGCGTTGTTTAGCGCGGGGCTTTTCTCGTAAATCGTGAATCGTGAATCGTAAGTAGAGGTCGATTCAGTAAACGATTCGATTTACGGTTTACGATTCACGATTTACGATCAAATGTCCACATTTCTCGACACCCTAAAAGAGCGCATCGTCGTTTTTGACGGCGCGATGGGGACCAATCTGCAGCTGCAGAACCTGACGCTGGAAGATTTCGGCGGGCTGCGGTTTGAGGGCTGTAACGAAAATCTTCTGGTCACCAGGCCCGACGCTGTCGAAAACGTTCACAAAGCCTTTCTCGATGTTGGTTGCGATGTAATTGAGACCAACTCGTTCAACGGTACGCCTGTTGATTTTGCCGAGTACGATATTGGCGATAAGGCTTACGAGATGAACGTCCTGGCCGCGAGCCTGGCGAAACGTGTCGCCGCAGACTACGCCACAAAGGCCAAGCCTCGTTGGGTAGCTGGCTCTATGGGGCCAGGTCGCAAACTGCCGACGCTCGGTCATATCAGCTTTGTTGATCTGAAGGCGGCTTACGCTGAGCAGGTTCGCGGTTTGCTCGACGGTGGCGCCGACCTGCTGATAGTCGAAACCTGTCAGGATCTACTCCAAACAAAGGCAGCTCTCTCCGCAATCTTCGAGCACTTCAAACGGCAGGGCACTCGCGTCCCTGTAATCGCACAAGTGACCATCGAAGTATTTGGCACCATGCTCAACGGAACAGAGATTGGCGCGGCATTAACTGCGCTCGCGCCGTTTCCAGTTGACGTGATTGGAATGAACTGCGGCACGGGTCCGCGTCACATGACCGAGAGCATTCGATACCTCTGTGAAAATTCAGCGCTGCCGGTCTCGGTCCTCCCGAACGCCGGTTTGCCCTCCGTCGTGGACGGGAAAATGCACTACGACGAAACTCCGGAGACCTTCACGGCGCAGCTTGTCCACTTTGCAACTGACTTCGGCGTTAACGTTGTGGGAGGGTGTTGTGGCACCACGCCGGCCCATTTGAAGCTGGTTGTAGAAGCCATGCAGCGGATCGCACCCAAAGTGCGCAACGCGAAGGTGGTTCCGGCGGCTTCGTCGATTTATTTCCAGCAGCCTTACGTCCAGGATGCGTCTTTCCTGATTGTCGGTGAACGCGTTAATGCGAGCGGCTCGAAGAAAATGCGCGATCTCCTGAACGGCGAAGATTGGGACGGTTTAGTTTCTCTCGCGAAAGAACAGGAACGTGAAGGCGCTCACATATTGGATGTGAACGTGGATTTCGTAGGTCGCAACGGTGAAAGCGACATGCACGAACTCGCTTCGCGTCTTGTTACCAATATCAAGTTGCCGCTCATGTTCGATTCCACGGAATGGCAAAAGATGGAAGCCGGTCTCCAGCACGCCGGCGGCAAGTGCATCTTAAATTCCACGAACTACGAAGACGGCGTTCCGCGCTTTACAAAAGTTATCGATCTCGCGAAAGAGTATGGCGCCAGCGTTGTAATCGGAACGATTGATGAGGAGGGAATGGCGCGAACAGCGAACGGTAAGTTTGGGATCGCGAAGCGCGCTTACGAGCAAGCGACAGGTGAACTGGACCTTCCCCCTGGGGACATTTTCTTTGACCCGCTCGCGCTTCCGATATCTACGGGAATCGAGGAAGATCGCCGCAACGCGCTTGAGACCATCGAAGGTATTCGTCGGATCAAGCAGGAACTGGCTGGGTGCTTCACGATTCTTGGTGTCTCAAACATTTCCTTTGGACTCAACCCGGCGTCGCGCGTCGTTCTTAATTCCGTGTTTCTACACGATGCGGTCGAAGCAGGCCTCGACGCGGCGATCGTAAACGCCAGCAAGATCGAACCGCTTAATCGAATTGGTGAACAGGAACTGAAAGTCGCTCGAGAACTCATTTACGATCAGCGAAGGTTTGAAGGTGAGGTTTGCATTTACGATCCCTTGACTGAGTTCACCAAACTCTTCGAAGGCGTAAAGAGCAAGAGCAGCAAGAAGGCCTCCAAAGGTGAAACTGTCGAGGAGCGACTCAAGAATCACATTATCGACGGGGAAAAAATCGGCCTGGAAACGGAACTACAAAAGGCGCTCGAGACTCATCCCGCGCTCGACATTATTAACAACATTCTCCTTGAAGGCATGAAGGTAGTCGGGGATCTATTCGGCAGTGGACAGATGCAGTTGCCGTTCGTCCTCCAATCAGCGGAAGCCATGAAGGCTGCGGTGCGTTTTCTCGAGCCTTTCATGGAAAAGAAGGGCGGCGCCACCGCTAAAGGAACAATGGTGCTCGCAACCGTGAAGGGTGATGTTCACGACATCGGCAAGAACCTGGTCGACATCATCCTCACCAACAACGGCTACAAGGTCATTAACTTAGGTATCAAGCAGGCGATAGACAACATTCTCCAGTCGTATGAAGAACACAAAGCGGATGCGATAGGGATGAGTGGTCTGCTGGTGAAGTCGACGCTCATCATGAAAGAGAATCTGGAGTTGATGAACGAGCGTGGAATCAATGTGCCGGTCGTGCTGGGAGGCGCGGCGCTGAACCGTCGGTACGTAGACGAAGACCTCAAGCCCATCTACAAGGGCCAGCTATTCTACGCTCGTGACGCGTTTGCCGGGCTGCACACCATGGACAAGCTGATGAGTGGTGCCGGCGTCGCCGTCGCTGCTGCAGCCGCTGGTGGTAATGGCGAATTCACGAGTTCTACCGGGGAGGATGATCAAGAAGACCTGGTTGGCGAGGATGCGAAGCTAGGCATTCGAAAGCCTGCGAAGCCGCGCGGTACGGTTAAGCGATCAGGCGACACGTCGCACACAACTCGGTCGGCAATCAGTACGGAAGTGCCAATCCCACGGGCGCCGTTCTATGGTTCGCGGGTTGTTCAAGAGATCCCGCTTCAGGACGTTTTTGCTTTTGTGAATGAGACGGCGCTCTTCAAAGGCCAGTGGCAGTTCAAGCAAGGGTCCCGACCGCCTGAGGAGTATAAGGCATTAGTTCGCGACACAGTTCGCCCTGTATACGAAGAGTTGCAACGGCGTGCGCAAAGCGAACAACTGCTCGTGCCGCGCGTGGTCTATGGCTATTTCCCCGTACAGTCGTCCGGCAACGATCTGATCGTTTACCAAGACGATGAAAAGACGGAACGAGTCCGTTTCACTTTTCCGCGCCAACCAGCGGGTAAGCATTGGTGTCTGGCTGATTTCTTTGCGAGCCAGGAGTCTGGTCGCATGGATGTCGCCGCATTCCATCTGGTGACGGTGGGCAGGCGCGCTAGCGAATACTCTCAGGAACTGTTCAAGTCCGATAATTATGCTGATTACCTTTACTTCCATGGCCTCAGCGTAGAGAGTGCGGAAGCCCTTGCTGAATTGTGGCACAAGCGAATTCGAGAGGAACTGGGGATAGCGGGAGCGGACGCCCCCGAAGTCACAAAGTTATTTCACCAGGGCTATCAGGGTTCGCGCTTTAGTTTTGGGTACCCGGCCTGTCCCGATCTGGAAGATCAGACCAAACTGTTTGAGTTGCTGGAACCGGCGCGCATTGACGTGGAGTTGACCGACGAGTTTCAACTGGATCCTGAGCAATCCACCTCGGCGATCATCGTGCATCACCCCGAGGCCAAGTACTTTTCAATCGAATAACGACCCGTCCAAGGTCCAATGTCCAAAGTTCCAAGTCCAAAGTCCAAAGTTAGGGGCCGGGAATCCAAATTGGCCTTTGAAGACGGTGCGACCCGGAACAAGACAGACGTTGGACCTTGGACGTTGAACGTTGGACCTCCCCTCAACCCCTCCGCTGAAGAAATAAGTGTGTTGAATTGGTTTGAGCGATTCGCTTTCCGGCTCGTGCGAAGTATGAACCACGGCGCTTGGAAGCGCTTCTGGACCTTCTGCCAGAAAACTCTGGGCGCTGGTTGGATCCACCTATCCACTTACAATTTGATGGAGGTGTACGGTCTCGAGCACGTGGCCGCTGCAGACCGTGGGCGGCCAATTCTCATTGCCGCCAACCATCGATCGTTCTTCGACATGTACACGGTTTCGACCGTGCTCTTCCGCAATACGAGTTGGCGGAAACAGCTTTTCTTCCCGGTGCGTGGCCGTTTCTTCTATCAGGGCCCGCTGGGGCTGTTCGTCAACCTGGTGATGGGTTGGTGGTCAATGTACCCACCCTTCTTCGCCGCAGGCGACAAGCCGATTCCGGAGAAGCGCGCGTTTGATAAATACTCATTTCGTTTGCTCACCGAGTTGTGCCGTACTGGCCCGGGCAACATTATCGGTTTTCATCCGGAAGGAAAGCGCAACCGGAATTGGAATCCATACTCCTATCTCCGTCCGCAACCGGGGGTCGGTAAGCTGATCAAGGACGCGAGTCCCCAAGTCATACCCGTGTTCATCGCCGGCCTGGGTAATCACTTGCCGACGCAGGTATTGGGGAACTGGACCGGGGGCGAGAAGATCAGGATTCACTTTGGTCCGCAGATTGACTTTTCAACGTTCCAAGCGAAACGCGATCACCTGCGAACCTACAAAGAGATCTCCGAACTAGTGATGCACAAGATTGCGGAGCTTGGGGAACAGGACCGCGCGATGAGGGAGCGGGCGGCAGGGGAAAGTGCACAGTAGCAAGGGGCAATTTGCAGAAAGCGGCATGGGAAGGAATCTCGACACCGACGCTTTCCGTGCGGTAAGCCTTTGGCTTACGCGAGGCGTGCACCCTGATACTCTTAAGAAGCTCAGCCTCGGGTGTTAATCAACATGAAGAGCCTGTCGGTATGCAAGCCTAATCGCACGGGAGGCGGCAAGCCGAAAATTGTTCCACTAACGCCCGTACGAGCCACCATTTACTGGCTACTGACTTACTGACCACCACTATCTCCTGCCCCATGCCCCAGCCCGTCGTCATCATCAATCCTGCTTCTGCCGCCGGTGCGACTGGCGACGCGTGGCCAGGGATCGCGAGTGATCTCAGATCACACTTTGGCGTCTTTACACCCGTGTTCACGGAACGGCCCGGTCAGGCAGTTGAACTCGCCGCTGCCGCCGCTCGCAGAGGAGTCAAACTGATCATTGCCTGCGGAGGCGACGGCACGATCTCAGAAGTTGCCAATGGCATTCTCGTTTCCGGTAAAGACGCGGAGCTCGGTTTGTTGCCAAGCGGAACTGGGGGAGACTTCCGCAAAACGATTGGTGTTCCACGTCGCGTTCGCGATGCCGCCGAGATTCTGCGCGCCGGTCGTTCGCGTCGCATCGATGTCGGCCGCGTTACGTACACGACCGCAGGCGGGGAGCAGGAAACTCGTTACTTCCTCGGCGTCGCATCCTTCGGGATGACTGCCGAGGTGATTGAGCGTGTGAAGCAAAGGAATCCAGAATGGCTTCCTTTTAAAGGCCCCCAATGGCTGACCGGCCGCCTGTCCTTTGGCCTGTCGATGTTGCAAACGGCGATGCAATCGAAAGCCACTCGCGTCGTGGTGCAGCCTGATGACCAGCCAGAACAGCACCTGACGCTGGTAGCGTTGTGCATCGCAAACGCACGTTACTTTGGTGGCGGCATGAAGATCGCTCCTAACGCTAAGCTGAACGACGGCAAGTTTGATCTCGTCAGTGTGGGAGACCTAGGCGCTTTCAAGATCTTCACCAATGCCCCGCGCCTCTATCTCGGCGCGCATCTTGGAATGCAGCAGGTCGGACACGCGCTCGCTGCGAAAGTCCAGGCGCGACCAGCCGTGAAGACTGAAGAAATCTCAATCGAAGTTGATGGTGAACTGCCGGGTCGCTTGCCTGCTACCTTCCAGATTGTGCCAAACGCTTTGCAAGTGCGCACGCGCTGAGGCGTTGCCGATCGCCAATTGCCAATTGGCGATTTCTCTTGGGCCTTCCGCTTCAGGGGACATCCTCAATCGGAAATCGACAATCGGCAATTGACATAGTTGATTTACCGAGAGTAATCATCCAAGATGAAGAGACATCACAGACAGAGGAGGCACGATGCCGGACGAGAGCTTTGACAAAGCTGCAGCGGTAAAACTTCTTAACGAGATACTCGAAACTGAGCTGGCAGGTGTCGTTCGCTACACGCACTACGCACTCATGGTCTTTGGCCATAATCGGATTCCGATTACGAGTTGGTTGCGCGGCGAAGCGGGCACTTGCCTGGCCCATGCTAACCAGGCGGGAGAGCTGGTTACACACTTTGGTGAGCATCCCTCGCTGAAGATCGGGGCGCTACTGGAAACTCACAAACATGGCATCAACGACATTCTTTTGGAGTCGCTCGCGGCTGAGGAAGCCGGGCTAGCCCTGTATCGCAAGCTTCTCGATCTGGTGCGCGATCGCTCGGTGCTGCTTGAAGAGTACGCCCGGAACATGATTGCCGAAGAAGAGACTCATCTGGGCGAAGTGCAGAAGATGTTACGCAAGCCTGGCGACCTAACTTAGTTTACCCGAATCTGCGCATGGATGATCGTCGAGCAAAACCCCGATTGCGTGTCAGTCTCGACGCAATGTGGGACAGCTCAACCGAAGCGAACAGTGCGCTCATTACCGACCTGTCCGAAGGCGGTTGTTATCTCGACTCGGTTGGTTCGGTTAGACTGGGAGAAATTGTTGGCTTCCGAGTCTTGCTCCCCGATGACGATTGGCTTTACCTGGAAGGTGAAGTCAGGCACTACGGCGCCGGAACCGGCTTCGGAGTCAAGTTTGTTGATTTGAACGACGAGCAGCAGGAGAAGCTTCGTTGGCTCCTAAGAATTGCCGCGGAGCAGGGACCTGAATCGCCTTCAATCTCCGCGGACCTGGTTGAAGAATAGATAGAAAGAAGGAGTGATTAGGATCATGAAGAAGTATGTTCTGCTCTGCGCAATAGTGTTGTTAGCTTTGATGGCAATGCCGTCGAATTTTGCCGGAGCTGCCGGGGAAGCACCGGCAGTGGGCAGCATGGCGCCTGAGTTTACGATGACCACCAACGAAGGAAAGCAGGCAAGTCTGAAGGATTTTCGCGGACAGTGGGTAGTGCTTTATTTCTATCCGAAGGACTTCACTTCGGGTTGCACGATCGAGGCCAAAAACTTCCAGCGTGACATCGAGAAATACAAAGCCGTCAACGCGGTCATCCTCGGGGTCAGCGTTGATACCGCCGAGTCGCACAAAGAGTTCTGCGCCAAGGAAGGCTTGAATTTCAAACTGCTGTCCGACGTGGACGGGAAGGTGTCTGATGCCTACGGCTCAGTGATGGAATACAACGGGATGAAGCTTTCGGCCCGCAACACATTCATCATTGATCCGAAAGGCAAAGTCGCTCAGGTGTTCATGAAAGTGAAAGTAACGCCGCATAGCGAAGAGGTTCTGGCGGCCCTCGCGGCGTTGCAGAAACAATAGAATCAGTCGGGCTTCAGACGGAGCAAGAACAACCGCCGGTTAACGGGATGCACAACCTTGCGCCAGCGTGAAAGCTGGCGTGAGCTACACAATTCAAACCCTTCCGAGGCGAACGTGTCGCGCCATTCACGTTCGCCTCGAAACGTGCAGGGGCCTGTACGTTTTCGCCACTTGCGATTATGAATCGCACAAACAATCCGATCCCACCAATGCTCGGGAATGTCTTCATAGACCACGAGTAAACCACCTGCGCATAACGCGCGTCGTGCTTCCGCCAGAATGGGGTTCAAGCTCTGGGCATGATGCAGCACGTAGCAAAACAAAGCCGCATCGAAGGCTTTATCGCCGACCGGAAACTTCTGTCCATCAAACTGCCAATAAGGGATCTGGGCTTCAGTGGCCTGCGCGACGTCAATCCCGGTGACAGTGGATCCCAGCAGAGCGCTCAGATGATGGGCGATGTAGCCGTTGCCACAGCCCACGTCGAGCACACGCGAGCCGTGGGGAATTGCCCGCGCAATCTCAAGCGCCATGTCGTAGGCGCGGCCAACTTTCCGGCGCCGGAGTTCACGCCGCCAACGTCTGGCGAGGCCCATTGGTAACCGACGAAATAAGTCTTTTGATTCATGACGCGTTAGGGTCTGCTCTAGATCCCCTGCACCGAGATCTTTTAGTGACCAGCCGCGTTGATCATTGGGAGAATGAAGGTTCGGCCCTGATACAGGCGTTGGTGAAATTGCGGACATCGAGCATGCACTTTGGCAATCGAGGTACCGCTGTGCGGCGTCAAGAATTGCGAGAAAATGTTAAAAGATCTCGAGGAGAGCCAGCAGCGTCACACAGGACTACCGCATGAAACGTCCGACAAAAGGAGTGTGGCAACTGTTTAGAAGAATGGAGGGGGAAGAACCGGGGGCAGCGGCCCTTCCCAACTGAAGACATTCCACCAAGCTCGTCTGGACGAAGCAGATCAAAATAGTCAAAATGCTGAAAACTAAATTGTGAGGTAATTATGCGTAAGCTTCCCATGCTTGCTTTGGTGCTGTCTCTGACTCTTATGCCTGCAACAAGAACTAATGCACAAAGTCTGCCCGCCGGTTATTGGCCGCTCGAAAAGAGCCAGCCATTAATCGACAAGACGCAGACGATTCGTCTTGCACCAGACGTTTCGCACCTAAGTGCCGGAGAAAAGACAGCGGTTGGGAAACTGATCGAAGTCGGCAAGATTTTTCAGGAACTCTACGAACAACAGCGGCACCCGCAAGCCATTGCCTCTTATCGCGACTTACTGCAACTGGACAAACGCCTCGGCTCGCGGCCAGCAACCCAGAATTTGCTGACAATCTACCGTCTATTCCAGGGACCGATTGCCACGACCTTGGAAAACAAACGCGAGCCGTTCCTGCCGGTAGAAGGTGTCCAGCCGGGGAAGAGTGTGTATCCCTGGGGCGTGAAGAAGGAGGAAATCGACACTTTTCTTGCGGCGCATCCGGAAAGGCGCGATGCGATCCTCGACCTACGCACGGTTGTCCGCCGCGCCACTGCACTGAACGCGCAAAAGGACCTGGCGACGCTGCGCACCTATCCGGCCCTCGATACACTGCACCCCGGATTGAAGACCGAGCTGGCGAGACTTGCACGAAATCCAAGGCGCGGCGACGGCGGTGCCGCAGGCTTCTATGCGGTGCCTTACTCGGTGGCCTATGCTCCTGAACTGATGCGGGCACACGGGCTGCTTAATGAAGCAGCGAATGCGGTGCAGCCCGATGATGAAGAATTTGCGCGCTATCTGCGTAACCGCGCGCGCGATCTTCTAACCGATGACTATGAGTCTGGCGATGCGGCCTGGATAACTGGACATTTTAAGAACCTCAACGCGCAGATTGGTTCCTATGAAACGTATGACGACGAGCTGTACGGCGTGAAGACGTTTTTTGCGTTCAATGTGCTCAGCACCAGAAGGGAAGAGACAACTTCGCTGCGTCAGGCGATGAAGGGACTTCAGGCAATCGAAGATTCGCTGCCTTACGAGCAGCACAAGAAGATTCGCGAGGACATTCCCGTCGGTGTTTACGACGTCGTTGCCGATTTTGCGCAGTCGCGCGGTGGCAACACCGCGACCATTCTGCCAAACGAAAGCTACCTGGCAAGGCGCTATGGCCGCACGATCCTGCTGCGCGCCAACATCATGCGCGATCCAAACATCTTCATCAGCACCGGCAGCACGTTTGAGGCTGCGGTCGGACCAGAGCAAGCAAAAGAGTTAACTTCGGATGGAAACTTTTACCGCACGCTCTGGCATGAAGTGGGTCACTATCTCGGCGTCGATCGCACCAAAGACAATCGCGACCTTGATGAGGCGTTACAGGAAAACGCTAGTGCGCTTGAAGAGATGAAGGCAGATCTGGTTTCGTTGTTTGCGGCGCAGGCGCTGCGTAAGCAGGGTTACTACAACGACGCGCAACTGCGTTCGGTTTATGCCGGTGGCATCCTGCGCGTGTTGCAAAACAACAAGCCGCGGCGCGATCAGCCCTACAACACGATGCAGTTGATGCAGTGGAACTTCTTTCTGGAAAACGGGCTGCTAACTTTCGAAAACGGCCGCCTGCGAATCCATTACGATAAGTATCACGACGTGGTGGGCAAGCTGCTGAAGAAAGTGCTCGACGTGCAATACCAGGGCGACAAGGCGGCGTCAGATCGCTTTATCGACGAATACACGAAGTGGGACGACAACTTGCACGGCGTGATCGCCAAGAACATTCGGGATCGCCAGCGCTACCGGTTTAGAGTTTTTAAGTATGCAGCGCTCAATGAATAGTTCCGAGTTCCGAGTTTCAAGTTTCGAAGAGGTGGATCTCTCGGAACTTGAAACTCGAAACGCGAAACTTTCATTTAAAAGCGGACCCGCCCAGGAAATTCTCACGTAGGTAGACCACCGTGTCGTGCAGCGTCTCGCCGGGATCACGAGGTTTGAAGGCGAGCTCGCGCGAAGCCTTGGCGCAGTTGAGGTACCAATAGTATTGCGCCATTTCGACTGCGCCGGGTTCGACCGGCGAAGCCAGATCCCACTGCTTAAACAGTGAATCTACCAATTTGGCTCCGCCCACCACTAGCTTCGAAGGCAAAGCAATCTTTGGCGCTGAGATTTTCGTCAGACGCGCGAGCCGCCCAAAGAATTTATCAAAAGTCCAATTTGCCGCACCCATCAGATAGCGTTCGCCGTGCCGCCCGCGCCGCATCGCCACCCTAAAGGCCTGGGCTACATCGCGTACGTCTACAAAGCTCACGCCCCCAGTGGGCACGGCGTTAATCTTGCGCGACATGAAGTCGAGAATTACTTTGGTTGAGCTTAGCCGGTCGTCCCCAGGCCCCAGTAACAGACTGGGATTCATGATTACCAGGCGCAAGCCCTTGCCGTTAAAACGTTCCAGGCCCGCCATCTCTTGATACGACTTGCTGGCGTAGTAGGGCCAGCGCGCGATTATTTCAAGCGGCTGTGGGTACGTCTCGTCAGGTACCAGCTCGCCGTCATCCGTGACCGCAATGGTCCCACTCGTCGACGCCATCACAATTGTCTTCACGCCCGCACTCTTCGCCGCGTCACAAAGCAAGCGCGTACCTTCCACGTGAATCTGATACATCTCGCGCGCGTCTTCGCGTTCGCGTGAAACACGTCCCGCGAGGTGATAGATGTCCTTAATTCCGTCGACTGCGCGTGCGACATCGGCTGGTTTAATAATCGAACCCTCAAACGGTTCGACGCCCAGATCAACAAGCCAGTCCGGGATTGAGGTCGCCATCACACGGATGTCTTTAACCCCATCTTCTACGAGTTGGCGTACGAGATGTGAACCAAGGAACCCGGTGCCTCCGGTAATCAAGGTAGACGCACGCGGTCGTTTTTCAATCGCCGCCCGGCGCTTCGTCCCGCTAACGGGAGTCATGCGGGCGACGCGTTTCTGTGGAGTTTTGGGCATCAGTCCGATTGACGATTGGCGGTTGGTGATTTCCGATTGCTTAGTCGGCATTCAAGGCGCTGACGGCTTCGCGGTCGTTGATGTGCGCCCGGCGCTCAGCCTTCCAGCGCTTGCGGATTTCCTGCGCGGCAAAGGGCACTCGCGTGCGATCACGCAGATTTTCTACTTCGTGTTTCACGAGGGCAGCAATCAAGCGGTAGGCTTCTGCGCGCGGCATTCCTTTGGTCATCTCTTCGAGTTTCTCGATCGAAAGGTAACGACCAATGCGGGCACCGACATTGCGGCTCTTTATGATGTTTGAGCCTTTTGGCATTGCTTCATACGTGCCCTGAAGATAGACGGGCAGGATGCCGACCCGTGAAGCGAGGGCCAGGTAGCCGATCACCGGTTTGAAGTCAGCCATCACTCCGGTCATGGAACGAGTGCCCTCCGGGAAGATCAGCGCGTTGTAGCCGCGATCGAGGAACGAGGTAGCATGGCGCAACGACTGGCGCAGCGAACCGGTTCGTTCCATCGGCACCAGGTTCGTAAAGTTTTCCATGTAGGCCCGCTTGTATTTGTTGTCGAAGAAGTAGTCGGCGGCTGCGAGCGCAACCATGTCCTTCCCGGCAGCACCCAGCGCCATCTTAGTGAGCCCCATGTCGAGGTGCGAACTGTGGTTAGCAGCGACAATAAAGTTTGTGTGAGCCGGAATATTAGATTGACCCTCGTAGTGCGTGTGCAGGAAGCGCTCGTAAAAGGCCTTCTGCACGAAATCGAGGCCCCGGTTACCGACTGCCTTGATCAGCGAAGGAACATAGATCTCGCCATCGTCGTCGGTTTCTTGTTCGCGCACTGATCGCTTCGCGCGCGCGGCGGCCGCGCCGCCTTTACCGACAACGCTGATCAGCTCCTTCACGTCCAGAACCTCGTTAAACCTTTCCGGTGCTGAGATCGACCCGCCTGCGTTCTCGATTGCGGTTGCCAGTTCGACGAACATCAGACTATCGAAACCCAGATCGGCAAGGCGAGTATCGGTTGAGATCTCACTGCGCGGGCGATTGCTGACCGACGCAACTACTTCCAATAGCCAGCGTGTATCAGCAGCCGCTGTTGCCTGGCCGTCTGAGCCCCGGCTGGCTTTCTGAGACTGTTCAAGCGTCTCCATCATCTGGAGCACTTCCCGCCGCTTCACTTTGCGCGTCGCCGTTCGTGGCAGTTCCACCTCAGTGAAGTGAAGCAGCTTCACGCGTTTGTAATAGGGAAGGGAAGCGGAGACGAGACGGAAATGTTCTTCGACTCGTCGTCTCAACTCGGCGCGTGAAAGCGCAATGTCATATTCGTCGTCCGCGACGACGAGGCAGGCGACCTTTTCTCCAATTCCATCCGGCAGACCGACGATGCTCAATTCCTTGATGTAGGGTGAGTCGCCATAGATCTCTTCCAGTTCATCGGGATAAACGTTCTTACCATTGGTGTCGACAATAATTTCCTTCGACCGTCCGACCAAATAGAGGTTACCGTCGTCGTCGAGTTTGCCCAGGTCACCGGTGTACAACCAGCGCTCGACTAGCGTACTGCGCGTAGCTTCCTCGTCGTCGTAGTATCCCAACATAACGTTCGGTCCGCGCGCGATCACTTCACCGACGCCCGCGGGATCGGGATCTGCAATTTGCACCTGCACGCCCGGAAGCGCCTTACCGACACTGCCCGTCAGCATGCCGTTTTCCGGCCGGGTTACGGTTAACACCGGCGATGCTTCAGTTAGGCCATATCCTTCCAGAATCGTGAAACCAAGACCCTGGAAGTCGTGATGAATCTTTTCGCTCAGCGCGGAGCCACCGCTTATGAAATATCTAATTCGACCGCCCAATCCTTCATGAATCGGGTAAAAGACTATCGGGCCAAGATTGACCGGGGTTTTTTCGCGTAACCAAAAGTTGGCTTTGATGAGGGCATCGGCGGTCTTGCCGATCCAGTCGCTGCGTTCGTAGAGCCGATTCTTGATACGTCGGTGCAAGAGTTCCCAGAGCGCCGGCACGCCCACCATTCCCGTGACATGGCCATTCTTGATCGCGCGCGCGAGAGCATCACTCGTGAGCTCGGGCAAATAAGTGATTTGTGCGCCGCGACTGAGGGGCGTTAGAAAACCGGTGGAAAACTCAAAGGTGTGATGCAGTGGCAGAACCGAGAGCACTCCGTCTTTAGTGGACATATCGAAGACGGAGGAAAGCATCGAGACCATGCTCGTCAGGTTGCGATGGGAAAGCATCACGCCCTTCGGACGACCTGTGGTACCGGAAGTGAAAATCAAAGAAGCGACAGACTGTGCGTGGACTTTTTGCGGCAGGAGGGCAATGCGTTGATCCTCAGTTGTCTCGTCCTGAAGTGCAAACACTTCGGGAAAAGTCCAAACCCGAAGACTTAGTCCTTCATCCGCCAAACGTTGACGTAGTTCCGGGTGCTCTTGATCAAGTTTCTCACTGATGACGATGCCGGCGGCATCGCCGGCGCGCGCGAAGGTTACGATCTCACTCAGCTTGCTTTCCGGGTCAACGGGAATACAGCTGGCACCGGTTTTCAACACGCCAAAGTAGGTCATGCCCCACTCCGGCGCATTATGACTAAACAGCATCACGCGATCGCCGGGCTTAACGCCTTCGCTGGCGAGAAAGGCTGCCGCACGCGTGGCAAGCTCATTCAGGTCGGCATAGGTGTATTGCTCGGTGCGCTCATCGCGTTCAATGCGCATGGCAACCCGCGTCGCATGCCGCTTGGTGGAAGTTTCAAAGAGTTCAAGCAAGTCGCGATATGTATAGGTGCGCTTCGGCTGCGCCCGCATATCGTCTTCGAGTTTCGGAAAGACCCACTTCTTCAGACCCGGGATATGGACCTTGATCCAGTAGTTGTACCAGTCGAACTTTTCAGGATTCCAGGTCAACAGAGACTGCTCAT
>DASSCX010000123.1:0-4892 GCA_035697425.1 Pyrinomonadaceae bacterium | reverse complement strand
AAGATCGGTGATCAAGTAATGGCTCATTCGCGGCAGTCATTGGATATCACCGACCGGGAATTGGTCCTAAGGACAATCAGCGAAGAGAAGCCTGATGTTGTTATCAACTGTGCGGCCTGGACGGACGTTGATGGTTGCGAATTCGATAGTGAGCGAGCCTTTTTGAATAATGCTGAAGGTCCCGAGAATCTAGCTCTAGCCTGCCAACGTTTCAGCGCGGCGTTCGCAACGATTTCAACCGACTATGTCTTCGATGGAAAGAAGGCAGGGTTTTACACTCAAGCTGATGAGCCTAATCCGCTGAGTGTTTACGGCCAATCAAAACTCGCCGGGGAAGAGCGAGCTCGAATCGCAAACCCGACAGCGATAGTCGTGCGTACGGGATATGTCTTTGGCTCGGGTGGAAGAAATTTCTTGAGCACCGTTATCGCTCGTGTTTTGCGAGGCGAGAAACTGAAGGCGATCTCGGACGCGCGAGGCACGCCCACATTTGCTGATGATCTTGCGATGCGGCTCCGCGAACTCGGCACCAAAAAAACGTCAGGAATATTTCATGTCGTGAATTCCGGAGACGGCGCTAGCTTCGAAGATTTTGTGAGACTCGCGCTGAAACTGGTCGGTAGAGACCCCGCCATGTTTGAACCGGTCAGCGTGGCCTCATTGGACCGACCGGCCCCGCGGCCGGCTAACTCCTGCTTGCGATGCTTACGATCCGCATCGGTACAGTTGTCGCCAATGCCGGAGTGGGAAAACGCTCTACAGAGGTTTGTGGCCCGCGAAATAGAGTCGCACTCCGTAGAGGGAGGTGTCGCGCTGGGCAGTTCCTAGGAAATTGGCCAGTTTAGCGCTGTCTGTTATTATTCAATGTCCCTTCGAACCGTTTTTGAGTTGAGGATTCTATATATATGGTTTCGCAAGATAATCGGCTGATGCCGGTAAGCCCTCTCGACCGTAGTTTGGATCGGCCGCTTTCCGATTTCACTCAGACTAAGGGGTACGGCGTTGGGGCGCCAGAGCCCACCACGATTCGGGACTACCTTTTCGTGGTCCTGAAGCGAAAGTGGCTCATCCTCAGTCTCGTGTTGGTAGTCACCTCACTGGTGACAATTCAGATGTTTCGTCAGCCTTCTATATATCAGGGCGAAACGACGATAAAGATTGAGCCGAGGCCGCGCAACGTTCTACAGACAAAAGATATCGTCATCAATGCTCAGACCGATCCTAATTTTTGGGGTACTCAACTTAGGTTGCTTGAGAATCCGGCTCTTGCTCGTCAGGTCGTCTTAACGCTTGATCTGCAAAACAACCCGTCATTCCTGGGTGGTCAAAGTCAGGGCGGAATCTTCTCGTCGCTCCGCAAGATCTTTTCGCGACAAAAACAATCACAATCAGCTCGCACTGAATCCACGGGGTTAGCGGTTGTTGGCGAGGATCAGGCAGCCAACGAGGCGTTAACTCCTGAGAAGCTGGAACAGCTGGAGCCTTACGAAGACGCAATTCTCGGAAACGAATCAATCGAGCCTATCCTGGGAACAAATCTCGTCAAGATTAAGTTCGCGCATGCTGATCCTGAATTAGCTCAGAAGGTGGCTAACACCATCGCGGAAGTATTCGTCAATAACAACCTGGCCCGCGTCACGGCCGGCTCGAATAAAGCTGAAGACATTCTGGCACGTGAGATTGCAAACCAGCAGAGCAAGCTTAAGCGTGATCAAGAAACGTTATTTAACTACGCGAAGAACAAGAATCTGCCGCTGGTTACCGATCCAAAGGCTAACCTTGAAGCTGTGCGCCTAGCGACACTAAGCAGTCAGCTTCTGGAAGCCGAAAATGAAACGAAGGACCTGAAAGCGAAATATGAAGCCGCCCGCAATCAGGCGGATCCGCTTTCGATACCTGATGTGCAGGGCTCCAAGCGTATCGACTTGTTACGGGAAAGAATCTCGCAACTGACTGAGAAGCGGGATGCGCTCTTGGTCATCTACACGCCCGAATGGCCAGACGTAAAGAAGCTTGAGGTGCAAATCAAGCTGATTGAGAATGAACTAGCCAAAGCCCCAACCGAGATCGTCAATTCGATGAGGCGACGCTATGAGGCGGCGGCTTCGAAAGAACAGAGTCTAAGAAGCTCATACGATCAGCAGAAGAGCAAGACCACGCAACAGACGAGGGATCAGATTGACTTGCTGGCGTTAACGCAGGACCTTGAAACCAACAAGCAGTACTTGAACACGTTGTTGCAACGCCAGCGCGAAATAAGTGTCGGCCAGGGTGTGCAGCAAAACGACGTCACCATTTCCACGCCGAGCCGTTTGCCGAAAACTCCGATTGGACCGCCGCGACTACGCAACATCATAATCGCGATGCTGCTGTCGCTCGCGGCCGGCATTGGTCTGGCATTCCTGCTCGATTTCCTCGATGACACGGTGAAGTCGATCGAAGACGTTGACCGGTATTTGCATATCCCGGCTCTGGCATTGATCCCGGCCAGCAAGGGGGACCGTGCTCGATTGATTGGAATTCCCGGCCCACCATCAGGGGGCCCGTCCGAAACTACGGCGCTCGCCATGATCGACGATGCGCGCTCGCCTATCGCCGAGTCGTACCGGCACTTGCGCACTTCCCTGCTGCTGTCGTCCGCCGGACAACCACCGAAGACAATCCTCGTAACCTCGAGCCAACCTTCGGAAGGCAAAACCACCACAGCAATTAACACGGCATTCATGCTGGCGCAAACTGGTGCGGAAGTTTTGATTGTTGATTGCGACCTGCGGCGGCCGCGGTTGCATGCGCACTTCGACGTTGCCAATACTCGCGGCTTGACCAACTGGCTCTCAGGCGACACCGACGTTGAAGGTCTGTTACAGACTTACGAAAAGCAACAGAACCTGAAACTGTTGACCTCCGGTCCGGTACCGCCGAATCCCGCCGAGTTGCTCGGATCAGATGAAATGCGCAAGTTGTTGACAACTTTGGGCGAACGCTTTACGCACATCATCATCGACTCGCCGCCCGTAATCTCGTTCACTGACGCGTCTATCCTGTCCACAATGGCGGACGGTGTAGTATTGGTCGTTCATGGTGGCAAGAGTTCACGCGCAGTTGTTCGTCGCGCCAAACAGCAACTGCTGGATGTTGGCGCACACTTGTTCGGCGTAGTGCTAAACAACGTGAAGTTGGAAACGCAGGACTACTACTACTCCGGATATTATTCGAGCTATTACAGCGATGCGGATGCGGATGCTGACGATGGCACCGGTCATACAGCTCCCACGCGTTAGTTCCTGGACATATGCCAAGCAGTCATTCTGGAGCGCGCTGCCAAAGTCAGGGGCGCGCTCCACGTCATTCTTTTTCCGTTCTTCCAATTAATCCACGAAACAGATGAAAGTTCCGCTTCTCGATCTGCAAGGTCAGTATCAGGGACTGCGGGAGGAGTTGCTTGCTGCTGTCACCCGCGTAATGGATTCGCAGCGCTTTGTGCTTGGGGACGAAGGACGCGCGCTCGAAGCTGAAATTGCCGAGTACTGCACGACACGTTTTGCCGTCGGTTGCGCGTCCGGTTCCGACGCACTGCTACTGGCCTTGATGGCGCTCGATGTGAAAGCCGGCGATGAAGTAATCACCACGCCTTTTAGTTTCTTTGCGACCGCCAGTGCCGTAACTCGACTCGGCGCGCGCCCGGTGTTCGTCGATATTGATTCCCTTACCTACAATATCAATACTAACGCTGTTGCCCAAGCAATCACTCCGCAGACGAAAGCGATCATGCCGGTGCACTTGTACGGCCAGTGCGCCGACATGGAGCCGCTGATCGAGATTGCCTCGCGGCACCGGATTCCGATTGTTGAAGATGCAGCGCAAGCCATCGGAGCAGAAGATGGGGGCAGGCGCGCCGGATCGTTTGGTGCGATCGGCTGCTTCAGCTTCTATCCCACCAAGAACCTTGGTGGTGCGGGCGACGGCGGAATCCTGACGACTAATGATCCGGACTTGGCGGCGCGGTTAAGAACCTTGCGGGTGCACGGAGGGGCAGTCGAATATCAACATGTTGAAGTGGGGCTCAATAGCCGTCTCGATGAACTGCAAGCCGCGGTGCTACGGGTGAAGCTATCCCACTTGGATGGTTGGTCGCAGCAGAGGCGCGAGAACGCCAGAAGCTATGACGAGTTGTTATCTCAGCAAGATCTGGAATTTGAGGTCGTCACCCCTTATGTTCGCGAGGAAGCCCGTCATATTTTTCATCAATACATTTTGCGCGTGCCCAAGCATCGTGATGATCTCGTAAAGCATTTAGTCAAGAATCGCGTAGGAAGCGGGATCTATTACCCGATACCTTTACACCTGCAGGAGTGTTTCGCATTCCTGGGTTATCACGAAGGCGATTGCCCCGAAGCGGAGAAAGCCGCAAAGGAGACTGTCGCGCTGCCGATTTACCCGGAACTGACTGAGTCGCAACAGCGCCACGTAGTCGACAGTCTGGTCAGCTTCCGTTTGTAGAGCGTATATTTAACTGCCTCGACAAGTCACGATGTTCGAGGGTAGGCTGATGTTCGATCCAAATCGTAGGCGCATTCCGCTTGGAACTTTCTTGTAATGAACGCTGTTCTAGCCGTTTTTAGTCTGTTGCTGGTCGCATTTATTGTGTTGGCCGTTCCCACGATCGTCGCGCCTCACTCCGCAGAATACCAAATGGTTTTCACTTCATTTGACAGTGCCAAAGCGGTGTTGCTGTGTGGCGTGTTGGCGACTTTTGCTGGGTGGGTATTTTATCGCCATCGGAACAATGCCATCTTTCTGGTGCAAATATTCGTCGCCGCGCTCTTAATTCGAGTCTTGCTGGGAACACTTATCTTTATGTTCAACGGCCGCGATTTTTTTGGCGGGGATGC
>DASSCX010000122.1:0-3987 GCA_035697425.1 Pyrinomonadaceae bacterium | reverse complement strand
CGCCCGGATGGCCGCCGCTTCTCAGAAATTCGTCCGATCAATTGCGAAGTCGGTTGGTTGCCGCGAGTACACGGTTCGGCGCTCTTTACCCGCGGTGAAACTCAGGCGATGGTCACGGCCACGCTTGGCACTAAAGAGGATGAGCAGTACATGGATGATCTCGAGAAAGGGGAACTCAAGCGTCGCTTCCTGCTTCATTACAATTTCCCGCATTACTCAGTTGGCGAAGTTGGTCGCTTCGGTGGCTCCAGCCGGCGCGAAATCGGACATGGCGCTTTAGCTCGCCGCGCGATCGAAGCCGTGCTTCCGGACGATGCAGACTTCCCCTACACGATTCGCATCGTTTCCGATATCACTGAGTCAAACGGTTCTTCTTCAATGGCCAGCGTCTGCGGTGGCGTGCTGTCGTTAATGGACGCCGGGGTACCACTCAAAGCTCCGGTCGCGGGTGTGGCAATGGGGCTGGTGATGGAGGGGAACAAATACGCCATCCTCTCGGACATTGCCGGAGCTGAAGACCACTATGGCGACATGGACTTCAAAGTCACCGGCACGCGCAACGGCATTACGGCGTTGCAGATGGACATCAAGATCGGCGGTATTAATGCACAGATCATGGCTGAGGCATTGGAACAGGCGAAAAAGGGTCGCATGCACATTCTAAATGTGATGGAACAGGCGATTGCCGCGCCCCGTGCTGATATCTCCGCCTATGCGCCTCGGATCATCCAGATCAAAATCAACCCTGACAAGATTCGCGACGTCATCGGACCAGGCGGCAAGATTATCCGCTCTTTGGTCGAAGAGACGGGGGCTAAGATTGATGTTTCAGACGATGGGACGATCTCGATTGCCACCGCCAGCGGTGCGGCAGCTGAAGCGGCTGTGGCCCGGATTCGGGGCCTTACCGCCGAGGCAGAGATAGGCCAAAGCTATCTAGGCACCGTTTCAAGAATTGTCGATTTCGGTGCTTTCGTTGAGATCTTCCCCGGAACTGACGGCCTATTGCATATTTCAGAAATCGCAGACCGCCGAGTCAAAGACGTACGCGACGAACTGAAGGAGGGTCAGCAAATCCTCGTCAAATGCATTGGAAAAGAGGGCAACAAGATCAAACTCTCGCGCAAAGCCGTTCTCCGCGATGAGGAGCGCAAGGCTGAAGCCGCGAGTGCCGGCGATTCAGAATAAGAGCCAACGATGTTTTACGCTTCGAGAGGGAGGTTTGCGATTAGCAGACCTCCTCTTTCCTTGTTTACGGCTGGTCCACCTTGGTCCTATAATGGAATCACCATCTCATTGAACATCTCCTTTTAATACCGGTGAAGCCATCTGAGCTTTCAGCCTCTCAGGCTTCAGCCAGGTCTAAGAACGAAAATCTTTTCCAACCACTAAGTGGGAAAGACCCAAAAGGATCTTCCAATGAGGAGTCGAGCGTTTCGCTCCATAGCCGTACTACTCGGCATGCTGCTTTTGGCAAACACCCCGGCCCAAGCTGGTCCGGTGACCATTGGCGATGTGATCCAGATATTCGGCAACTATCAAAACCCACCTGCACTCCGTCTAACTAACGTTTCGCAGACTTCCAGCGCACCGGTTGCGGGCGTAACTGCTTCGATCGATCGAGTTATTGACAGTTCAACCACCTCCGGTACCAGCGACTCGTTACTTACGGGGATCGCTTTGGATGGTCAGGATCCTCAGAAAACTGTAACCATAGTTACACAGGGCGACGTCGAGTTGACGGTTTGTGATTGCGGTGAAGTCACAGTAGCGGCAGGCTTTCCCAAGTGGCCGCTGCTTTTTCTGGCGGCGATTCCATTGTTCTTCATTAAGGATGACGACGGTGACGATTCCGACAAGGTAATCCCGGGTCCAACACCAACACCAACATCAACACCAGCCCCAACACCCACTCCGGCGCCTATTCCCGAGCCTGCCTCGCTTCTGTTGTTCGGCTCAGGCCTGGCGGCCTTTGGCGCAAGCCTCCGCCGGCGAAGGCTGAAAGCGAAGCTAAAGACGCAAGGCGACACGACGGAGGAGGGCTAACCAAGATGAAACTTAGATTGGCCCCAACCGAATACTGCAAACGCGCCAAGTTTGGCTTTGCCGCTTTTCTGTTGCTCACTTTCTGCGTTGCCTATCCCAGTTCAACGGCCTATGCAAAAAAGCGAAAGCCGGCTAAGCATGGAATCATCAAGATTCAAACTTCCCCGGCCGGATTGCCGATAGAGGTCGACGGCAAGCCCGAAGGAACCACAACAATCGATTGGCGCTCATGGGATCGTGCGCCCGGTGTGCATACTGTTGTCATTAGTCTCCCAGACGGCCAGCGTTGGACGCGCGAGATTAGTCTCGATGCCGGCCGCATCAAGTGTGTGGCGCTCAATTACAGACCGGGTGTACCCCCAACTGTCTCTCCTTGCCCTTACCCGGTTAACCTCTCCGCGCCCGCTACTGTTAGCGAAGGTGAAATAATCACCTACACAGCAGATGTTTCTTACAGTGGGACCTTAGCCCTGAATTACAAGTGGACTGTGAGTCCCGCTGCAGCAAAGGTTCTCAGTGGTGTGGGCACGCCGACCATCACCGTCGACTCAACTGGACTGGGAAATCAAACAGTCTCAGCCACGTTGGTGGTAGACGATGGATCCGGTGAGGTGGCCTGCCGGCAGGTCGCCCGGGCTGCCACCAACGTTGCGCGCATTCCCCAGGTGCACCGGGAGGCCGGTGAGTATGACGTCTGTTGTAGTTGCGCGTTCGACGATCAGAAGGCCCGTTTAGACAATCTCGCAGTTGAGCTGCAAAACGACCCATCTGCGACCGCATACATTTTTGGTTATGGTGGTCGCACAAGTCGCACCGGAGAAGCTGATCGTCTCATTACGCGGGCCAGAGATTACCTGGTTAATCAGCGTGGCATAGACGCGGCCCGGGTCGTAGTAGTCAATGGCGGTTTGCGCGAAGAAAATTGCGTCGAGCTGTGGATTGTACCAAGCGGGGCGACACCGCCTCAGCCTCGGCCAACTTTGCAACCGGGCGATGCCCGACCCGCACCGGAAGCCCCAGCTCGGAGAAGGCGACGCGCCTAAATCTCAAGTCCCAAGTCTCAGGTCTCATGTCTCAAGTCTCAAGTCTCAAGTCTCGAGTTTCGGGACTTGAGACTTTTTTGCGCGACCTGGGGGCTGGGACCTGAGACTTGAGACCACTGAGACTTGAGACTTCTTCCTCCTTGTGGTAACTACAGAGTCGCAGCTTTCCCCAAATCATGCCCCCCTATTTTCAAGCTCATTTAACAGGAGGATGCCTTCATGGCTGAAGATGGTGGAGGTGGCGGCAGCGCCGGCGTCGTGGCTGTTCTCGCAATCTTCGTGATCATAATTCTGGTGGCGCTGTTTATGTTTCGCGGACGATTGTTCGGGGGTGGCACGCAGAAGATTGACGTTAACGTGCAAACGCCCAGTAGATAACCAGCAACCCTATTTCAGTTTTTCATGACGAGGAGCGTGGTCTGCGCTCCTCGTTTCTTGTTCGCGAACCCTAAGCGCTCGTTTACTAATTCGAGCCCAGCCTTTACGATTATCCGCCTATGTCAGCACCCAACATTGAAACTATTGTCTCCCTCGCCAAGCGGCGGGGTTTTGTTTATCCCTCTTCAGAAATCTACGGCGGACTTGGTAGCGCCTGGGACTACGGCCCGCTGGGCGTGGAATTATGCAATAACGTGAAGCAGGCCTGGTGGCGGTGGATGGTCTACGAACGAGACGATATGGAAGGCTTAGATTCATCGATTATTTTGAATCGCCTTGTTTGGAAATACTCCGGACACGAAGACACCTTTAGCGATCCGTTAATCGACTGCCGCAAGTGCAATTCGCGTTATCGCGCCGACAAGCTGATTGAAGAGTCAGGGCAGGCCGCCGGCGACTCAAGCAGTGTTGCAAACATTAAGTGTCCCAACTGCGGGGCTGCCGATTGGACGGAACCGCG
>DASSCX010000121.1:0-2896 GCA_035697425.1 Pyrinomonadaceae bacterium | reverse complement strand
ACCTTCAGATCCGGCAGTTGCGAAAGACGATAAATCAGCGATTCCGCCAGGCCGTCGGAAAGATATTCCGTGTCTGCGTCTGAACTCTTGTTCTGAAACGGCAGCACCGCAATTGAGTGAAGGGCTGCTTCGCTTTTACTCGCACTTAGGTAAGCGAAGAGCGCAACAGCGGCTATCAGGATCACCAACGCGATCGCGACACCGACTTTGTGCCGCATGATCCCTTGCGTTACGTATTCAGCGCTCGAGACAGTGGGCGGCAACGTGGCAGAAGCGGCGGTGTTGGCATTGATCGCTGCGCCACTATCAGTGTCGCGCGCAGCGTCACTACTGATGGGCGGCGGCACAGTTGTGTCAAAGTCGGCGTTGGATTCCAACTCTCGTCGTAATTCCTTCAACTCGATTGCGACGTCTTTGATTGTCTGGTATCGCTCATCCTTGTCCTTTGCCAAACTGCGACGGATGATGCGCTGCAGGTCCGCGGGCGCTAACGGATTTAGATCTTTGATTTGTGGTGCGGGCTCATAGATCAGGCTGTGCAGCGACTTAACGACGGAATCGCCTTCAAACGGTTTCTTCCTGGTTGCAGCTTCAAACAAAATGCAACCGAATGAGAAAATATCGGAACGCTGATCGATCTCGTTCGTTTTGCCCTGTGCCTGCTCGGGCGACATGTAGCCAACCGTGCCCATGATGAGACCGGGGGACGTGGCGACGGGGGGAGGGGGAGACGCGGGCGCTGGAGGAAGCGGCGATGCGGCGATCCAAGTATCCCCTTCATTTTCATTTCGGTCTCTTCGTGTCTCCCCGTCCCCGCGTCTCCCCCTCTCCCTTTCTCCCTCTCCTTCGATAAGTTTGGCCAATCCAAAATCCAAAATCTTGGCATGCCCATCGCGCGTGATCATGATGTTGTCGGGTTTCAGATCGCGATGCACGATCCCGGCGGCGTGGGCTTTCGCAAGTCCTTCAGCGACGTGTTGCAGGTACCGCAACAGCTTTCTTAATTCGGTGCGCTCCCGATGAATCTTGTCGCGTAGCGTAACGCCGTCGACAAACTCCATGGCGATGAAGTTCGTGCCGTCACTCTCACCAATCTCGTAGATGTGCGCGATGTTGGGATGATTGAGCGCCGCCGCGGCCGTCGCCTCTTGTTTGAAGCGGCGCATTCGATCCTGGTTAGCGGCCATTTCGGCCGGGAGAATTTTCAACGCTACTTTACGTTGGAGCCGCGAATCCTCCGCCAAATAGACTTCACCCATTCCGCCTTCGCCGATCTTGGAAAGAATGCGGTAATGCGACAGCATGGCACCGGCTGGCAGTTCTTTAGTCATCTTGTCCAAGTTCATTCCGGCAGATTCATCCGTTTCAGCATTTCCTTGAAACGCGGCTCGGAGCGCAGAACGTCAAGCTCTGGAGCAACTGCATAGGTATTGGCAGTTTCTGAGCGAGCCTCCATGTGCTTTTCAAGCCAGTCCAAGGCTTCCGTTTTATCACCAAGCCCAATGTAGATAACTGCAAACGTATAGCCCTGAACATAATTCCGGGTCGCTTCCTGTTTTAACTCGCTGAGCAGCTTTAATGCTTCAGCACGCTTGCCGGATTTCGCCAGCCACAGCCCCAAATATCCCTTTGTCGAGGAACCACTATTCAGTTCGATAGCCGTGCGCATTTCGGCTATTGCTTCCTGATAACTTCCGTTTGAGCCATATGCCCGACCCAAAGCCAGGTGACCGTATTCAAAATTTGGGTTACGAACCAGAATGCGTTTGTATTGTGCGATCGCCTCATCATACCTGCGAGCGAAGACAAGCATGTCAGCAAGATTTGTAGCGATGATCGGCGAAAGCGGGTCAAGTTCCTCGGCACGCCTGACCTCGGCAAGACTCTCGTCAAACCGTTTTACGTTCCCGAGGTCAGCGCCAAACCAATGATGTGCGGTTGAGTAATTCGGTTTGAGTTCGATAGCGCGGCGATATTCCTTTTCCGAGCCATCCCGATCCCATTCATAATTCGAAAGATAAAATCCGAGCGCGGTGTGTGCTTCTGCCAACGAATCATCAATCTCCAACGCCCGCAGAGCCGCCGCTTTCGCCTGAGGCATGCTGTCGGTTGCCGGAGCAACATCGTAACTGGAAAAGAGAACGTATGTTTCAGCCAAACCTGAATAGGCGAGGGCATAGTTCGGATCTTTCTCAATTGCTTGCTGGTAGAAGTCAACAGCTTGTTTGAGGGATTCGCCCGTCCGCTTGTTCCAATAGAACTTTCCTTTCAAATAAAGCTGATAGGCTTCCGCGTTAGCGGTGTAGTTCTTTTCAACCTTCGCCACATCTGCACCCGAAAGCTTTGATTTGAGTTTGCTGGAAACATCACGGGCAATTTCGCTTTGAAGTGTGACAAGGTCGGTTTGCTTGCGATTGTATTGCTGACTCCAAATGACGTTCTCTGTCTGCGCATCTACGAGCTCAAGTGTCAGCGTTAATTGATCGCCCCGCTGCGCCACGCGCCCGTTCAAAATCGCTTGGACACTTAATTCCGCACCAATCTTTTTCGAGTCAAATTCCTTCCCCTTGTATCGAAACACCGAAGAGCGCGCTTTTACGTTCAGATTCTGCAATTGTGACAAACTGCTGATCAGCGTTTCGGTCATGCCGTCCGAAAGATACTCAATATCGGCGTTGCCACTCTCGTTTATGAATGGCATTACGGCAATTGATTGAATCGTCGTCTGCGGTTTTCTCGTGACGTAGAAATAACCGCCCACGAGAATCGTCGCAGCAACCAACACGAGTAGAACTATTGCGATCCAAGTGCGCTTCGGCTTTGTTAATTCACGTGTCCCGCTCGGTGTCGGTGGAGGGGGCAGTACTGTGGTTGGGCCAGTTGAGCGGACCCTATC
>DASSCX010000120.1:0-9903 GCA_035697425.1 Pyrinomonadaceae bacterium | reverse complement strand
GTTTTCTTCGGCCAGATCGCCGTTTGCTCCGAGGATTCCCAGCGCAATCGGCAGATCAAAGCTAGCGCCTTCTTTGCGAACGTCGGCCGGGGCGAGGTTGATCGTGATCTTTTGAAAGGGAAAGAAGAAGGCGCAGTTGGTGATTGCCGCGCGGATGCGTTCGCGCGATTCGCGCACCGCGGCATCAGGCAAGCCGACGATAGTTACAGTAAGAGTATCGTTTTCGCCGCGAGTAGGCGTTAGGTCTACTTCAATATCAACGAGGTCTGCGTCGATGCCGTAGACCGCAGCGGAGAGGGTGCGAAAGAGCATGTGAGGAAGCTCCCTTCAAAGTTTCGGGTTTCGGGTTTCGGGTTTGAGGTTTCAGTTTCAATCGCGATTTACGATTCACGATTCACGATTTACGATTTACGAAAAAAGCGCGCTAACGATCAATCGCAAGCGCGCTCCTGATTTTCCACGTGTTCAGCGGAACTGAAGACGTGATTTACACTGTCGAAAACTAACGACGGCGTGAGGGAGCCGCGCCAGCCGTTGCCGGCAATCTGATTTCCTGACCGACCTTTAATTCAGCTTCGGGCGAAACACCATTCAGACGCGCCAGTTCGTTGGCATCGAGATTACGCGAAGAAGCAATTCGCGCAATGGTGTCACCTTTGCGGGCGCGAACTTTCGTCAATCCCGGGGCTGGCGCTTCATTCGCACTCGGCTGAGCCCGGCGCCAGCTAGTTAATTTAACCGTGCTGTTGGGAACTACAAGTTTCGTGGTCGACTTCAAATCGACGCCATTGTTCATCGCCTGCAACTGCGAGACGCTGACCCCCGTGCGGTTGGCAACGTTCTGAAGGTCTTCACCCGGAGCGATCGAAACCACGCGAGCCGTCTCGCGCTTGTCGCCAGGAATTCGCTTGAGCACGGAAACCAACTGGCTCGAGCGACCACCGGGAACGCGCACCGCATACGCCTCGCCACGAGGAGTGATGTCGCGCTTCAGTTCGGGATTGAGACTGCGAATATGATCGACTGACGTGTCTGTGGCCGCGGCGATTAACTGCAAACTAGTAGCAGTCGGAACCTGCACCCGGTCATAAGCCATCGGGGCGTCGGCCTTGATTCCTTTGAATCCGTACTTCTCAGGATTCTTCGCAATCAGAATCGTGGCCAAGATGTTAGGAACGTAGTTGCGAGTTTCCTGGGCAATATAGGGATAGATGGCCCAGAAACTTCTGCTGCCGGCTCTCTGAATTGCGCGATCGACATTGCCGGCGCCTGTGTTATAGGCCGCCATCGCGAGTTCCCAATCGCCCTGATAACGGGCAGCGAGATCTTTCAGATAACGAGCCGAAGCCGCCGTCGCTTGCTCAAAACTGTTGCGCTCGTCGATCCAGGCGGTCTGGCGTAAGCCATATTGCCGGCCCGTGCCAGGAATGAATTGCCAAAGACCGGACGCTGCGGCCCAGGACATTGCCTTGGGCTTCCAGGCGCTCTCAACCTGACCCAGCCAGGTGACATCAACCGGAACGCCTTCCTTCGCAAAAATCTGCCGCGCCAGTCTCATGTACTGACCAGACTTTCGCAGCCCCGACTCCATCGTCGAGCGGCCACGACCTTGATAGAAATTGATGTATTGCTGAATGAGGGGATTGATCGTGAATTTGAAGTTAACGTTGTTCTTCGCCTGCTCCAAAGCCAGCACATCGGCGTCAGAAACGTTCTGCTCGTCAGGAGTCAGCACGAGCTTGCTCAACTCATCGAGCGGCGATGGTTCAAACTTTTGATCGAGGAATCCTATTTGTTGCGGCTTGGGAGTTTGAACAGGCGTCTGCGTGTTCTGCGCCACTAGCTGACTGTTGTTTCCTGCAGGAACCTGGTTCGGAACCTCTTCCCGATAGATCCGCTCTACGAGTTCCAGATAGAAAACTTGGAGACGCTGACTGGCACGAACATCCATGCCGGACTCAAGAATCGCATCGACTGCACGATCGAACTCGTCCCGCGCCTGCTCGCGTTTGTTGTCTTCCAGATTCAGCTTGCCTTTGCGAAAGTGATCCTCGGCCTTGGCAATTAGCTGCGAGACTCTTGGATCCGCCTTCTCAACATCGTTCTGAATATTACGGGCAGAAGACCCCGCAGGTATTTGAGCGAAGCTGCTTGTAGCGGGAACGATGAATGCGACAGCTGCGATGGCGAACACCGCGCGCGAAATCATTTGAGGGAACCGGGACAAAATCAAATCTCTCTCCTCCAACGCCATTGCGCAAATCCGTAGCGACGCTCGGGTCAGGGTCGCTCGAAAATTATGATTATGATTGCTGAGGTAACTTTAAGTTCCTCTATGACATGAGCCCAATTACTGCGGGCCACAACCAAGCCGGAGGTTAACACACGGTTTTCCGGGGTGTCAAACAATCGCTACTTCTAATAAAGTTAAAAACGGTGAAGTTTTCCACTGGAACATCGACACAAGCTACAGATGCATTTGGGCCTCCTGAAGGTTGGCACGCGCCGGAACAAAACCAGTTCCATCGATTGTCCCTGGCCGGCTCCATAATTGGCAGCGCGAATGAATTGGCACCGCGAATGCTAAGAATTGAACGGATCCACGCCTAAATCAGTTCCCAGGGTATTGATTAACCAATGTCACGAACCATTGTTCTAGGCGATATTCACGGTTGTTACGACGAACTAATTTCCCTGCTTAACCTGGTCGGCCTAAAGCCTTACGACCGTGTGGTTGCCGTGGGCGACTTGATCACGAAGGGACCTAAAAGCAGGGAGGTTCTGGAACTTTTCCGCACCGACAAGCGCTTTCGGTCGGTGCTGGGCAATCACGACATTGCCCTACTCAAATACTGGCGCGGTGAGTCCAATTCGCTCAAGAATGCGCAAGTTATTACTGCGGCGGAACTGGAATCAGACTCGCAGCTTTACGTCGATTTTTTGGGGTCCTTACCACTAATGATCGACTTGGATAGTCACCTCGTAGTCCATGCGGGACTCCGTCCTGGCGTCCCTCTCGATAAACAGTCCACCGAAGACCTCACTGAGATTCGAACCCTCGGCGAGGATCGGACCAGCCGTGACGGCATCCGCTGGTACGAGGTTTACGACAGTCAACCAACGGTTTTGTTCGGACATTGGCCCACCCGGGAGCCGATTCGAGCGGCCCACGCCATCGGCTTGGACACGGGCTGCGTCTATGGAAACCGGCTCACTGGCTACATTATCGAGACTGATGAACTGGTCAGCGTGTCGGCTCTCCAAGCCTACGATCGGCCCAGCCCACGGCTCCGCAAGGCTGGTGGTTCAAATTCAACCGGATAGCACTAAATCAATACAGTCTTGTTTTGTTCTATTTCCCTCGTAATCGCGGGAATCGCAACTTTCTGAGCAACTAGCCCGCCGCTTTGACCTTCCATCCAGTGAAGCGCGCTCTAGTGGAACAGAGCTTGCCCAATCATAGAACAGTCTCCCCGAGCAGCTATGCCCCCGGCTCTCCTGTTAGGGCATTTCCAGTTGTTGCGAGGCTCCATTAACTAGTTTTAGGGGAAACACCCTCGCGGAAACTATTGCAACGAAAGGCCAGTGAAGAGCGAAAAAACAATGTCAACAGCAATCGAACAACAAACCCCAATGACGCCAGCTACGAGTGCCATCAAGCCGCAGCTCGAGTTGGATCAACTAGCTGCTTCCGATCTGTTCATAAATCGTGAGGCCAGCTTGTTGGAGTTTCATCGGCGGGTGCTCGAGGAGGCACTTGACCACAGCAATCCACCGCTCGAGCGACTGAAATTCCTCTCGATCTTCAGCTCTAATCTCGACGAGTTTTTTATGATCCGCGTCTCGGGTCTAAAGGACGAGCTTGAAGAGGAGGTCGATCAGCTATCACTAGACGGAATGACTCCGGGCGAGCAGTTGCAAATGATTAGGGAGAGCGTCATTCCTATGACTGCCGAGCAGCAGCGGTGCCTGACTGAAGAGCTACTGCCGCAACTGGAGTCGGAAGGCATCGTCGTGGCCTCTTATCGCTCGCTAAGCGCGACTGAGAAAAAGCTGCTTGATGCTTACTACAACGAAAAAGTGTTTCCGGTGTTGACGCCGCTTGCTGTCGACCCGACACATCCGTTTCCCTACATCTCGCCGCTTAGTCTGAATCTGGGCCTCGTGGTACAGGCTTCGGATGGGCCTTCGCCCGCCGATCCGCCAAAGTTCAAAAACGAGCCGCGCTTTGTTCGGATAAAGGTACCGTCGATTGTTCCCCGTTTGGTTCCAGTCGAAGGACGGGCGGAGACATTTGTCCTCGTTGAAGAGTTGATTCAGGCAAACATCAGCAGTCTATTCCCCGGTATGGATCCCGGTCCAAGCTACTGTTTCCGCGTTACACGGGACGCCGATATCGAGATTCGCGAAGAGGAAGCTGAAGATCTGCTACGAGTTTTACAGAGAGAAATTCGGCAGCGTCGCTTCGGTAGTCCTGTGCGGCTGGAGATTTCAGCCGACATGCCGGATGTATTGCGCAAATATCTGACAGAGTCACTCAACCTGGTGGAGGAAGACGTATATGAGGTCGAAGGGCCACTCGGTATTCAGGATTTGATGGCTCTGTATGAGCTCGATCGGCCTGACCTAAAAGACAAACCATTTGCGCCTGCCGTTTCAGAGAGGTTGCAGTCAGGGAAACCTCTGTTCGACTTGATCAAAGAGCGCGACATCCTGGTTCATCACCCTTACGATTCGTACGCATGCGTCACAGATTTCATCAACGAAGCGGTGGCGGATCCTGATGTTGTGGCAATCAAGATGTGTCTCTATCGTACGGGTCCCGATTCGCCGATTCCGCCGGCGCTAATTCGGGCGAGCGAACAAGGCAAACAGGTTACGGCTTTGATTGAGCTGAAAGCGCGCTTCGATGAAGAGCACAACATTGAATGGGCACGAAAGTTGGATCAAGCGGGTGTCCACGTGGTGTACGGCATCATCGGTCTGAAGACCCATGGAAAGCTCACGCTCGTGGTGCGCCGCGAAGGAGATTCGCTTAAGCGCTATGCGCACATTGCCTCAGGAAATTACAACCCGACGACGTCGTGCACTTATACGGATGTGGGCCTCTTCACGGCCGACGAGCAGATTGGTGCTGACGCTACGGAACTCTTTAACTATTTGACGGGCTGTTCGCGGCAAACAGATTATCGGCGGCTGTTTGTGGCGCCGGTAACGCTCCGGTCGCAAATCACTGCCTTAATTGATCGTGAGATTGAAAATCAAAAAGCCGGTCGTCCAGCGCGGATCGTCGCGAAGTTTAATCGGCTTGCCGATAAGCAGATGATTATGAAGTTTTATGAGGCGGCTCAAGCGGGAGTGAAGATCGATTTAATCATCCGCGGTATTTGCATGCTGCGACCTGGAGTTCCCGGTCTTTCGGAGCCCATCACGGTCCGAAGCGTCGTGGGGCGATTCCTGGAGCATAGTCGCATTTTCTATTTCGAGAATGGTGGCCAGGAGGAGTTGTACATCGGCAGTGCCGACCTCATGGCGCGAAACTTGAAACATCGCATTGAAGTCTTAGCCCCAGTGCGCGATCGCCAGATCAAGAACTACCTCCGAGACGTAGTGCTCGCTGCTTATCTACGAGACAACGTCAAAGCGAGAGAGTTGCAAGCCGACGGCACTTACCGTCGTCTTCCCGCCGCAGCACGTGGCGAGAAATTCGATAGCCAGGCATTTTTCGTGGGCCACAGTGCGGACGACATAGCGATGCGAAAAGGAAAAATGATTGCTTAAGCTGAGTCTCAAGAATCGCAAAGAAACGATCACTTTGATTGCCGTGTTTCTCGGCGTCCTTTTTTTCAGCGCATTCGCCGTTTACTTTCTCGCCAGCAAGAGCGCAGAACAACGACGCGAAGCTATGGCGCCGGCCGCAGTTGATTCGCGTGTTGAAGCAGGGCCAACTGAATCACGACCTGCCCCGCGAGAGACTCCTGCAACAAGCTCTGCGCCTGGTATTTTTGGCGAAGTCTTCAGCACGCCGGACCAATCCACCGCAACCGGCCGGGCGCTCACTTGGGCCGAGACGCTGGCGCAGCTGTCTTTGCGCTTAATACTGGCAGCGATTCTTGGAGCAGTGCTCGCTTATCGCCCGCGGCGACGCGTAATGGGTCTTAAGCAAAATCCCTATGTAGCACAAACTCAGATCCTGCTCGCGGTCGTGGCGTCGGCGTTGATGATTATCGTGGGCGATAACGCGGCGCGTGCATTTGGCATCTTCGCCGCCGTGTCCGTGGTGCGCTTCCGCACCAACATTCGTGACCCGAAGGAAATCACGGTGCTACTGATCAGTTTGGCGATTGGCTTAGGAACAGGCGTCGGCCGCTGGGATCTCTCACTGATCCTGACGATCTTTTCCGTTCTGCTGCTGTGGGTGCTGGAGTATCGCGAACGTGAACAGGTTTTCCGCTCGATGGATCTGAAGATTGAATCGCGTAACGTCACGCAAACCCAAAGCGCGCTCAGAGAAGTCTTGCAATCGCACAGCTTCGACTCAGAGCTGCGGGGTATGAGTCAAAACGAAAAAGAAGGGCTGGGGACGCTCGCCTACTCGGTGGATATTAGCCCTGAGGTGAGAACGGATCAGATTAGTGAAGAACTGCTGACCCGGGATGGCGACAATATCGAAAGCATCGCGTGGGATCAGAAGAAGAGCTTCTCGTACCTGTACCAATAGTCCAACGTCCAAAGTCCGCTTCGCAAAAAGGACCTTGGACCTTGGACCTTTGACCTTGGACTTTGGACTTCGGACTCTCTTTACTGATTGACCCGACTAGTCGCCGCCTGCGGCAGTCGTTGTGGCCTTGGTCCCGAAGTAACGGGTGGAACCACCTTCTCCTTTAACGCCTCACGAAACACCTGCCGCATGTTTTCCACAAATACGAACTTAATGTCCTTGAAAGGTTCCTTAGGAACTTCATCAAGGTCGCGCCGGTTTTGAAGCGGGAGGAGGATCGTCGAGACGCGCGCCCGACGAGCAGCCAGGACTTTTTCTTTAATTCCCCCGACCGGAAGAACATTTCCGCGGAGAGTGATTTCTCCAGTCATCGCCACATCCTTCAAGATGGCGCGTTGTGAGAGGGCTGACACCATCGCCGTGGCAAGCGTAATTCCGGCAGACGGACCATCCTTCGGGATTGCGCCTTCAGGAATGTGAATGTGGAGATCGTAGTTGGCAAAGTCCTCTTCATTGATCTCGAGTTCCTTAGCTCGAGATTTAGCGTACGAGTAGGCAGCCTGGGCCGATTCCCGCATCACTTCGCCAAGCTGTCCCGTCAAGACAAGATTACCTTTGCCTTTCATACGCAGCGCTTCCACGAACAGAACGTCCCCACCAACGGCGGTCCACGCCAGGCCAGTTGCCACTCCAATTTGATCCTTCTTCAGCACTTCCTCGGGGATGATCTTCGGAGCGCCCAGGAACTCGTGCAGGTTCTTCAAGGAAACTCTAACGGCGCCTTTGTGTCCTTCGGCGATGCGTCGCGCAACTTTGCGGCAGATTCTGGAAATTTCGCGTTCCAGTTGGCGCAGTCCCGCTTCCTGCGTGTATTGCTGAATGATTGCAGTCAGTGCTGTCTTGGAAATGTGCAGGTCGCGTGCGGTGATGCCATTCTCTTCCATCTGTTTCGGCATCAGGTGTCGCAGTGCAATCTCACGTTTCTCTTCTTCCGTGTAACCCGCCAGTCGAATTACTTCCATGCGATCACGCAACGCCGGCTGAATTGTGTCCAGCACATTCGCCGTCGTCATGAAGATTACATTGGAGAGATCGAACGTCAGACCGAGATAGTTATCGCGAAAACTATTGTTCTGTTCCGGATCAAGAACTTCCAGGAGTGCCGACGACGGGTCGCCGCGAAAATCAGCGCCAACTTTGTCGATCTCGTCGAGCATGATTAGCGGATTGTTAGTGCCCGCCTGTTGAATCGCCTGAACGACACGACCCGGCATTGCGCCCACGTATGTTCGACGATGGCCGCGAATCTCAGCCTCATCATGAACACCGCCAAGGGAAAGCCGTACGAATTTGCGCCCCAGGGCGCGCGCCACTGAGCGTCCCAGCGAAGTCTTACCAACGCCCGGCGGACCCACGAGACAAAGAATCGGGCCCTTCGGTTTCTCTTTAAGCTTGCGCACCGCGAGCGCTTCGATGATGCGGTCTTTAACTTTCTCCAGCCCGTAATGATCCTCGTTCAGGATTTCTTCCGCCTTCTGCAAATCGAGGTTGTCAGACGAAGCCTTCGACCAGGGGAGATCGGTCATGATCTCCATCCAATTACGCAGAGTGGCAGTTTCGGCAGCGTCAGGATGCATCCGTTCGAGTTTCTTTAACTGACGCAGCGCCTCGTCTTCAGCAGCCTTGGGCATTCCCGCAGCTTCGATTTTCTCCCTAAACTGAGCAATCTCCTCTGCCAGCTCGTTGCCTTCTCCTAGCTCGCTTTGAATCGCCTTCATCTGTTGACGCAGATAAAACTCGCGTTGCGAACGATCAATGTCAGCCCGGGCTTGGGTATTGATTTCCTGCTGGACTGTGAGGACTTCGATTTCTTTGTTGAGGAGTTCATTCACTCGCCGCAAGCGCACCGTGGTGTCGGGAATATCAAGCACCGATTGCGCGTCTTCGACTTTCAACTCGAGATTTGAAGCGGACAGATCGGCAAGGCGACCGGCGTCGTCCAGGTTCGCAATGATGGCCATTACTTCCGGAGAAATGTTCTTGCCCAGATTGATCGCCTTTTCCATCGAAGCGCGCACATTGCGAATCAAGGCTTCCACTTCCAGCGACCGCTCGGGCGGAAGAATCTCCTGCATCACTCGCACACGCGAGCGAATGTACTCGCCGTTCGTGTCAACCGATTCAATCTCGGCGCGAGCAAGGCCCTGAACCAAAATCCTGATGCGCCCATCCGGTAACTTCAGCATGCGCATGATCACCGCCGCTGTGCCGACACGGTAAAGGTCATCTGCCGCCGGTTCTTCTTTGTCGAGATCTTTTTGAGAGGCGAGCAGAATCATGCGGTTCTCGCCAAGAGCTTCGTCAACCGCGCGAATTGATTTTTCGCGCGAGACAAAGAGCGGAACAATCATGAACGGATAAATAACGATGTCGCGCAGGGGCAATACCGGCAGATCGTTGGGGATCTGCAGCTGTTGGTCGGCATCTGTCGTTTCGAGTCCCTGGGTTATGTCTGCTTCTTTGATAATCGCCATATGATTGATTCTACTTCATTCGTAAGTAAAAGGTTTTGGAAACGCCTTTGTGATCTACTTGCGCCCTGTTTCCTTCACCGTCAGTTTGTATTCAGCTCCGCGTCGATCTTCGATTTTGGGAAGGCGAATCAGCAATAAACCATTTCCCAGCTCAGCGGTGGCCTCGCGAACACTGAACGTCCAACGCAAGGGAACGAGACGGCTAAAACGTCCATAACTGCGCTCGGAACAGAGATGCGAAGTAATTGGCTGCGGCGGCAGGCTGCGCTTTTTCTCGCCCCAGATTCGCAATTGCGTATTCGTCACCCCAATTTGAATTTGATCCGCCGTAAGGCCTGGGAGTTCGACACGCACATAGATGGCGTCTTTCGCCTCACAAAGATCTACTGGCGGTGCCCACGCCCCGGAAGCTAAAGGATCCTCAGCTACCGTGGCTTCCTGTAACGCTGCAAACAGGCGCCCGACGCGGTCGCGGAGTCGCAGCAGTTCAAGCCGTTCAAGACCAGTTATGCGAGACGGTTTAACCATCGGCGCCAAGTTATATCTCGGGTTTAGGATTTCTTGCTTCCGGACGTCGCGCGCGTGCGTACCAGATGCTTCAGTTCAGTCATGAATTCCGAAACGTCTTCAAACTCGAGATAGACAGAA
>DASSCX010000119.1:0-11755 GCA_035697425.1 Pyrinomonadaceae bacterium | reverse complement strand
CGCGAACATTTCCCGTGAGCGGGAGGTTCACTCCCGCTCAGGCTGAGGTCTACCAGATTGTTTTCGACGCGCAAGAGGCAGGAGCAAAGGTGATTCGTCCGGGCGCCATCTATTCCGACGTGCATCGCGCCGCTACCGAAGTAATCAAGACCGGACTACTCAAGCTCGGTTTGATTACCGATCGCAATTCGGAACAGTACCGGCTTTGGTTTATGCACGGCACAACTCACTGGCTAGGGATGAATGTGCACGACGTTGGCAATACCGCGAAGTTGGAGCCGGGGATGGTGTTTACAAACGAGCCCGGAATCTATGTGCGACTTGATGCGTTAGATAATCGGCCTTTCAACTTCAAGCCCGAGGAGTGGGAAAAGTTCAAGCAGGAAATTCGACCGGCATTTGAGAAGTACAAAGGCATCGGCGTGCGCATTGAGGACGATATGCTGGTAACGGAAACCGGAACGCGCTGGATGACGGCAGCGCTGCCGCGAAAACTGAAAGAGATCGAAGCCTTCATGGCGCGGGCGCGCCAAGCGAATTAATAGGTGAGATCAGTCAGAACATCATCGAATGTGGCTCGCCAAAGAGTTCTTGAAGGAGCTGAATAGAAAGGCTCAATAGAATGGCGCTTTGGAGTGCGACGGCAAGCGCAGCGCGACGCCGCTTTGGATCGACTTTATCTTTGCCTCATTGAGAGTTACTTACCTAACTAAAACGGTGTCGCGCTGGGCTTACCACCGCACTCCAAAATTAGACCGTCGCCCTATGAATCCGCCGCTTCAAGCGGTGAATTGTGCGCCGCACCATCTTTAGCTCAGCGTGATCATGAGCAGCGAGCGCAGCCTCTCGCTTCTGCTTCAGCTCGCGAATCCGCGACTTGATTGCCGCCTTGTCCACGCCCACCACATCGTGGTGTTCGTGTTGAATTCCCAGCGCCTTAGCCAGTGCACCCACTAGGTGTTCCTTGTTTAGCTGGGTGTAGCCTTGCACGATTTCACCATCGGTTCCCTTGGCGATTTCGCGCAGTTCGGCGACCGTCATATGTTTTAGCTGTTCATAAGTGTAAGCCATAGCTTGAAACTCCATTCCGTTTGTTAGGTTTTCGTATTAGAAGGGGCACTCGCGAGCGTGCGGCCGGTTAGCCACGGGATTAAGAACAGGGTCGCATAGGCGAACCAGACACTCGCGGAGATGAAATAGCCGAACCCGGTCTGTAACAAAAGCACGAGCACGACAAGGTCCAGGACGAAGTTAACGATTACAAAAATCAGGCCGAGCCCTAATCCTTCCCGTTCCTTTTCTCGTGCCGCTTTCAAGTAGCTGCGCGCGAGCAACAACGTCAACACAGTCCAAATTAGGATAATCGGGAAACTGATCGCGGGGTTGCGAGAAACGTAAGGTATTGGCGGCGTGGATCGAAGTGCCGGCGTCATAAAAACGATACTGCCCCAGACAAAGCCCACCACCCAAATCAGCACAGCATAGCCAAACGCCTTGAGAGGTTTGTAAGGCATACTCGTCAGACTCTAGTCCTTCATGATGCCGGAGATCTGCCGGAGATGGTGCTTTAGATGTCCCAGGTAGTCTCGAATGAAGTATTCCAACGTCGCCGGCTGCTCCTCAGGAATCGCCTGCCAGGCAAGCTGATGGAGATTATGTTTGCGCCGTTGCTTCGTCAGTTGTTCAGTGGGAATCCTGCTGATCAGGTGTAGCAGGTGCAGGTTGTAGAGCTTCCAAAGCTGAACAAGTTGTTCCCAGCTCTCGTCGTTATAACCCTGGATGCCTACCCACTCGGCTTGTTCATAACCGTGAAACTGGAGGTCATCAGTAAACTGGGCGCGCACGAAGCGTTGGTGGTTGTTGGCGGCTGAATCGATCAAGTGACCAATCACTTCCCGTGGCGACCACTTGCCGGGCGACGGGGGAGACTGACTCGCGGAAGGCGACAGCGAAAGCAAGCGCGCGGCGGCGGCTTCTACCGTTTGACGAAAATCATCGAGAAAGTCGTTCATGGTCCGGGCCTTGGAGAGATGAGCGGCGGGGAAATAATAGCGCGGCTCGTAGCGCAAGCGAAGCGATGGCAGTTCCTTAGTTACTTGGATCTCAAATTCTTGGCCATGCGAAAAGCCGGTAGCGACAAACTATTCGGTAGGGGAATTTCGAAAGGGCAAACAATTTCATAGCCGTTGGCTTCGTAAAGCGGCTGACCGGGCAGCGTCGCAATCAACTCGACTGCAGTGAAGCCGGCATCTCGTGCTGCAGTCTCGCAGGCTTTAGTGATTAGTCTACCGATGCCACGGCGTGACCACTCGGGATGGACGTAGAAGGCTCGCAGGCGCGCCGGCTGCTGGCCGGGAATCAGCACTGCGTCTGTTTCATCAGACTTCGCCTGGTCGCCGCCAAATAGCGTTTTGCGCTTACTCCAACCGCCGCCGCCAACTATTTGACCACCAGCTACAGCGACAAAGTAGGTTTGATCCGAAATCAATTGCGTGTCCACGCCGAAGACGTTTGCGAGCGCGCTCTCGATTTGCTGAGGCGTGTAGTAATCGACGCTTAGTGCGCGCACAGATTGATCGATCAGAGTCTGTAACGGCGGAATATCTTGCGAGGTAGCAAGGCGGAGTGTGATCGGTGAATTGGAGTCGTCCATTTACTGTTTCGAGCCATTCTGGAGTTCCCACAACATCAGATACTTGAGAAACGCGTGGTCAGCCGCAAAACGAGCGATGCTAAAACCAGCGAGGCCATCGCGAAAACCTCCTTTCAGAATAAAACTCCGCACGAAGGTGGCGGGACCAACGATCGCAATCTTAAGCGGGGAAGTACGCCGGCCTTCTTCAAACATCTGCCGCGCCGCCAATGGCGCGTAGCGTTCGCCAATCAGGCGGTGATGTTCGGCGGCATCACTGCCAGGGTAATGAAGAATGTCGCCGCTTAATTCTTCAACGCGCGCTCCCGGATCCAGCTTTACCGATTCATGAATGTGAGGTCCTTCCCAATGTCCCCGTGTTTTTCGATAGAGACGCAACTGTCGATCGGGATACCAGCCGCCGCCGCGAATCCAACGTCCCATGTAGAATGCCCGTCGAGCAATAGAGTAACCGTCAGCAAGCCGATTCTCATCAAGTTCTCGCAGGGCCAGGATCGAAGTTCTCAATTCAGCCGAAACGCGTTCATCCGCGTCGAGACTAAAAATCCACTCGTGCGAAGCCTGCTGCGCCGCGAATTGTTTTTGGGCGGCGAACCCGGGCCAGGCGTTTTCCATGACGCGCGCGCCACATGCTCGTGCCAGCTCGCGCGTGTTGTCAGTTGATCCTGAGTCGACCACGAGGATCTCGTCAGCCCAGGAAACGGAGTCACAGGCGAGCCGGATATGTTCCGCCTCGTTGAGGGTGATAATGGTGGCAGTGATTTTCAAGCGGGCTGACGGGACTGTAGTTTCACGAGCGATTAGAGAATAGAAGCGTGCCTTGCGTGCGTCAACGTCGACTGATGCCGACCTTCACAAGAAACGCCTTGGTTCGATCTCATTCACACCTGACTTCAGTCAGGTGATGAATGAGCGCGAGGGATGGAAACCGTTTAAACGGTTTCCTGGGATCGTCGACCAAATTTCCACCTGGCTCAAGCCAGGTGAGAATAAAAGGGGCAGTAGAATATGGTTGTGATTTACAACACGACATTTTGTGCAAGCCGGTCTGCCATACTCTATCCGCTGTTAGACACTGATGATTCGTGACTATACAATTCGAAGCAGCCACACTCCATGCGTATCTTAATTGTCAGGCTCTCCGCGATGGGAGATCTAGTGCAGACACTCCCCGCACTCACCGATGCCGCCAACGCAATCCCTGGAATAAAATTCGATTGGGTAGTAGACGAGTCGTTTGCGCAAGTGCCGAGCTGGCACTCTGATGTCGAGAATGTATTCCCTACCGCATTGCGCCGTTGGGGAAAGAACTGGCTCGACGCTTTTCAGAGCGGCGAACCGCAAGCGTTACTGAAACGCCTGCGGGCGAGGAACTACGATCTTATTATCGACCTCCAGGGTGGTTTTAAGAGTGCGTTTGCCAGCCGGCTTGCGAAAGGCCTGCGGGCGGGCCATGACCGGCGCGGCGTCCACGATTGGGGTGCGCAGTTTTTCTATCAGAAGCAATTTGCTGTTCCCAAAGGCATGCACTCGATTTTGCGCATGAGGCGCTTGCTGGCCGCATCGTTGGGCTATCCTTTTCCCAACACTGCCGCCGACTACGGAATTGTGCGCGAGAAATTAGCCGTGCCCCATCTGCAATTGCCCAAGCCCTACGTCGTGTTCATTCACAGTACCAGTTGGGCGTCGAAGGTTTGGCCGGAGCGGTATTGGCAGGAATTACTGAAGCGAGCGGTTGCGGCGGGTTTTTATGTAGTGCTGCCGTGGGGCGATCAAGCCGAGCGACTGCGTGCAATGGCAATCAGAGATGGGCATGAACGAGCGACCGTGCTGCCGCCTCTCTCAATCTCCGAGAAAGCGGCGATTATCAGCCAGGCTCACGGAACTGTAGGTCTTGACACTGGCTTGAGTCACATCGCCGCCGCGCTGGACGTTCCCTCTGTCACAATTTACGGCGCCACTGATCCGCGACTTGTCGGAGCCACCGGCAAACACCAGGTTCAGCTCGCCTCCCAATTTGAATGTGTACGCTGCCATCAAACTGAGTGCACCTATCCCCGACCTGCCGAATTCAAACCGGCGTGCCTAGTAGAGCTCAAACCCGACGATGTCTGGGACAAGTTGAAAGCCGTGATATTTAACAGCGGCGCCGCACAAATGTGATCAGCTGCGAGGCGTGGGATACTTTGCGGCGATGCGTTGCGGGGTATTTACATTCCGTAAGGTCGTCTTCATCTTCAAGATCTTCTCCAGTCGCGCTCCGGAAAAATCTGTCTCGCTGAATTTGACCCGGCATAACCAGAACACTTCTCGCTCCGTAAAGGCGAAGTCATTGAACTTGTTGCTGCACTTGGCGAGTTCTCGCCGCGAATCCTCCGACGGCGACTCCGCGAGAAACCCAACGTAGAGGGCGTGGAAGTCTCGCTTGAGTTCCGCGGTACTGAAAGGTGTGGCGCCAGCGATTCTCTCAACATCGGCGATCGAGCGCACAAATGTCGCCACTTCGTAACCCAGACTCTTCAGCAGGTGCTTCTCGATCTTCTTTTCCAATGATCCAGTGTTTGTAGACTTAGCGTCGAAGATGACGTTGCCACTGGCAATGAACGTCTCCACATTTGTAAAACCCAGCGCCTCGAATAGGGTGCGCAGATAATCCATCTTCACGAGGTGGCCACCGACATTTATGGCGCGGAGGAAGGCGACGTATTTTGGCATTGCAAAAGTTTGGGTTGTAGCCGGGAATTATTCTTTAGTAACCAGGAGCGTCGCGGCGTAGTCGCCGGGCGCGATCTTTTTTTCCGTGTGCGGATAAGGATCCAGCTTAACGAGCTTAATGCGAAAAGGCCCGACCTTGGCCTCGTCGCCAGTTCCTGAGGTGCGGTGTGTGTTTAGGATAATGCTCGTGTTGCACTTGTTGTGAAGCAAATTCAAAGTGACCTCAGCATTGCCTGCCCAAACGCAATTGACGTTTGACGGACAGCGAGAGTCCTGAGAAACACCGGTAAACTTTACCTGCAGGTCAACTCCGTCAAGGTTTAGCTGTTGGCCAACCTTGAGGGAAAACTCCTGGCCCACGCGAGGAGTGATCTGGTTTTCGGCCGAGTTCACATTGAGCGTTGTGCCGCAACCAAGCAGCAATAAGCAGGCAATTACGAAAAGTCGTGATGCGATAGCGATCATCTGATTAGCTCCTTAACAAAAATCAAGGCTGCGGCGAAGTGGGCTTGGTCTTTGTCCAACAGTCCCAGGCTGCTCGAGAGATTTCGGCGATTACCGCCTCACAAGCCTCCGGATTCAACTTCGTGTCAGACACGAAAACTGCGACGGCCAAACGTTTGCCATCCGGCAGGGTAACTAGACCAATATCATTAACGGCCCGAGTCATTCCTCCACCCCGCCCAGTGCCAGTTTTGTGTGCCACGACAGTACCGGGCGGCAGCAGACCTTTGATGCGCTTCGGTCCTGTTGGCGTTTCTGTAATTAGTTTCATCAACAACGCCTGCGACTGTGGGGAAAAACTGCGTCCTTCAGCCACAACCTTCATGAGAGCGAGAGCTGCTTCCGGAGTCGCCCAATTACGGTACTGGATCTCCACACTTTTCCCGATTTCCAGCTCGGTATCGACAACCATGATTCCGTTAATCCCCAGCCCGAGCAGGTAATCGTTGATTACTTTGGCACCACCAGCCGTGCGCATCAGAACGTCTGACGCCGTGCCATCACTTTCCGAGACGGCATAACGCAGAAGTTCAGCTAAAGAAAGTTCTCCACCACGGGGATGCTTGTCGCGGATTGGACTGTGCATACCTTCTCGAACGAACTCAACTGGCTTGAAGGTGATCTGCTGTTCCAGCTTCAAGGTGCCCTGATCGACCTGCTGGAGCACAGCCATGCCGATCGGTAACTTGTAAACGCTCTGCATGGGAAAATGCTGTTGGCCGTTGACCGTGATGACCTCACCGCCTTCGGCCAAACCCACAGCCACGCCAACGGGGCCAGCGGTCCGAGAGGCAATCTTTTCCATTACCGGCAGAAGTGTGGCAGACGGACAAACGTTCGGTGCTGGCTTCGTCTGCTTTGACTCTTGGGAAGTCGCTACTTCAGAGATTTGGGTACAAGCGATAAACTCGTTAGCTAAAAGCAAACCACCCAGGAGCGACGTGAACAGCGATCGATTGTAGTTCATAGATGAGTCAAATTTAGGATGATTGATTGACGAGTTGAGAGCTGTTAAATGCTCTCTCATTCTCACCTTTAGCCAGGTGTAAATGGTCGGCGATCCAGGGAAACCGTTTTAAACGGTTTCTAAACATCCCGCCCGATACTCATCACCTGACTGAAGTCAGGTGTGAATGAGACGAACCAAGGTGCTTCGCCTGTCTCTCGGTCCGTGTTGTGGTCTAGGCAACTGACTTAGTCCGTTGAACTCAGCCGGTCTGCCTAGCCAACTTTGGGCCCACTACGCAACCTTGTCTTCGTTATCTTCGTCGAGCACGAAAGTAATCATCAGGTTAACTTGATACTCCACGATGGTGTCTTTATCGATACGAATCTGCTGCTCCTTCACCCAGGCACTGCGGACATTACGCAGTGTCCGGCAAGCTCGAGCTACACCCGATTGAATAGCATCCTCGAAACTCTGGCTTGATGTTGAACTGAGTTCAGTAATGCGAGCGATTGACATGAGTTCGGTCCTCCTGGAACTGGTGTGCGCCCCTCCCAACTTGGGCGCCATTAGGGATTTGATGCAGTTTCGGAATGATGTCAGTCCCACCAAGTCGGTAGCCGGTGGGCCGACAGGCTAAAGACCTAACTTCCAAAACTACTCAGTACCCGCGATCATGGAAAAAGGGGGCAAAGGGGGAAAGAAATTGCTTGCAGTCGCTCACTCGTAACTCAACGCATCAACCGCATCCTGACGAGCGGCGCGCAAGGCCGGATACAGAGCTCCGAGACTGCCACCGAACAAACCGACCAGAAGTGAAATCAGAACCCATTGTGGCTCGATCTCAATCGTCAAACTCGTAACGCGCATCACAAAGAAACGGGCTACGAGGGTAAGCAACACGCCGACAGCAACGCCGAGAAAACTGACGAGCAACGCTTCTTTTTCAATCACCCAGGCGATCGCAGGCTTCGACATACCAAGCGCTTTCAATATACCAATCTGCCGCGTTCGCTCGGTCACCGTCGTGTACATCGCCAGTAGTATTACGAGCATGCTGATCGCGGCCGCCACTCCAACTACAACTTTGATGAAGATATTCAGCGCCGGCACTCCGGAAGCATAAAGCTCAGGCAAGTCGCGCGTGAAAATAATCTGGTCGTCGGGAAAGCGCTCGCGAATGCGCGCCGCGATAGTTTCCTGTTGTGCCGGATCGTTAGCTGCAACCAGTATGGCTGACGTCTTACCTTCGCCGCCCTCCTGTTCCTGCATGGTCGCGAGCGGGATCTTAACGCGACCGCCGCCAGGTGGCTCGTAGACCCCGACAATCTTGAACGGCCTTTCGAAGATTTGGACGGTTGAGCCGACCACTGCGTGCCGATTCTGTTGCCAGACCGGATCGACGATCGCCTCATCACCACCCGAGAGCGGCACTCCTTCGCGCATGCGCATCCCGGTTAAGCGGGAGTATTCGTCAAAATTGATGCCGTCAAGCAGGCGTGTGCCGAAGCCGGCGTCGCTGCGATCAAGGGCTTGGCCCAAGGGCGTGGCAGCGCGCACACCGGGAATCGCAGCTATTTCAGTCGCACGCGAAACAGGTAGTACAAATGGGGAAGAGCCCCCAAATCCTAAAGTGCCAGACGCGCGCACCATTATCTCGGCGCCGATGTTGGATTCGCGGCGGCCTCTTTCGTGAAGCACTCCATGTGAAAGCCCTACGGTGAAAACAATCAACAGCACACCAACTGCGGTGCCAAGAACGCTCACTGCGGTGCGAGCCGGGCGATGGGCAATGTTTGATAGTACGAGGCTGTCCATAAACGTTCTCAAACGCGGGCTGCGATCAAGGACCCGGCCCCACGCATTCGGCGCGGTGCGCCAGGTCAGCACCAGCAACCCGATGGAAGTCCAAAAAAGAATTGCCGCCTTGCGCACGAGGGCAAGGGCCACGCCGGTTGCCTGCGCAAAACCGAGCGCCTGCAGGATAACTTCCGTGCCGCCTTCGTAGACTCCGATAGTGCCGGGAACAAAGGCAAAGGTGACGTTAATAACTTTCGTCAGCGACTCGATTATATACGCCTGGGAAACGAGGGGATTGAAACCAAGCATTCGCAAGGTGACGTAGACTTCCACAACACTCGACAGATGCGCCAACAGGTTGCAGACAATCATGCCAAAGAAAGCTTTCGGGTGATGTTTGTAAAAGTCGTAGACTTTTGATTCGAGGTGAAAGATATGCTGCCGTCGTTTCAGAATTACTTTTGGACTGAGTCGCAATTGTGCGAGGCGGTCGATGATCCAGGTCATCAGCAGGATCCGGCGCCTCGCAGCTAACCCCGCAATTACAATCCCGAGCGCTGCTACAGACGCAATTCCGATGAGCACGTAATGAACTTCCGGCGGCAGCTGGTAGGCAAACAACATTACGCAGGCGCCGGTCAAAACAAAAAAGACTACTGAGAGGTTGTAGATCAGGTTATCAACGACGAGCGCGGGCACGCCGTAAGTTAACGGCACACGTTTGCGAAGCAGGGCGACTTTTGTAGCTTCGCCCAGTAATGGTCCGGTGAAAGTTAGGAAGCTAATTGCTTCACCGCCGAGGCGAGCGGCGAATGCGTGAATAAAACTAATGCGACGGTGTTCGCTGGGCACGGCCGCTCTCATCGCAATGGTGCGGAGGAAGTGTCTGAGGCCGCTAATGCCGATTACAAAGAAGAAACCGAAGCCGACGCGAAAGAGGGCATCGAAGATCGGCTGCACACCGACACGGTTGATGACGTAGGCGAGGAGGCCGATCCCGAGCAGGAACGCGAACGCTTGCAGCCAAATGAATGAACGTCGGGAGCCACTGGAACCAGGCGGCTCCGGATCCTCTACGAGTTCGTCAATCTCAGCATCCTGCCAGTCAGAACTCAATTCTGCATCAGAAGCCATCAGCGCGTCGGATTTGCTCCCGTAACTGCGATTCGTTGAATTCCCGGCGTGGCCGGTAAAACTTCCTGGACCAGACGTCCGGGAAACCGGCGAAAGCCTTTGCTCCACAAAACGGGAAGAGGAGTCTTATCATCCCGCAAATTTCCCGTTAAGGCCAGCATGGTCGGCATGAAGCTAAGGCTGTCATAAGGCTCGTCGACGACAACGCCGCGCGGCAATTGAGTTTTCTCGCCACCTGCCAGCATAAAGGTCGAGTGTGTCGACACCCGCAGAAAGGAGCCATGATTACCGCCCGGATTAAAGCCACGCACGTCGAAGTTCCAATGGTTGTTGGCGACAATCAGGAGATCGGCCTCAGCTAAGTTTCTTTGCCGTTGGATAAAGCGGCGGCTTAGTTTTTCAGTAGGAGTGATGTCGGGCTCCTCGAGATCGAGTCGCGGGTTTTTATGATGAGCAAGTTCTTCATAGAGTCCGATAAGTCCGTTGGAGTATTTAGTGAGATGCAGTGCGTGCAACCACTCCAGATCGGTATGCCACTGACTGAGCCAGGCGGCGCGATCCTGCCCCGGAGGAATAATGAGCTTCTCATCTTCGAAGAATTGCAGTGGCAAATCGGGTTGCCAGGCAACCTCTTCAAAATGAAAGTTGTCCCGCCCGTCTTGAGTTAGTCTCCTGATTGGCAGGTAGCGAAAGCTCAAGCCACCCTGAGAGTCTGCCCGCGCCATTATCAAAGCTTGCTTGTCCGAGCCGCCATTGACCCAAATTACGTCCGACGTCAGTTTTTCTTCATTCACCAAATGCTGTAGCTGGATCGCTGGAATTCTGTTGGCCACCATATCGATCGGCCGGTTGGTAACAGCGGGCTGAACATTATTCTTGACGGCGACATTCTGAAGCAGGGCAAAATAATCGACCCGCACAAAACTCTTTTCCAGATCAAGCGAGCCGTCCGCGCGCAGCTGCAGGCCAGCAGGCGCTTCTCCAACGATGTAGTTCTGCAAGTTATAAATACTGTTGCGTTCGCCCATCGCGTTTTTAGCTATCAGATCTTCAATCTTAAGTTTGCCGGGATTGAAACTCTCCTTTCTGAGTGCCAGCAGGTTCGCGAGCGTGCGAGCATACTCGGTGTAACTCTTCTCCTGACCGGTTAGTTTTTCGAGTTGCGCAAAGACTCGCTTTTTTTGATCGTCGTAGCCTTGTTCGACTTCCTGGCGCGAAAAAGTCTTTGGCTGCGCTTCCCAGAGTTTTCTTTGCTCCTCGATGCGCAACCGCAGAGCTGCGAGCTCTTCGTTTAGTTCGTTGAGACTAAGTTGCCATTTCGAGCGGCGCCGCTCCACAGTCGCAAAAAAGGCGTCAGTCGCGGCGCGTCGCAACGGTTCCGATAATTTCTTGTGTTGTAGTTGCTGCAACAGGATGTGCAGGAGATTTAGATCGTTGTCGCGCAAATGAATCGAGGAGCGCTCGTTGCCATCGAAGTCGAGAAGAACTGTTGGATAGGAAGTGCCCTGGCCCTTTAGATAATAAGAGTCGTCCGTGGTAGTGGTGATCAAAGGCACCATAAAATAGACGCCCTTGATCGCGTAGTCGAGCATTAGTCGCCGCTTCGTAATCACATGGTGTCCGCCGCCGGCGCGGCTACCAAGCAGTTTCACCAGGTTGTAGCCCTGGCTATAAATCTTCTCATCGGTATTGAACCCGTGATCAGACACCATTACAAAGGCCGTCTCCGCTGCCAGGGGGCTTTTCTCAATTGCAGTCCAGATACGACCCACCAGACTATCCATCTCCTGCAACTCAATCATCTGTGACTGACGATCCCGATTGTGATGGGCAACGTGGTCGAAGTTGCTGATGTAAAGATCGAGATAACGAATTCTGGGATTGTCGAGACTTTGGATTAGCTCTCTCTCAAGCTGTTCAAAGAACATGCTGCGAGTCTGTAATCCCATCGTCCACTCGTCCACTAGTTCCCGTGGGTTCTTAACAAAGCGGTTTTGCAACCC
>DASSCX010000118.1:0-5005 GCA_035697425.1 Pyrinomonadaceae bacterium | reverse complement strand
ATGTAATAGGCACCCAGGGCGCGGCTCACTAGCGGACGATCGCGTTGGTTGGCTTCCAGCTTGAGCCATGTAGTTTCGTCTTGAACGTCCTTGATGCTGTAGGACGGCTCGCTGTAGAGAGCCAGAACCTCACCAGTCTGCGGATTCAGAATCACCACCGCGCCGTGCTTTCCTTTTAATTGCTCGACCGCCGCCTGTTGCAGCTCCCGATCAATCGTTAGTCGCACATCGGTGTTGCCCTTGTTTTGGGGAGTCTCCCGGCGCACTACCTGCAATGCCTCCGGCAGGGCGCCGCTCTGAACACCAAACAGCGCTCGTTCCAAACCGGGATCGCCACGATCCGTCCCAAAGATGTGCGCGAGGGCCTTGTCCATCGGGTACTCACGCACGATGTTGCCGCTGCCATCGCGGCGATAGTAGGCGAGCGCTTTGTCCAGTTTGCCGCTGCGATCCAATAGCCAGCCGCGGAGCGTGGATTCCGACAGCCTGCGGTTACGCAGGTCTTTGTAACTAAGCTCCTGGAACTTCACGTTCGACTCTTCGGCGTAGTGGGCCCAGTAAACATGAAACCCAAACATCCCAGCCGCAAGCAGCACAAAGATCCAGCGCAATGCGCGAAGGCCTCGATTGGTTGAAGTGGAACCCAGCCGGCGTCGCACGGCTTGGGGCAGGTCTTCCGGTAATGTGGCGGTCGGCGTCGAGCTGCGCCGGCGATTTCGGAAAAGCGAGAGTAAGAGAATCAGGATCAAAAAGGAAAACCCGCCCAGGTAAATCAACGTTAGGAGGGCGGGCATGCGCTCGGGAACTGAAACAACCACCGCTGTCGGCGTAGGCGTTTGCAGCAAAAAGAGAAGCGACATAATCAAACGATGCGAACCTTGCGTTAGTCTTGCTTGCGAAACCGTACCTCGACGTCACCAAAACTTACGACGTCGCCATCTTCGATCTGCCGCGCTTCACCGTAAGAAATCCGGCGGCCATTAATGAACGTGCCGTTAGTCGAACCAGTGTCGGCAACCATAAGAGTGCCTTCCTGATTCAGCATCAGCGTCGCATGAATTTTTGAGACACTGGTATCGTTGAACGAAAGATCATTATCGGAAACGCGCCCGACATTAAGGCGCCGCCCGCCCGGCTTGAAAGTAAGCGGAGTTTCCTTGGTGCCATCACGAGTCGTAATGCGAGCCACCACGATAACGTCCGGCATCGGCGGAGCGCCATGAGGAACTTTTATGCTCCCGGCATGTTTCGCTTCATCTTCCTGGCGTAATTCCTCTTCAAATTCTCCAAAGGTCGGATCGACAGAAACTCCAGTAGTGAAGATGTCTACTTCAGTTTCAACTTTGATCGGAGCGAGGGTGCGATAACGGTGGTCGTTAATGTGATCGATGGCTTCGGCGAGCACTTCGTGTTCAAGCTCCTGCAGTATCTCGGGCGGCGCTTCCGAATGAGTGCCCCATTCGACTTTCAACTTAAGATGATGTGGCGCGATGCGGCCCTTGCGTCCCTCGTCGCGCACGCGCTCATCAATCAACCGCTTCATGCGATCGATTAATTGTGAGGTAGTTAGTCCGCTTTTCGGAGCGACAGTGCGTCCAAACTTACGATCAACCACGTCGCCCATGCCTTCAAAGACCCGGCGAAGCAGTCGCTCTGGAAGTGCCTCTTCCCGTCGTTTCTTTTTTACTGGCTTAAGCTCTTCGGTCATGCTAACTAAAATACGCTGCAGGTTAACCCAGGTTCCGGGTTCGAAATCGGTGCATTCACTTATGAAGAAACGCCACAGATGAACGGCAGCTACCCAGTCAAGCAGAGAATAAAGGGATTCAGCTACATGCGGCCTGAGGCCCAATCAGTGCGGTCAGTGTTTAAGTGTGGCTTTCTATGGCCGCCATTCTAACTTAAAGGCGCAATTGGCAATAGGGAGAAGGACCGTAGCCGGCGCTGGGGCTTGAACAGCGGCTTAGGACGCTTATCACCTGCGACCCAGAGGAGTATTATCGTCAGCATCAAGGTCCCGCTCTCGAAGTAACGTCTCCCCAAGACATAACAACACCAGTGTCGAGGCTGTGCGTGCGTTCCGTAGGAGGATGGACATGACCAGTTCTGCAAAAGGAAGGATCTCAGTTATCTCACCGAGTCTCTGCGCCGCGGCGATTCTGTTTTTAGCACTTCCGCCTCTGGCCAACGCCGTGGGTTTGTTCCAATGGCGTGGGCAAGTCTTCGACGAACAACTCGCGACGGTCTTCCACCCGCAAGGTCAGGAAGTACCGACGCAGGATGATGGCTCTTTTTTGGTTGTGCTTGGTTTCAAGTTGACGAAGAGTCGCAAGACGATTCCCAAAACAGACTCGACTGTCGCCGCCCCCGCAGCGGCCGTGACGCGAGACGACATAAACTATGAGAAGAGTAAGCGCGCGAATGATCCTGTAGGGACGCCTGACCCAAGAAGTTACAGCGTAGATGCGCGCAGCGCCGCGCTGGAAAAGATCGTCCAGGAATCCCGCTCTTCCGGCTCTAAGACAATCGATGGGTTTGAGCACCGGATAAAAGTCAGAAACGCGGGCACCAAAGTGGTCGAAGTCTTGTTCTGGGAGTATCAACTCATCGAATCGTTGAATCCGGCGAATGTGATGCGGCGGCAATTCATTTGTGGCGTTGAAATGAAACCGAAAAAAGAAATGGAAGTACAGGCCTTCAGCGTGTCGAACCCTGGCGCCGTGATTAGCGTCGATACTCTAGCCAAGAGTCCCGACAAGCCTTTCGAAGAGCGAGTGGTAATCAATCGAGTTGAATACAAGGACGGCTCGATCTGGCAACGCAAAGACTGGAAATTCGCTGAGGTTAGATCTGCGATTGCCCGGGCTGTAAGTACGCCCTGGGGAGCTGAGATGTGCCGGAGCCTTTGAGGAGGACACGAAAGTGAGCCGTTCAAAAAGTACTGAATTTACTCCTTCACGCATTCTGCGGAGCTTCGTTGCGATGGCTTGTTTCTTTCTTGCCATCGTTCCTTTGACCAGCGCTCAGGATTGGGGTCAATGGCGGGGCCCTGAACGCAACGGCCTCGTGCCGGCCTCGCACACGCCTAAGGCCTGGCCTGCATCGCTGCAACGCGTCTGGCGTGTGGAAACCGGCGAGGGTTACGCATCACCCCTCGTTTCCAAAGGGCGTGTCTTTGTGCACTCGCGGCAGGATCCCGAAGAGATTGTTACGGCGATTGATTACGCGACCGGCAAGCAGCTTTGGCAGCAAAAATATCCAGCGCCTTTCACGAAGAACCAGTACGCCGTGAAAATGGCGAAAGGGCCCAACGCCACCCCACTCGTCGCCGGCAACCGTTTGTTTACGCTCGGCGTAACCGGTGTTTTGAATGCCTGGGACACATCGAGCGGGAAGCTGCTGTGGACTAAAGATTTTTCTAAGACAGTCGACACCTCAAAACTATTCTGCGGCACCGCCGCTTCCCCTTTATTCTTCAATGGCCTTGTTGTGATCCAGGTCGGTAGTGATGTGCACGGCGGTCAGATTCTCGCTCTTGATCCAGCAACCGGTGCATCGCGCTGGGAGTGGCGTGGCGCCGGGCCAGGGTACGCGTCACCGACGATCATCGACGTGGCAGGCGGGCCACAGCTCGTGGCAATGACGGAAGGATCCATGGTCGGTCTTGACTCCAAAGGCGCTGAGTTATGGTCTGTGCCTTTTGCCGATGAGTGGCATGAGAACATCGTCACGCCAATCTGGACTGGAACACACTTGATAGTTTCAGGGCCGCGGCAGGGAACACACGCTTACTCACTCGCCCAGACGGGAGGGAAGTGGCAGGCGACCGAAGTCTGGAAGAACGCTGATGTCACGATGTATATGAGTTCGCCCGTCTACGGAGATGGCTTGATTTATGGACTCTCAGAAAAACGCAAAGGTCAGTTCGTAGCGCTTGATGCCAAGACTGGAGTTGTTCGCTGGATCACGGAAGGCCGGGAAGGGGAACACGCTTCGGTGATGTTGACGCCCTCAAACCTGGTCTACCTTACCAACAACGCCGATCTGATTGTGGCACGACGGGGCACGACGAAGTTTGAAGTGGACAAAAGGTATGACGTTGCAGAGAGTGCCACTTGGGCGGCACCTGTGTTCCTCGGTACCGATCTCCTGATCAGAGATGCATCAGGTTTAATGCGCCTTACCGCAGGCAAGTAACCACAAAGCTTTCAGGTAAGGAAAGCTCTCAAGAAAAGCTCTCAGAAAAGAAAGGGGGCCTGCCCCCGCTCTGATTGCCACAGAATGGACGGCTCCTCACTTCGGCATATAGATTGGCGATCGGATGGACGCGGGGGCAGGCCCCCTTCCTTACCTGCCATCTGATGTAGGAGCCCGTCACAAATCTTTCTCCCACGGTGTTTACTAAGCGGATCAATCCGGATAGTCACCTCTCTGCCATTAGTTATCAAAGGAGATTCTGATGAAGCTCAAAGCTCGCTCAGCCGTGTCCGCGTTTCTGGTTGCCTTACTAATCAGTCAGGGCGCCTTTGCACAATACGGCTCGGGACATCACTCAACTCAGTCATCCGGCACAGACGCTGAGCGCATTGCGCGGCTGGAAGTGTTGCTGGAAAACCTGCGGCAGGAACTAAAGATTCCCGGCTACTCGGCAGCGATTGTAAAAGATCAAAAAGTAATTTGGGCGAAGGGCTTTGGTTACGCCGATCTGGAAAACAAGGTGCCGGCAACGGAACATACTCCTTACCACCTGGCCTCGCTCACCAAGACATTTGGTTCAACTATCCTGATGCAGTTGGTTCAGGAAGGAAAAGTGAAGCTCGACGATCCGGTTTCGAAATACGGAATCACGCTGGAGAGTGAAGGTGTAATTCGGGTGCGGCATCTTTTCTCGCACACGTCTGAGGGTGTTCCGGGAGAACAGTATCGTTACAACGGAAACCGCTACGCGGAGCTGGACAAAGTGGTGCAGCGCGCAAGCGGTAAGTCATTTGGTGAACTCCTGATC
>DASSCX010000117.1:0-4188 GCA_035697425.1 Pyrinomonadaceae bacterium | reverse complement strand
TCAATCCGGTCGGTACGATTGACTTCATCGGCGCCAACGGCGGTGGCAATCGGTTCTACAAGACCGACAAGAACAACTTTGCGCCAATCGTCAGTTTCGCCTGGTCGCCGCATTTCAAGAATTCAGTGCTCGGCCCACTCTTCGGCGACGAAGGACGCACCGTCATTCGCGGTGGCTACCGTCGCAGCTTCGTCAACGACGAGTTTGTCCGCGGCCCCGATAACGCTCAGGGCGGCAATTCCGGACTCTCAACTGCGAGGGCCTTTCTCGTCGGCCCGGCAGCCGGAAACCTGTTGGGTGCCCCACTGTTCAGTGTGCCCGCACCGACGTTCAACGTTCCGCGCACTTTCGCGGCGGGCGATACACTTTCCGGCCAAAACTTTGGCACCATCTTCGCCATCGATCCGAATCTGCAAGTCCCGATGACGCAAGAGTGGAACATCGGTATTCAACGTGAGGTCGGTTTCCAAACTGCATTTGAAATCCGCTACGTCGGCGGCAAAAGCGACAACTTGGTTCGTGGCATCGATCTGAACGAAGCCAGGATTCACGCCAACGGATTTGTAGCTGACTTCATTCGCGCTCGTGAAAATTGTCGCGCTCAAGGCGCGACTCTTCCCGGAACTGGTGACCCGCTCAACCGGTGCACTAGCGCCGCCTTTAACCCGGCCATTCCGGGGAGCGTACCTCTGACCGTCTTCCCGGGTCTGCCTGGTGGCGGTCTCCTGACCAACGGTACTGTTCTAAGTAACCTGCGCGCTGGAATCCCGGCTGACTTAGTCACCAACTACATCACAGCCCTGGCTTCGGCCACTGCGGTAGGTACGAACGGACTGACCTTCGATCAGTTCTTCCTGCCAAACTTCAATGCGGGCGCCGTTGACCTGCTGCAAAACTCGGGCAGGTACAGGTATCACTCGCTACAAGCCGAGGTTCGCCGCCGTTTCTCTCAAGGCTTCCACTTGCAGGCGAACTACACGTTCCAGAAAACACTGACGGACGCTTCCGGCGTGGGCCAAACAAGGTTCGAGCCGAATCTGACGAACTTGTTTCCGGAACTGGAATATTCCAGGGCTGACTACGACGCGACCCACGTTTTTAACTTGAATTCCATCTACGAACTGCCGTTCGGTCGGGGTAAACGCTTTTTTAGCGACGGCAGCAGCTTTGTTGACCGGCTGGTGGGCGGTTGGCAAGTCTCATCGATTGTTCAGATTGCCACTGGAGCCCCAATCTCGATCGTTGATCCGCGCAGCACATTCACGCGCCGCAACGGTCGGCAGACGGCGCTCACTAGCCTTACCAAGGAACAACTTCGCGACCTGGTAGGTATCTTCCGCACACCCTGCGGAGTCTTCTACATTAATCCGACTGCGATAGATCTTAACCAGACAGCGCTGGCGAATGGTCAATGCAGCCAACTACTCACAGGGGGTGCTACCGGACGCGGCGCACGCGGGTTCGGTGAGGCGGCTTTCCCGGGTCAGGTTTTCTTTAACAACGGTCCAGGTCAGACCAGCGGACTGGAACGGGCTTTTCTCAATGGGCCGCTCTACGTCAACTGGGACGCCTCGATTATCAAGAACATCCGGCTAACGGAAACCAGCAGGCTCCAGATCCGTGCCGAGGCCTTCAACGTCCTTAATCGTCCGAACTTCTTCTTTACACAGTTCGGAACCAACGCCAGCATCAACAGCACCAACTTCGGACGCATCACCTCGACGTTCACTTCGACCGGCGCGCAACGCGTTCTCCAGTTTGCTGCTCGAATTGAATTCTAACTCTACCGTCGGTTCTTTTGACCGACTGAAATCAAAGGGCGTTACTCGCAGGAGTAACGCCCTTCTTTATTCAAACCCAGGCCACCATCCGGTTGCGGCGCGCGCGACAATCTTGCGCGCGGGCCAGATACTACTTGTCGTCCACGTCAAACGATTTCGGATCGAGACGATTATTGAAGCGAACCTGCTCCAGAGTCATGTCCCATTCGGCCTTGAAAGTTCCCTGGCCCGCCAACTCAAGTTGAATTCGATACTTGTGGGGCAACATCAGCGGACCCTCCTTGCGGAAATCCGAAAAGTCCTCAACCATTTTATAGCGCGACTCTCTTTGCCGAGCCGAGGTGTCAGGTGTCGAGCCGATTGCAGCGACTATTGTGCGATTGTATTCGGTGCGCAGGTGCTGGAAGGTTTCCACATCGAAGAAGAGACTTACCTGTAGATCAGAACCGCCGCTGGGAAAATATTTCAGCTGATAGGCTTGCCGCTCTCCGATTTTCCTGGTTCCTGACATTTCAAGTTTGGGCTTTTTGCTGGTCAGATCCAGTAAGGGCCAGGATTGCGAGAGGGCGCCGCCGACGAGACCCTGCTTCACGATGGTCCGGTGTGTGAGCATGAAATCGGCCAGCGTTGAGCGGGCGCCCGGTCGCACATAGCTACCCGACACTTCGTCTCCGTCAAAACCAATTTTCTCTGCCGGGTAATTAGTTGAGTTGTCAAAAATCATGCCTAACATGTTCTTGTTTCCAGCGGACGCCATCACCATGCGCCCCCCAAGCTGCCCCGTCGCCGGCTCACGAAAAGTAACGACAACGGTTCCGGTGACGATCCGAGTCTTAACCGAAGCGAGGGTTTCGGCAGGGGCAATGGATTCGAGATGTTTAGCTACCAACTCCTCGGCTTTCATCTTCTGGTCGGCAAACCCTGTCCCGATTGAAGACCCGGCTGCCATGGCTGTGAGGAGAACAATGAATGCTATCTGGCGAAGGTTATGATTACTGGTTTTCTTCATTTCTACGTTCCCCTCCTTTTGAACTCTCTTCTGGAGATTGTTCACATACTGCCGCCTTTTGCAAAGCGGCAGATGCCTACCGAGGCGGCCCAGATCCTCGACATCAGGACTCTTGGCAACATGTCGAGTCCGTGACGCGACATGATAAGATTCGCAAGGTTCTAGCTACTAATGCCTAACCTCCCTGTCAATCAGTTACCCCTCGCGCCGCTTGGCGCCGGAGATTTGATTGATCGGGCCGTTCGTCTCTATCGCCGACACTTATTCACTCTCATCCGCATCGCCGCCCCTCCGGTGATCGTTTCCACTATTGGTTCCGTGATGTTCACGATTGCCTGGCGGCGCGGCTTCACCACCGATAGTGGGGGAATGTTGGCGCTTTACGTCATCGCGGCGATTGCCGGGATTCTTCTCATAATCAGTGGCCACATATTTAGTCTGCTCGTCATGGGCGGGGCAGCACGAAATCTCGTGACGCATTTGCTCTGGAATCATCCCGTTACTGTTCGCACCACTTACGCGGCGGTTCGTTCGCGCTTTGGGTCGCTCTTGCTGGCTTCTATTGTGATGTTGCTCTGGGCGCTGCTTTCGGCTTTCCTGGCCCTGTTTGGCTTTTACATGGTGATGGTGATTATCAGTATCGGCGCCTTGATCTCCGCCCAGATTTTACCGACCTGGCTTCCAGTAGTGATAGCGGTGATCGGGTTTGCGGTCGGGGGCTTTGTCGGTATTTGGCTCTTCTTCTTTTTTGTGGGACGTGTAGCCTATGTGCCGCAGGCAATGTTGGTCGAAGGCAAGTCCGTGTTTGAATCGATCAGCAGAAGTTTTTCGCTCGCGCGTGGCAACGTGCGTCGCCTGATGGCGATGTCCCTCTTCATTGCTTTTGCCACGTACTCGGCCCTGATGATTCTCGTCGTCCCACTCGGCTGGTACGGATACCTCAACGGCATCGATCCGGCCCCATGGAACGCGGCAAACTGGCCTGCCTGGTATGCCATCGGCTACAGCGTCATGGAACCACTCAGCTCAATCGTCCTGGCGCCCGTGTGGATGTTGGGACTATCGCTTCTCTATGTAGACGAACGCGTGCGTCATGAAGGCTACGACATCGAGTTAATGGCTGCGCAACATCTTGGCCAGATGCCGGACATCAATGTCACCTCCCCCTTCGCTCCGGCGATTGTGCAGAGTCCCGGAGCTGTTCCACCGCCAAGCTTCGCCGGACCGGGAAGTGTGCTTGGATTGAGATGAACTGCTGAAGTGCGTAACCCACTACTTCACCTTCATATCTTTACTCGCCGATTGGATTGCGCGAATCGGTGCGGTACGGGAGCGGTAGCGACCGCATTCAACGAGACCGGCTTTGAGGTTCGGACGCAGAGTGGTTGCTCAGTTCAG
>DASSCX010000116.1:0-10258 GCA_035697425.1 Pyrinomonadaceae bacterium | reverse complement strand
AATTCACCGGAACGGAAGCGCTTGAAACAGTCGTCTTTCTTAACCAGTTAAGAAAAACTTTCCAAATATTTCACTCCCGCGCCGGTATTAAAGAGCACGACACGTTCAGCGGGTGTTACCGCTTTATCAGCAATTAATTTCCTGAGCGCCGGTAAACAGGCCGCGCCTTCGGGGGCGCAGAACACTCCTTCGAGGGCGCCAATCTCGGCCACGGCTGCGAGCAACTCCTGATCGGTAACGGCAATGGCAGTACCGCCCGAGTCACGTATCGCGTCGAGGATCAGGAAGTCGCCAATGGCGCGTGGTACGCGCAGACCTGAGGCGACAGTCGCTGCATTGGGAAATTCGGCGGCAAAACGCTTTCCCTCCGCAAGTGCCTGAACAATCGGCGCGCAACCTGCAGCTTGCACCGACACCATCCGCGGTCTTTGCGAACCGATCCAACCGAGTTGCTCCATTTCGTCAAAAGCTTTCCACATGCCGATTAGTCCGGTGCCTCCTCCAGTCGGATAGATGATGACGTCGGGTAGACTCCAGTCGGATTGCTCAGCCAGTTCATAACCCAGCGTCTTCTTGCCTTCGACGCGATAGGGTTCCTTTAGCGTGGAAACATCGAACCAGCCCTCGGCATCTTTGCGATGCGCGACCTCGGCGCCACAGTCCGTTATCAATCCGTCGAGCAACGTTACGTGCGCCCCCGTTTGTTCACATTCGACTACGTTGGCGCGTGGTGTATCGCGCGGCATGAAAATGAAACACTCCAAACCAGCACGGGCCGCATAAGCCGCAAGCGCTCCCGCGGCATTGCCCGCCGAAGGCACGGCGAGTTTCTTTGCGCCGAGTTCCTTTGCCATTGAAACCGCCACAGCCATACCGCGCGCCTTAAAACTCTGGGTCGGGTTCTGGGACTCGTCCTTGATAAATAGATTTCGCAGACCCAACTTTTTACCGAGCCGTTCAGTCTTCAGCAGCGGTGTCCAACCCTCGCCGAGCGAGACGATATTGGCATCGTCAGCGACGGGCAAGACCTCGCGATAGCGCCAGAGGTCCGGCCGGCGTACCGCAAGCGACTCCTTTTTCAATGAACGTCCTGCTTGTTTCAGATCGTAGCGAACCAGCAGTGGCTTGCCGCACTCGCGACAAAGGTTGAGCAACCGTTGTGCCTCGTGGCGAACACCACACGCGGCGCATTCAAGGTGAGTAATGTTCATGGGTTTAGAGGGTCTCCGGGATTAACGGTGATTCGAACCAGTAGCTGCAGGATGAATATTACGGCGTCAGACGTCGGATGGATACGGCAGCAATCCCAAGTCGTGCCGGGTTGACCTCAAGCTAAGGAAGGGTGGCTTGCCCCGCTGTTGAATGGTATTCAGGATTGAGGCGGCGGCAAGCCAGCCTTCCTGACCCTGAGATTCCCCAACTCGCGTCAGTCGTCTCGAGGGACCGCTGACACGGACTGGTTGAGTTCGGATTTGGATAGAAGCCCGCGTTCGGTAATTCGTTTAGTGTTGTTTCGTGTAAATACGTGGTTCGTAATTTCCGCGCATCAGAAACGCTCCACGAAATTACACGAAACAGCACGTCATTTGCTTCCGCTTTATTCCCTGCATCAACGGTCGAATCGACAAATTACAAGCAACATTCTATCTTGTCACTTCGCATTATCTTTTCTTAACTTCGCTCAAATGCCCATTCGTCTGCTCGCACTTGATCTTGACGGCACCTTGCTTAATTCGCGCGGGCAAGTCTCCGAGCGCAATCGCGGAGCGCTTGAAGCCGCGCGCAATTACGGAGTGCGGGTTGCAATTGTAACGGGCCGGCGCTTTCGCGATGCGCGTCCGATTGCTCTCGAGCTTGGCCTTGATGTGCCAGTGATCGCTCACAATGGCGCCCTGACTAAACATGCCGAGACTCTGGAGACCGTCGCTGTCCTTCCTTTGCCGCTTGCTGCTGCTCACGAAGCGATCAAGATCGGACGAGCTGCAAAGGCAGATCCCCTTGTCAGCGACGATCACGAAGGCTTAGGTGTGATGATCTATGATCACCTGAGCGGTGATAATCTGCCCCTCTTGCAATACGTCGCCTGGGCACAGCGCATCCATGGCGAAGACTCCGGCGCTTCGGTCCGCAAAGTCGATGCAGTCGAACAGTATTTAGATCATGAGCCTGTCCATCTCGCCTTCTCCGGCCCTCACCAGCGAATGAAAGAGCTTGAAGCAGAGCTGCGCAGCGAATTAAAAGAGACTGTAAAGATTTTTTGCACCTCTTACGCCAGCAAAGATTTCGCCCTGCTCGATATAGTTCATCCGGAAGCTTCGAAGGGAGTGGGAGTCGCCGCAGTCGCCGCCGAATTGGGACTCACGAGTGCAGAAGTGATGGCGGTGGGAGATAACTTGAACGATCTCGAGATGTTGGAGTTTGCCGGCACTGGCGTGGTAATGGGAAACGCTGAATCGTCTTTGCACGAGCTCGCCGGGCTGCATGCAACTGTGACGAACGATGCCGACGGCGTTGCTAACGCTATCGAAAGGTTTATTCTTGGTAACAGAACAGCAGAACCCCTGATTCAATCCTAGAGACAGCAGGCGCACCAGCGCACATTGGAAGGAGACAGTAAAAAGATGGGAAATCGCACCGCAGTTATTCAAACAAACAAGGGAACTATTCGTTTCGAACTCCTGGAGGAAGATGCGCCGAATACGACTGACAACTTTATTAAGCTCGCCGAACGCGGCTACTACGACGGAATTATTTTTCACCGCGTCATCAAAGGATTCATGATACAGGGAGGCGACCCAACGGGGACTGGTCGCGGCGGAGAGGCTGCGGCCGGCGGTCGCTTTAAGGACGAGATTAACTCTTCATCAGCGGTTTACAAGCGTGGTTACAAAGCGGGAACGGTGGCGATGGCTAATGCGGGTCCCAATACCAATGGCTCCCAATTCTTTATCATGCATTCCGATTATCCCCTGCCACCCAACTACACGATTTTTGGACGGGTTACTGAAGGTCAGGAAGTTGTGGATGCGATCGCGACGTCTGCGACCGATCGCAACGATCGGCCAAGCACCGACATTAAAATGGAAAAGGTAACGATCGAAGCGTAGGAACTTGTAACGAAGCCCCCCGATCAGTTCACTAGAGTTGAAAAAACAGGGGGCGGGAGCCGTGGCCAATTGCCGGGGCGTTCATGATCGCGGTAGTGACAAACTGCTTCGCCGTTTCTACTGATTCCGCCAAACTCATGCCGCACGCGAGGCAAGCCGCAATCGCCGCTGACAACGTGCAGCCGGAACCATGAACCTCTCCCCCGCAGATTAATTCTGCGCGTAGGACGGTGACGCTACCGTTCTCATCAAAAACATCAATCGCTTCCCTGCGTTCTGACTGCACGCCACTCCCTGCCTGGCGTTGAGTCAGCAGGTGACCTCCTTTCACCAACACCGCCCGCGCGCCCAACTCGCGAATCCGTTGCGCTGCCTCGCGCATGGTTGGTTCATTAAAGATGGTGAGTCCGGTTAGCCGCTCGGCTTCGGGAATGTTAGGCGTGACCAGCACGGCCGTAGGAAACAGATCCGAGATCAGGCAATCAACAGCATCATCATCGATAAGATCGTCGCCAGAAGTGGCGCGCATTACCGGATCGACTACCGGCGCCGGCAAATCAGTCTCTTTAAAGAGGCGGGCCACTTCGACGATCACTTCACGCGTCGGCAACATTCCGGTCTTGGCCCCTGCAATCGAAAAATCGGCGACGATTGGCAGCACTTGAGCGCGAACGGTTTCGCCTGATTGATGCACAGCGCCGCTGACTCCGGTTGTGTTTTGAAAAGTCAGGGAGGTGATTGCTGCCGTGGGGAAACAAGCAAAGGCAGCAAAAGTCCTGACATCAGCCAACACCCCTGCGCCGCCGGAAGGATCAAGACCGGCGATCGACAAAGCGATTGGCGGTGAGTCAGAAGTTTCGTTACGACTCATTTTTTTTTAAACAGTTCACGAATGCGACTTACGGTTTGCGATAAACTTTCTCGATCCTTGAAGATACTAATGCCTGCAATTCCACTCGCACCAGCTTCACTACAGGCCTTCAGGTTATCCAAATCGATGCCACCGAGGGCGATGATAGGAAACGGCGCAAGTTCGCGCGCGACTGCGGCCAGTTTCGCTAATCCCTGGGGCGCCCCGTAAGTTTCCTTTGATTCCGTTGTAAATACCGGGCCAAACACTGCGAAGTCAGCATTACTGTCCCGCGCGGCGCGTGCGTCTTCGAGCGAGTGAGTTGACGCACCAATCAAAAAGTCTCGGCCAAATGTACGCCGGACTACGTCCGCGCCCAACGAACGCGTCGTGAGGTGAACTCCAGCGGCTCCCGCAGCGCGGGCAATGTCGGCACGATCATTAACGAGTAAGCGCGTCTCGCTCTTACGAGTAATTTGCGCAGCCTGGACGGTCAGTTCAAAAAGAACGCGGGGGCTCAGGCGCTTTTCGCGAAGTTGTATGAGGGAAACGTTGGCGGCGGCGGCGGCGGCGACAACTTCAAGAACGTCTTCAAACTCTTTACTCGACGGTGTGGTTTGAAGGTTCGTGGCTCCGCTCGTGATCAGGTAGCTGACTGGCTGCACGTGTCGCTGCATTTTGCTTGCGCTGTACTGCGCCCGCATTCTCCTGCAAGGCGTGAAGCGTGTGTTTGAAGTTGAAAATCTCCCAAAATGCCATGCCGAGATTCAGCAATCCGAGGCCGGTAACGGCGCCGCGCACCCAGCCCGACGCCACCACATTTTGCAAGCCATAGAATCCAGTTTTGCGGGCGGCGTAGAGGAGAAAATAGTTGTTGCCCCAATCACTCAGGCCCAGGAAGCCTTGGGGAATCCACGGCAGCAGCGTCAGCACAATGCCGATTTCCAGGCAAAGGATGATGTAAAAAATAACGCTCAGTTTGGCGGACATGAAGAAGTAGTCAGTAGTCAGTTTCTATGGTTAATAGGCAGTGATCAACAAATAACTTACCACGTGCAACTCACTAGCCCAACCCCGCGAAGAAATAGCATCTCACTCGTCACTCCTGGCGGCTGTCGGGGTAGAGGCAAGCTGCCACAGACAGAAGCGGCCCCGCCTACTGCCTAGCGCCTAGCGCCTACTGTCTACTGTCTACTGTTCCAGCTACTTCTTCCGCTTCTTTGACGCTCGCTTCTGTTCTAATTCCTGGAGCTTTTCTCCGACGCCGCGATACGCAACGTCCATCCCGTAAACTTCCGTAAAGAGGTCGCGGGCGCGACTCAGGTCGCCCATCTGCTCGAAAGCTGAACCTAACTCGTAACGTAAGGCTTTGGATTCCTCTTCACCTTGCCCGGGTGCATCGAGTCCCTTCTTGAACCAGAGCACAGCCGCGCGCGGCAGATCCTTTCGCATGAAGCAATGACCCAGCATGTTACAGCACTGCAAGTAACGCGAGGTGCCGTCGGTGGGTACTGTTAGACCGGCTGCTGTTTGAAACTCCATGATCGCTTCGTCCAGCAAATCCATCTCTTTGTATGCTGTACCCATGTTGTAGTGGGTTTCAAAATCTTCCCTGGCTTCCGGCTCGTCCTCAGCCGCTTGGCGAAACTCTTCAAAGATCTCCGCTAGTCCAGCATCGATTCCTTTTTTTTCTGCGGCAACTGGAGCAAACACGTGATTGCCCCCGCCGTTGTCAGAAGTTCCGGCAAATGCAAAGTCCACATCCGCAGCGATCGACTCAGAATCTGCTAACTGCTCGCTGCCATTAGACTCAAAAGGATTTGCAGCGGGTTGACCTTGGCTCGCCAACTTCAATTCTAACTTTTGGCGGCGCGCAGCGATCTCGGGATTGTTTCCGAATTGACGCTCCATCAAGTCGAGCGTGTCGTTGGCTATATCAACGTAGCCCTGCGTGATGTAAAAATCGACGCTCTCCAACTCCTGACGCAGCGTCCCTTCTCTTCGCCCTGCCCCATCCATGGGCGCAACGATCGCGTCACTCAGGGAGTTCGCGAAAACCTCGGTTGCTTCGTCATCTTCATTAAGATCGGCGAACGAGGCGCTGGGATCGGCGGGCACCGGTTCCGCAACTGAATTCCACTCAAACTCAACCGCGGTGACCTGTTCGTGGGCCATATCTGATTCCTCGCTAGTGATAGCGAAGCCATCAAAACTTGGTGTTTCGGGAAGTTCTGCTTCACCTCCCAAACCACCTATTTCGCCGGGCTCTTCGGGTGAACCACCGAGAGCAATCAAACGTTCGGAGTAACGGTCATCGGGCGTCAGCCTGATTAGTTGCGTCAGGGCATAGCGCTCGTCTTCAACCAATCCCGCAGCTTCCGCTGCATCGGCCAGGCGTTCCAGAGCCAGGCGCAGGTTGTCCATGTCTCGCTGCCACCAATAGACGCGAATCAGGAGCCGGAGTGCTTCGATGTGTTCGGGATTGAGAGCAAGTCCCTCATTAAGCAGCGCGAGGAGGTCGTTTTCTTCGCGACCTGCTAAGAGTTGCTCCACAATTCCACCGAGGACTCGCGTGGCATCGTCCACCTCGCCTTTCTTCAAATAAAGCTTTGCGACTTCCAGCAGTCGTGTGTAGTTAGCGGGGTCCTGTTTGAAAAGAGTCTGCGTGGCCCCCTCTGCACCTTGGGGATTCTCTGCGTCCAGGTAGGCGCGCGCGAGCATCAGCACCAACTCAGGATCCCCGGGACGGTCGGCAACGACGCGTTCCAATAGTTCCGCCGCTTCATCCGCTGCTCCTAAAGCCACATGAGCCGAAACGACACCTTTGAGTGCCTTTTCATTATTAGGATAGAGCTCCAGAGTCTTTTGATAAGAGCTGAGTGACTTTTCAAACTCGCCAGTATCAAACAGTCGCGCCCCCGCTTCAGAAAAAGCGTGGGCTGCCTCTTCCTTCAAGCCTTCTTTGAGATAGCCGGCTGCCAGCTTAAGTCGAATCTCGGTGTTGTGCGGATCAAGGTCAGCAACCTTATGCAGCACTTCCAGAGTTTGTTTAGTTTTCCCGGCGCGGGTGTAAGCATCGGCCACGGTGAGAAATTGCGCCTTGGCGTCTGCCACCAGTCCTTGAAGCGCGTAGAGACTGCCAAGTTTGAAAGCGATGGAGGGATCGCGGGGCGTCAGCCGCTCAATCTTCTTGTACATCGCGATGGCTTTGAGATTGAATTCCTTCTCGCGGTAGTGTTCGGCGATCCGGGAAAAGCACGAGATAGCTTCGTCGTTGAGACTTGCGCGCACACAGAGGTCGCCCAGCATGTTCAGAGTCGTCAGATCGTCTGCATCATGCTCGATGATCTGGCGATACTCTTTGATTGCGGCGTTGATCTTTCCCTGTGAAAGGAATTTCTCAGCGGCTTTTAAAACCTTCGCTTTTTCGAAAGCCATCGGGAGTATTATGTATCACCTAACAGGTTTGCGGCGTCAATCCAGCGGCGGAGTGTGGAGGGTCGGGCCGGACCGCGTAATCGTTAACTGGAGACCTTTCTCGGGAGAGAACGGCCACGAATAAACTAACAGACGCCTTAGGACGTGTCAACGACATTGATTTTCAACGGTTTGCGGCTCATTTGCTGAATTCTCAGCAACTTACGGCAACCACATTCTTAAGTTGATCCCCTCCACCCAATCTTCGCGTTCCCCGGGCTCGCCCGCACGCGATTCACGCGGGGCTGCCCTGGGCCAAGGCATCGCGATCCTGGGGTTCTTCCTCTACGCCGCCTTCGCGCCCCATTCCATCGCCGGGGCTGAGATTGCGCTTGGCATCACAGCGGTTGGCTGGCTTATCAGGACACTGGCTACCGGATCCCTTGGCCTGCGTCATACCAAACTGGATTTGCCAATCTGGCTGTTTACGGTACTCACTATCGCTTCTTCCCTCTTGTCTGAGGAACCGCGGATTAGCATAGCGAAACTGCAATCCGTCTGCGTCTTCTTCCTCTTCTACATCACTCAGGCAATCGTCACCCGGCGCACCGCAATCCTTCTCGTATGCATCATGATTGTTTCCGGTATTGCCGGCACCTTGTACAGCGTGTTTGATCTGGCACGCGGTCGGGGCGTGATCGTGGAAACGATCCGGAACGATAGTCCTTTGCGACAAGCACACGTGGAAGCCGGCGACGCAATCTGGAGAGTTGCTGGGAGGCGCATCTACTCCATTGCCGATATTGATGCCGCACTGAAGGCAGCGCCCACAGACAACACATTGGCCGTCAGCGTTATCTCACGCGGCGAACACGTAGAACGTACTGGTCTGGTTCTAACGGAAAAGTTGAAACGGCAAGAGTCACTTGCGGGCATTACCGGTAGTGAAAGGACGCATCGCTTTCGCGCTTCAGGTTGGACTCGTCACTACGAAACGTTTTCTGAGATCCTGCAAATCCTTGCGCAACTGGCGCTCGGACTGGCGCTGGCCCAGCTGAGAAACCACGGTGCAAGCTTGCGATTCAAATTGGCAATAGCCGCCAGTGCAATTCTGGCGCTGGGCATTGCTCTCACTGCGATGCGCACAGTGCTCGTGGCATTTGCGATTGGGGCGGTCGTAATCCTTTTGCGCGCAGCGCGGGGAAAAACGAGACTGGTAGCTACGGCGGGACTTGGTCTCCTGCTCGCATTCGGAGCTTTCTTTGTCTGGCAAACTCGCGCACAAGACGCGCTCGCCCTGCGGGATTCAAGTTCAGCTCTACGGCTTGCCGTCGCCCGCGTAGGTGCAGCGCGAATACTTTTACATCCGGTGTTTGGTCACGGGATGGATGCAGTACACAAGCATTGGAGCGAGTGGGGCTTTCCCGGTGACCAACTAATTGGTCTGCATTCCACGCCCCTCCAGCTCGCTTTTGATCGTGGTCTCCCAGCGTTGTTTTGTTGGCTTTGGCTGATGCTTATCTTCTGGTTGACGACCGTACGCGCAGAGCAACAGGTGCGCGATACCGGAGACACCAACAGCTATGGTTTGCTGCTTGGAGCGAGCGGCGCGATTGCCGGCTTCTTTGCGAGTTCCCTGGTTAACTATAATTTCGGAGATGCTGAAGTCGCACTCGTGTTCTGGTGGCTGATGGGAATCGTAGTCGTGCTCGCATCCAAGGAAAGACTTGCCGCTCCGGGAGACCTGTAAGGAATCTGTACGTATGCTGACTCTTCTTATCGTTGGGGTAATGATCGGCTTCAGCCCGTCGTTTGCTCCCACTGATGTCTTGGGCATGGAAGGCAGAGCTAGTCGGGTAAACAATCAGGTCGCGCGAGCCACCTCGCGTGTGAGCAACCCACAAACCACCCGGCAGAAAACGCGGAAGCGAAAGCCCGACGTGATCTATTACCCCACGCCACCGGAAACAGTGGCTGAGATGTTGCGCCTGGCTAAGATCAAACAAGGTGATGTGATTTATGATCTCGGCAGTGGCGATGGGCGCATTCCGATCGCGGCGGCGAAGCAGTTTGGCATTCGCGCGGTGGGCATCGAGATTGATCCCAAGTTGATAACTGAAGCTGAGGCGAATGCGCGCAGCGCCGGCGTCGAACAGCTGGTGCGCTTTCGCAATGAGGACATGTTTCGTATCGATGTTAGCGAAGCAAATGTCGTGACGCTTTATCTGTCGGAGAAGTTGAATGTCTTATTGCGCCCCAAGCTGTTGCGGGAACTGCGACCCGGCGCGCGGATCATCTCTCATGACTTTCGCATGGGCGATTGGAAACCGGAGCAAACAGTCCGTGTTCCCTGGGGTAAGTTGTATCGCACGGTTTATCTTTGGATAGTGCCGGAGCGAAGGAAGAGGATCCATTGAAGCTACGCAGCGACCTGGCCGCGGCCTTTGTGTGCCCAGATCCGGTGAAGTCCATACCAGAACAGGAAGCCAACAACGTAACCAACTACGACCCCAGCTAAGTTGAATTGCGGATCTGCGCGCATTCCAACCGATAACGACATGATCACGCCGAGCCCGCTTATAATTAGAAACGTCCAAAAGGCTGTACGCGGCGAACTAAGCTTCGTGACTTTTGCTAGCAGGAAGACCACGAGATTCCCTATGATACCCGCCGCTATTATTGCATCCAGTATGTAACCCAACATCAGGAGCGAGAACACCTGATTGTCTCGCCCTAACTCGAGGGTGAAAATTGCGATAACGATGATCGCCAGGCAGCCAAGAACGGCCAAGGCATCTCTTCGTAGATTACTCATAACGGAGCTCTCCTTCCTTAAATTATCAAAGTGTTCCACGGGAGCCGTGCGGATTAAATCAAGCAGCGT
>DASSCX010000115.1:0-3295 GCA_035697425.1 Pyrinomonadaceae bacterium | reverse complement strand
GACCCTGCATCGCCGAAAGCGGTTCACGTGTGTCGAATCCTAATTTGGTGTAAAGCGATAACGATCGATTGTGATAGGCAGCCTGGACCAGCCGCACGCCCGCGAATGCCTGCTCCTCAGTTCGTCGCAGCACGTCTTCCATCAGACGCCGTCCAATCGCACCATTCTGGACGGATGGATCCACAGTGATCGGTCCAACGCCGGCAATAGATGCAGTTTCCCAAAGGAAGTTACTGCCGACCACGCGACCGTCGAGCTCAGCTACCACGGAGTAAACGTCATGGCGCGATAGCAGAAAACTCAGGAGGCCTATCGCCGGTTCCGGCGATGGGAAGTCGCGCGGGAAGTTATGTTGGTCTGAGATTGACTTGAAAGCTTCGAAGCAAATAACGCCGCATTTATCGGCATCCTCGGGCCTGCCCCTACGCAGGATGATGTTAGTTGAATTAACTAACACTGACTGAATTTGGTGTTGCTGTGATTTCGCGATTGAGATTGCCATCTTACGATCCTCCGAAAATTGCCGATTCTTCGCCCTACTGGTTAACGCGCAAATCGAGGGCGAGATCGGTCAACATCGGATTTGTTTTTGGCTGCAAGAGAACGATCCACGAAACGCACGAAACACACGAAATAACACGAAGCGTCCTCTGGTTTTGACTACTGAGGCTAAGCCGTCAACATCAGCTTCGGTATGCGAAAACTCGGGGAACGTGCAATCATAGATGCACATGAAAATTCTTGTCGCCTACGACGGTTCTGAGTTTGCCGATGCCGCGATTCGCGATTTGCGGAACGCAGGATTGCCTGATAATGCGGAAGCGCTTGTCTACACGGTGGCGGACGTAATTGTTCCGCCGGAGGTCCAGCCGGGCGATGAAGTCCCGCCAGAACTACCCGCGATCCGGCGTGCACATGAACGAGCTAAACAAAAACTAAATCAGGCAGAAGCTCGTGCGCGAGAAGCCAGCGAACGCATTCAAAGAGACTTTCCAAACTGGGATGTGTCGTTTGAGGCGGCCGCCGAATCACCTGCGTGGGCCATCATCTTTAAAGCGGGTGAGTGGCAGGCAAATCTTATCGTCGTCGGTTCGCATGGCAAGTCGGGATTAGCAGGTCGCCTGATTTTGGGCAGCGTGTCGCAGAGGGTTTTATACGAGGCGCCTTGCCCGGTGCGAATTGGGCGCGAGTCTAAAGCTCAGGTTCCGCCGCTTCGAATACTCGTTGGCATTGATGGTTCATCGCATTCGAAGGCTGCAGTGCAGGCGATTGCGAAAAGACGTTGGCCGGAAGGGACGCAAGTTCGCCTGCTCACCGTCGTCGATACCGTCATGCTCCTTGGCGATCAGGAAGAGCAGGAAATGAAATGGCTCGAAGTTGACGACGTAGATAAATGGGACGATGTCCGCGCTCTGTTCAAACCTGAAGCGGAGCTGTTACGAGCGAGCGGACTGGATGCCGAAGTGATGATCCGGCGCGGTCATCCGACACAGCAGTTACTGGACGAGGCTGAGACTTGGGGCGCGCATGGCATTTTTGTCGGTGCGAAAGGCGTCAGAGGAATTGAAAGGCTGCTCCTGGGGAGCGTTTCCGCAGCCCTGGCGGCGCGGGCGCACTGCTCGGTGGAAGTTGTCCGGCCTCTTGATTAGGGGATCAGGCCCAAAGGGCCGCCAGTTAATAGCCATGCGCGTCAGCGCGTGGAGTTTGAGCACAAATTACCAGAGGTCCGAAGGACCGCCAGTAGTGGTTATGACTGTCGGCCCTTCGGGCCTTTTGGACGTTCTTGAGAGTCCACGGCCTCACGGCCGTGGCTATTGACTGTCGGCCCTTTGGGCCTGATTCCCACGTTTCATTAAACGGAACACGGGATAACTTATGGCCAGTAGAATGAGCGCATAAACGCTATTTCTCGTGTCACTCAGAATCGCTCCTACTAAGAACAACAGAGAAGCCGCCAGCGCTAATCCTGTGGTCCATGGATGACCCCACGCTCGATACGGTCTTTCCTTCTCTGGCTCTCTCTGCCGCAACACAAATAAAGAAATGAATGACAGTGTGTAGTTGGCCACAAAGAAGAACGCCAACACTGTTAAGACTGCCCCAAACGTTTGCCCAAAAACAATAAATAGGACGGCGACTATCGCGCTTAACAATAGTGCGACTGTCGGAGTTCCACCTTCGTTCACTTTAGCCCCCGCACTCATGAACAAACCGTCGCGACTTATGGCGAACAACACGCGGGTAGACATCAAGTGGTAGGCATTGATTGCGCTGATCATCGAGACGATGGTAAGGACGCGGAAAACTGTGTCTCCATGAGCGCCGAAGATCACCTCTGCTGCCGCGCCCGCAGCAAAATCTTTTCCGGCCATTTCTGTGAGCGGCAAAACATACAGCAGCGCGACGTTCACCAGCAGATAAATCACGATCACGGAAATTACTCCACCAAATAACGCCCGGGGAATGCTGCGGCCCGGATCCTTAACCTCTTCCGAAAAATAGATGACACCGCTCCAACCGTCATACGTGTAGATGACGGCTTGCAGCGACAATACCAGTCCAACCATTAGACCGACTTCCACCGGCGTCGATGTTGTGTACGCCGTCGTGAAAGCGCCGCCGCTGCCGGCAATGAACGCCGCGATAATCAAAATCAGAAAGGCAATCGCTTTTAGCAGACTCGTGGTGTTTTGGGTCCGGCTCCCCCAAGTCACGCCCCGCCATTGAAGCAGTGCGAAGACAACTGCGACGAACACAGCAATAACAATGTCTTGGCCGGTCAATTGTCGAAGTAGTTTGCCCGCAAACTCGCCAATTACCAGTGACACGGCCGCCGCCGATCCACACGTCGAGATCCAGTCGCTCCAACCGACAACGAAGCCGGCGTACTGGCCAAGCGCATAGCGGGAGTAAACGTACTGGCCGCCGGCACGCGGCAACATCGTTCCCAGTTCTGCCAGGGCAACCGCGCCCAACAATGCGTAGAGTCCGCCGATGATCCATACGGCGAGGAATAGCCATGGGCTTTGCAAATGCGCGGCAATGTCGCCGGGCGTCCTAAATATGCCCGCGCCGATCGTGTTCCCGATAATGACCGCCAGCCCGAATCCGACACCGAGCACGCGCAGTAGCCGGCCGGAACGTTCTTTGGGTGTTAATAATGGAGAGGTTTTCAACGTTTTGTTTAGGCGGGTCACTTTATCATCAGCGGGCAGTTTGAGATATATTTGCGCGCGCTGCATTGGGTTTAGCCCGCGAAGCGCGGCGGTAGCATAAAGCCTGGGGTGGAGCGAAG
>DASSCX010000114.1:0-16393 GCA_035697425.1 Pyrinomonadaceae bacterium | reverse complement strand
TTTCCGTGTGAAGTTATCGACTTTGACCCGATTGAACTTTCTTGAGTCATCTTAAGGAGATTTGTTATGGCAGACCCATTTGTTGCCGAAATTCGCATTTTCCCCTTCAACTTCGCCCCGAAAGGATGGGCGTGGTGCAACGGACAGTTACTGCCGTTAAGCCAAAACACCGCTCTCTTTTCACTTCTCGGCACCACTTACGGCGGCGACGGTAAATCAACTTTTGCCCTGCCCGATTTGCAGGGCAGTTTGCCGATACATGCGGGCCAGGGCCCCGGACTGTCGCTCTATGATCTGGGGCAGCAGGGCGGCTCCGAAACCGTAACGCTGTTGGAATCCGAGATTCCATCCCACGCTCATGTGTTGCGTGCGTCGAGTGATCCGGCAGACGTGCAGCAGCCGTCGCCGACGCGGTCACTATCGCGTTCGGCGCCCGGATTCGCTTACATTGCCGGTAACGCGAATGCGACCTTGGCTCCCGAGGCTCTCGCGCCCGCAGGCGGGGACCAGCCGCACAATAACCTGATGCCGTACCTCACCTACTATTTCAACATCGCGCTGCAAGGCGTCTTCCCGCCACGTTCGTAAGGGGAAGATTCAAGCCATAAAAGGCACAAAACGCACTGTTTATTTGTGCGTTTTGTGCTTTTTGTGGCAGCAAGGCAAGAAAAGGCGTGTCTCTGTTTCTTGGAAAGAGTCGGGTTTGACTGCTCGTTTCGCAACGCGTCTCAGCCTGCGTTGCATCCAGATCTTTAGGAAGATCTTCCGTTTGACTTAAACATAGCTTCTCCACACGGGTGTGCTTCTTTGTCTTGCAAGCGCCGTCATTACATTTCTAAAAGGACTCAGAGAACCAACCAAAATTTGCAGCACATCATTGCGGCTTCGAAGGCCTTATCGCATGTCTTATCATTTCATTGATGATCCTGAGTGCGCTCGTCTTCCGATCGCGAAGTTAACTCTTCCCACTGCGAAGCTAAATTTGCTAGTATGCAAGGAAGATAGACGGCCATCCTGGCGGAGACTCTTCGCCGCATACTTGCTTAGAACGCACTCGTTTTCTTGAGTTGAGATTTTTCCTTTTCCACTTGTCCGTAAAAAATCATCCTCAACATCCCAAGGAGATTTGATGAAATACTGCACCTCAACCCCTAATCGCAGCAGTGTCAGAATCTTTATCGTTAGCCTGCTGGCCTACGTGTTGTTGACGAGCCAATTGGCGCCGCTGGCTGTTGCGGCAAAGGCGAAACTCAATCGCGCAGCCGAACGGCGAGCGCCCATAAGTATCCCTGACGAGAGTTCGGGTGCGGCCCAACCAATTTCAAGTGAAACGCAATTTGCGCCCGTGCCTAAGCCACTGCCGCCGACCGTCCCGGCCATGGCCCCGCTCGCGGTAAATATCGTCGCCACTAAGACTGACAACCGCACTGTTGCCCAACCCGCGGCGCCCGGTGATACCATCAACTACACAGTCGTCATTCAAAATCTTGGCAGCACCGATGCAACTAATGTCACCTTCACAGACACGATTGATGCGAACACGACACTCGTTCCCAACTCAATAGTTTCCACGCCTCTTGCGAATAACGATACCTACAACGTCGTCGGCAATGTGCGCATTCAACCCAACGCCGCGCAGGGACTGCTGACAAATGATTTCAATCCTGATACCGGGAATGGGACCGGAATAACAGCGTCTGGACCAGTAACTAGTACGCAGGGCGGGAATGTGACGGTTAATGCTGACGGTAGTTTTAGTTATAACCCGGCCGCCGGTTTCGCCGGCACCGACACTTTCACTTACACCCTCACTGTCACGGCGACTGCTAAAACCGATACCGCCACGGTAACGCTCAATGTGGGCAACGGCACGGCGACACCCGGCACAAATGTCGTTTGGTTCATCAACCCTGCAGCAGCTGCTGGGGGCGATGGTCGACTGACGACGCCTTTCAACTGCTATACCGGCGCGGGCTGCTTCTCAACGGTGGCAGCGGACGAAGTCGGCGACACCATCTTTCTGTTTTCGGGTGCGCACCTCGGGGGCAACACGCTACTTAACAATCAAAAACTGATCGGCCAGGGAGCGAGTGCGACGCTGGCGAGTATTGCAGGTTTAACCGTCCCTACCGGCAGTGACGCTTTGCCAGCTACAGGTGGCGCAAGCCCTACAATCACCACCGTAATCGCCGCGACCGTCGGTGTCCCGCTCGGTCAGGGAAACACGCTGCGCGGGTTCACAGTTGGCAACGTGACGGGTACTAAGATTTCGGGCAACACCTTCGGCACGCTCATAGTGGGTAACAACACGACGCCTGACGTGATTCTCAACGGTACCGGTCGAGCACTTGGCCTCACGACCGGCACCTTCGCCGCGACTTCCGGGTTCGCGAGTGTCACGACCACGAGCAGCACAGCGCAGGGCATTCAACTCACTGGAGTCGCGGGCACAGTTTCATTCGGCTCAACTAGTGTCTCCGGTGCTACCAGTCAGGGAATTTTTATCGGAACGACGACCGCTGACATCAATTTCGGAAACACTACAGTTTCAGGCGGCACCGATGGCGTTAGCTTTCAGAACAACTCAGCGGGCACACGAACATTCGGAACACTTGGAGTTTCAGGTGGCAGCGGCAATGCTTTCATACATGGCGCCGGTGGCGGCAATGTCACCATCAGCGGGGCGGCCGCGCTGAGCAGTGCGGGTGATGCGATAAGCGTTAGCGCTCCAGGCGCTACGAATGTGATCAATTTCCAGGCGGCCACGAGCGCAACCCGAACGGCCGCAGGAGGCAACGGAGTCAATTGGGCTGGGACCGCGGGCGCTACGATGATCTTTAGCGCGCTCACCATTCAGACGAATGCAGGCTCAGGTTTGAACGCTACGCTTGGCGGCACCATCAACGTCACCAACGGGACCGGAACCATCAATAACACGACGCAGGCGGCACCAGCGATCGTTGCTAACAGTATTGCCCTCAATGCCAACTTCTCGGCGATTAACTCATCGGGTGGCACGAATGGCGTCAGCCTGACAAATGTAACGGGCATATCGAACTTTGGCGGCGGCGCACTCAGCGGCACAACTGGTGGAACCTTCAACGTGAGCGGCGGCACAGCATCAGTAACTTACAGCGGAAGCATCACGCAGGCGAACAATGCTGCGATGGTGTTCATCGGAGGGGGACACACAACCGGCACGATCACTTTTCAAACGGGCACGTTGAGTGCAACCAATGGCACAGGTTTGCAATTTGATAACGCCGACGGGATTTACAACTTCAACGGCACGACGACGCTTAACGGCGGCGACGCGGGCATAGATATTCTAAATGGATCGAATGGAAACTTTACCTTCAGCAGCGGTACCTCAATTACCAATCCCAGCGGCACGTCTTTCAACATTAACGGCGGCACCGGCAACGTCACCTACAACGGGACGATCACCGATGACGTCGGCCTGATGGTTTCCGTAGCGAACACGACCGGAGGCACGAAGAGCTTCACGGGTGCGATCACTGACAACAACGACGGCGATGGAACGGAGCAGGGAGTTTCGCTGACCAGCAACACCGGCGCGACAATTTCGTTCAGCGGCGGCCTTGCGATAAGAACGACTACCAACGCGGCCTTTACTGCGACCGGCGGTGGCACAGTTAATGTTTGCGACGAAAACCCTTGCGTCCCGGCTTCCACGGGGGCTTTGGTCAACACGCTGACCTCGACGACAGGCACTGCGCTCAACGTCGCCAACACGAATATCGGCCTGAACAACCTTGAGTTTCGCAGCATTAACGCCGGCACGGCAGCCTCCGGCCCGACGAACGGAATAATCCTGAACACTACCGGCACTACGGCGAGCTTTGGGGGTCTTAAGGTTAAGGGGACTGGGGCCGCGGGAACAGGCGGAACGATTCAGAGGACGACCGGTGCAGGAATGATCCTGACCAGCACGCGGGACGTCAGTCTCGTCACAGTGATCATTCAGAATGGCGGAGATGACGGGATAACCGGATCCAATGTGACTAACTTCACCTTAACGAATTCCACTATTTCGACCAACGGCAACGCGGTTCAGGAACGCGGCCTCGATATACTCAATCTCCTGGGAACGTCGAGCATAACGGGATCCACTATCACAGGCAACGCCGAAGATAATCTCTTCGTGCAGAATGGCACGGGTACTCTTAATCTCACCACCACTGCAACGACCTACGCCAACAACTCAGCCGCGATTGGGAACGACGGTATCCACTTCCTCGCGGCGGCGGTATCGGGCCTCAATAACGCCAATATGTCGATCACCGTCACGAACTGTATTTTCACCAACCATCGCGGAGATCACTTCCAGGCGACGACGGATGCTGCCACGACTGGGACGCAGACCGTAGTGTTTCAGAATAATGACCTGAACAATGTGGTGGGCACAAACCTGGGCGCTGGCCTGACACTCAACCCGAGTGGTTCGGCTACCGTGAACTTCAACATCTCTAATAATGGAACAGTCGCCGATCCTTTCAGCGGCGCGTTCTCATCGCCGATCACCATCAACAGCAGCAATAACGCGACGATGTCGGGCACGATCAACAACAACGTGATCGGGAACCCGGCGGTTACTGATTCGGGCTCGTTCTCCGGCAATGGCATCGACATCGTTGTTAACGGCAAGAGCGATATCACGGTGGCAATTACGAATAACCTGATTCGCGAATATAGCAATTTATCGGGCATCCGAGTTGCGGCTCGCGATGACGTTGCCGCTGGAGCCGGTGGCACGATCAACGCGACGATAACAGGTAACACTATCTCGGATCCCGGCACCTTCGCCGGCGAGGGGCTTTTTGTCTCGGCTGGAGCCGTCGCGGGGGATGATCACTTCATCTGCGCGGACATCGGCGGCGCGGGCGCTTTGGCGAACTCGATTGCAGGCAGCGGTGCGAACGGGAGTACCGACTTCCGCGTCCGTCAGCGCTTCCTTACGACAGTGCGGCTGCCCGGGTATGCCGGTGCCAACAATAACGACGCGGCTGTCGTGGCCTTCATCCAGGGAAGAAACAACGGAGCCGAAACTGGCTCGGCGGACAATAACGTAGCGGGTGGCGGAGGCGGCTTCGTTGGTGGGGCGGCCTGCACGGCACCGGCACTCGCACCCAATCCAATCGATGAGATGCTCTCACTTGGCGCTGTCACTAGCGACATTCCTAATCGTGCGCCCGTCGCGCAACCCGCGGCGGCGGAAAATCCCGCACCGGTCCTAAAGACCGAGACTCCGAAATTAGCAACCGCCGGTCAGATGGATATGCCAAAGTTTGCAGCCGCCGGTGGCATGAACATGCCAAAGGCGAAATTGGAGGAATCTAAATTCCGGGACAAGGACGGTGGAACTCAGAAACCAATCAAGCCCAAAGAAATCACGCCGAATCTGGCCAACTTCCCACTCACGATTGGCACACTCGCAGCGGGCAAGTCCGTTACCGTAACCTTCTCGGTGACGGTAAACAATCCGTTGCCAGGTGGGGTCACGCAGGTCTCGAATCAGGGAACAGTGTCCGGCAATGACGGTGCGACGCCGTTCAACATTCTGACAGACGATCCAGATGTGGCGGGCACGAACAACCCGACCGTCACCGGCATTACGGCGCCACCCGACATCAATATCAAGGATGCCAAGGTAGGCGAACCTCCTACGGGTACAACTTCAATGCTCTTCACCGTCATGCTATCGGCAGCGGCGACAGGACCAGTGTCCGTCAACTTCGCGACTGCAAACGGTGGTGCGACGCCCGCAACCGGCGGCACCTGCGCCGGTGGTGCGGACTACGAGACAACTAACGGCACGGTGAACTTTATTGCCGGCCAGCAGATACAGACTATTGCTATACCGGTCTGTTCAGACGCAACCGTCGAAGGCGACGAGACTTTCCTCGTCAATCTTTCAACACCGACGAACGGCATCATCGTGGATGGACAAGCCACGGGCACCATCACACCTAATACACCGGGAGTAACTCTCATTTCCGAGTTGCGCACCAGTGGTCCCGGCGGCAGCAACGATGACTTCGTCGAGATCTACAACAACAGCGATTCACCGCTTATGGTTGCTGCCTCCGATGCCAGCGCCGGTTACGGATTGTTCAAGATGGGAGCGGCCTGTGGCGACACACCGGTCTTACTCGGAACCATTCCGAATGGCACGGTTATTCCGGCGCGGGGACACTACCTCCTCGTAGGAAGTGCCTACTCGCTCGCCGATTACGGTGGTACAGGGGCCGCGGCCGGAAACGTGACGATGACGTCAGACATCGAGAGCGACCGCAACGTCGCCCTCTTCAACACAAGCAATATCCTGAACATCTCGTCAACGACGAGGCTCGATGCGGTTGGCTTCGGCGCCAACACCGGCAACAATTGCGATCTGCTGCGCGAAGGTACAAACCTTGGTGCGGTACTCGGAAGTACATTGCAGTACAGCTTCGTGAGGAAACTGGAGACAGGAAGGCCGCAGGATACCAATAACAATGTGGAGGACCTCGTTTTTGTCGACACCGCGGCGACACTGGTCGCTGGCGCCGGTCAACGCCTGGGCGCGCCAGGCCCGGAAAATTTGTCTAACCCATTACAACGCAATGCGACGATTAAGGCTAGCCTGGTTGATCCGGGAGTGGCTTCAACTTCGCCTCCCAATCGCGTGCGTGATCTCACTCCGGATCCCGCAAACAACTCGACTTTGGGGACACTGGATATCCGCAGGAAGTTCACGAACAATACCGGTGGTCTAGTTACGCGACTACGCTTCCGGATTGTAGATATAACCACCGCCCCGCCGCCTGGTGGGACTGCGGATCTGCGGGCCCGAACTTCCACAACGGTTAGCGGCGTAATGGTCTCTGGCGGAGGTACTGTCACGATCGAAGGGCTTACGCTTGAGCAGCCGCCCACTCAAAGTATAGGCGGAGGATATAATTCCACGTTGTCGGCAGGGACAATTACACTGGCAACACCACTCGCTCCGGGAGCAAGCACTAATTTCCGCTTCCTCCTCGGCGTGCAGCAAAACGGCAGCTTCCGCTTCTTCATCAACGTGGAAGCACTACCTTGAGACGGTAGCAAGAAGAGAGGAATCAGAAGCCAGAAGGCGGTGAGCGAAAGCTTACCGCCTTTTGTTTGTCACCTCTCTGGACAGATGGATGAACTCGCACAACCAACTGGAAAATGGTGGATTCAACTCCGAAGCTCAACACCTGTGACGGCTGGGCAAGTTCGAGAGCGGTAAGCGACAGCATTCAAGTAACATCGCCACTCGGTACAGTACGGGAGCGTTAGCGACCGCATTCAAGTGATGCCAGACTCGAGATACCGACCTTAGTGAAGCCCGGATAATCGCCGACTTTCGAAACCTGATCGATCGCTTAGTTGAATGCGGTCGCTAACGCTCCCGCTTCCGTATTCTTCGCTATTCTCTGTTGCACTTCGAAGTTGAATCCACGAATGAGAAATGAAAAATGAGAGATTAAAAATTCAGGGCGTTTGCTTCAGCGTTTGTGGTGCAGGTTCCTCTGCGCCCATAGAACGCTGGTTCAAGGCGGCGGGATTAGGCAGCGGCGGAGGTGGCGGATTCGCAACCAACACTTCCAGGGCGTTATCGATCACTTCATTGATGCGCGAAACAAACACAACCTCAAGGTCCGCGCGCACTTCGTCGGGAATATCTTCCACGTCCGCCTCATTGCGCGCGGGAATAATTAAGCGGCGAATCCCAGCACGGTGCGCAGCCATCGCCTTTTCCTTAAGACCCCCAATGGGAAAAACTAAGCCGGAGAGTGTTATCTCTCCAGTCATTGCCGTATCGGGACGCACACGCCTGCCGGTATAAAGCGACGCCAAGGCTGCCGTGATGGTTACTCCCGCACTCGGACCGTCTTTAGGGATTGCTCCGGCCGGCACGTGCAAGTGCACACCGTAGTCCTTAAACATTTCCGGATTAATTCCAAACTCAACCGCGTGCGACCACAAATACGAGCGGGCCGCGCGCGCTGATTCCTGCATCACTTCGCCGAGCTGACCGGTAATGGTTAAGCCGCTACCGCCCGGGAGAAGCGTTGCTTCAATAAACAACACTTCGCCACCCATCTCAGTCCACGCCATGCCAGTCGCCACGCCCGCCGGCAGCTCTTTGCGCGCCTGTTCGGGATAAAAACGTGGCGGACCCAGATACTCCGGTATTTGTGCCGCAGTCACCGCGACGCTCTGCGCCTCGCCCTTGGCGATCTTCAATGCCACCTTTCGCGCAACCCGACCGATGTTGCGCTCAAGCTGTCGCACGCCGGCTTCGCGTGTGTAGCGCCCGGCAATCAACTCGATGGCGTCGTCTGAAATCTGAAGTTGCTCCACGTTTAATCCGTTTTCAGTTGTCTGTCGCGGCACCAGGTAACGCTTGGCGATTTGCAGCTTCTCTGGGTCGCTATAACCGGCGAGATTGATGACCTCCATGCGATCCCGCAACGGTGGCGGAATCGGGCCCATCTGATTCGCAGTGGCAATAAAGAAAACCTTCGAGAGATCAAAGGGCAGATCCAGATAGTGATCGCGGAAAGTATTGTTCTGTTGCGGATCCAGGACTTCGAGCAGTGCCGCCGCTGGATCCCCGCGGTAGTCGTTGCCCAGCTTGTCGATTTCATCAAGCATCATCACCGGATTGTTAACTCCAGCGCGGCGCAACGATTGAATGATCCGTCCCGGCATAGAGCCAATGTAGGTGCGGCGATGGCCGCGCAGTTCGGCTTCGTCACGCATGCCACCCAGCGAGAGGCGTTCAAACTGACGGCCCAACGCCCGCGCAATCGAACGACCGAGCGAAGTCTTGCCCACCCCCGGTGGTCCGACAAAACAAAGAATCGGACTCTTGGTATCCGGGCGCAGCTTGATCACCGCCAGAAATTCGAGGATGCGTTCTTTCACGTCATCAAGTCCGAAGTGATCTTCGTCTAGGATCCGTCTGGCTTCAGTTAGATCGAGCTTGTCTTCCGAAGATTTCTTCCAGGGCAACTCAATGATGTATTCGAGGTAGGTGCGAATCACATGGTAATCAGGAGCCGCTGCCGGCAATCGCTCCAGCCGCTTCAACTCACGGTCTGCTTCGGTGCGCACTTCCTCGGGCAGGTTAGCGGCCGCAAGTCTCTCGCGTAGCAGCTCAGCTTCGGCCCGCTCGCCGCCCTCGTCTTCTCCTAGTTCTTTCTGGATCGCCTTCATCTGCTGACGCAAGACATATTCGCGTTGCGCCTTGTCCATCTCCGATTGCGCTTCGGTTGTAATCTTCGATCGCAACTGAATGATTTCCAGCTCCCGCGCCAGATAACCATGCGACAACCGTAAAAGCTCGTCCGCGGTTTCGGCTTCGAGCATCTTCTGTTCTTGTTCCGTCCCCAGATTGAGGATCGAACCGAGAAAGTAAGCCAGCCGCACGGGCTCGACCGAGCCCAACATCGCGACGCGAACTTCGGGAGGAACGCCAGGCAGCAGCGCGAGCGCCTGTTGGATCATCGACTGGACATTCCGGCGCATAGCCTCGACTTCTTCTGCGTCTACCGTTCGCGGTTCCGGAAGAATCTGCACTCGCGCACGCAGGAAAGGCTCCTCCTGTTTCCACTCAATCACCTTTATTCGCTCCGTGCCCTGCGCAATGATGTGCATTGCATCCTCGATGCGCTCCATCCGCTTGATCATTACCAGCGTGCCGATCTCGTAAAGATCGGCAGGGGTCGCATCGTGATCACCGCTCTGCTCACGGGCGCTGATGCAGGCAAGCAACTTTTCTTCAGTAGCGAGTGCGGCTTGGACCGCAGCAATGGAACGAGGGCGGCCTATAGCGAGCGGCACTACGGTCTCAGGAAACAGCGTGGTGTTTTGCAACGGCAACACAGCCAACTCGAACGGTTCCCCAGGTGTGGTCCGCGGTTCGGTTGCAGGCCGAGCCGGCGCCACAGTTTTGGATTTTTTAGGCGACTCCGGCGTGTCAGCGCTTGCGGTTTTCTTCGGGTTTTCGGGCATGGTGTTTCGTCTGGACTCCCTCTAAGGACTACTTGCAACTCAGACTGACTATCAAAAATCCATCGCGATAGTCTTGATTGAGGGAGGACGACTCAATTGAACAGGGGAAGTCAATGCGCTTCTCAAAGCGGCTGTAGGTGATCTCCATTTGCTGGTAAGTAAAGCCTTCGCGATAGAGCGTGTCGCGCCGGCAACCGCGCACTATCAGGTGAGTATCCTGGAGTATTAATTCCAATTCATCCGGACAAACCCCAGCTAGATCAACCTTAACAACCCAACCCTCTGCGCTTTGATAAACATCAGCATTTGGATTCCAGAGTCGCCCCGAAGGTCGCACCTGGCTACGCAACGCCATCATGGAAAAGGCACGCTTTGGTTCGGGCATGCCCTAAGCATAAAGGAAAAGAGGGGAAAAGGGTAAAAGGGGAACGGGGCAGGATATGAAGAACCAGCACAAATAACATTTTCCATTAGTCATTTTTCAATTTTCATTTTTCATTCCCTCTCTTTGATTGGTGAACCAAAGGCAACCCAAATGACAAATGAGAAATGAGAAATGATATATGGAAAATGTCTTGTCCTACATATCCACGTCTCACAATAAAGAAGGGGAACAGGGGAAATGGAAATCCTTTTCCCCGTTCCCCCGTTTCCCGGTTCCCCCTTCCCCGGTCTCAGTTTTCCACTTCCGCTACCACCTGCACCCGGCCGGTGATTTCCAGACTACCAATCTCGATCGGGGTTGCGACCGATTTCTGCTGGACCATGCCGCGCACCATCTCGGCGTCGTAGATCGGGCGAGGGCGGACTGTTCCTTCTTCCTGTACTTCAACGATCCGTACTACCCGTCCACCGAGGGCCTGCGCGATTACCTGGGCCTTTGACATCGCTTCCCGCGTAGCCAAAGCAAGCGCTTCATCACGTGCCGGCCGATCTTTCCTCAAAGTGAAGGCCACGCCACCGATGTCATTGGCGCCAGACTGCGCCGCGGCATCGATAACCGGTCCGACTTTAGTTAGATCGCCAATCGTGACCGTCACCGTGTTGCGTGCTTCGTAGCCAGTAATCGTTGGCGGTTGGTTTTCCCGGTAAATTCTTTGTGGCTGGAGACTGTAGCCTGAGGTTTTCACTTCGGCTCCGGCTCCGGCGGCACTCTTCAATGTCCGCACCACGGCATCCGTGCGCGCCGCGTTTTGCTGTTGCGCGTCAAGTGCGTTCTTAGCCTGAGTTACAACTGATACCGTCAGAATCGCCGTGTCCGGCTGAGCCTGAACCAGCGAATCTCCGGAAACGGTTACACGCGTCACCCGCCGATCAGCACCGGCCACGATTTGATTGCCACCCTGGGTGGCGAGCGGTTTTAGCGACTGCGCTTCGAAAGGTGTGCCCTCCATGTAAATCGTCATCACATCCTTCGTTTCGCCCACCGCCTCCACTTCCACGCTTTCTTTAAACCAGCTCTCGTTTTGAAAACGCTGTGCGTTGAGCAGCAAGAACTTTTGATTGTTCTCAACAACTAACCAGCCACCTGCTTCGACAGTTCGCTGCAAGCGTCCCCGCACAGTCTTGTCAATTTCAACCGCACTGGGCCCTGCGATTATCGGTGCTGCAAAAAAAGTAAGCAGCGTGAGCACGCCGCAGATAGTTAAAAGTCTTCTCATGATTTCATCCCCTCCCGTATTTGCTTCATTCTGCGCTGGGGAAGAGAAAAGTTCTAGCGCCGGAAAGTAAGAACGGGCCAATTTTCATTTCTTGCGCGGGCTACGAAAGAGAATAGTTATTGGTGCCCTAAGACGCTGGCATTTGCGCACAAGGTCTGGATCCCAAGGCGACATATTCTCACCGCGCTTTAGCGCGGGGACGCGCCGTTCCAAAGTAATCGAACTAAGAGGCTTCGCCATCATTGCCGATGGCTTCCACGGGACAGCAAGTGAGGGCTTCTTCGCAGGCGGCCGTTTCTTCCGGCGTTTCTGGTTGTTTGTAAACAAAGGAATAACTGTGCTCGTCCGATCTCCGGAAACTGTCCGGAGCCGTGTCGCGACAAACATCGCAATCGATACACGACGAATCGACATAGTACGCGCCGGGTTTATTCTCTTTAACTTTGTCGTTTCGGTCTGGCAAATAAAATGTTTCCTACGAAGCGATGGTAATCGAGGATCGCATTGTTTGAACTTTGTACTTTGAGCTTTGTACTTTGTGTCAGTTTCGCTGCGCAACACTGTGGACGAAGCAAGCCGGCTTCTTAGCGACAAAGTACGAAGCTCAAAGTACAAAGCTCCGTTCTTAAGGATGCGTCATCTCTTCCGGCTTAACAAACTTGTCGAAATCTTCCCCGGATAAGAATCCCAATTCCACCGCTGCCTCGCGCAGGCTGATTTTCTTTTGATGGGCATGTTTTGCGATCTTGGCCGCCTTGTCATAGCCGATATGAGGATTCAATGCCGTAACCAGCATCAGTGAGTTCTTCAGGTAGTGGTCGATCTGATCGCGATTGAGTTCGATGCCGGCAATACAAAACTCGACAAACCCGTAGCAGGCATCGTGAATCAGTCTAATTGAATGCAGCAGGTTGTGAATCATCACCGGCTTATAAACATTCAACTCAAAGTGGCCCTGCGAACCGGCCATAGTGATCGCAACATCATTTCCAAAAACCTGCACCGAAACCATCGTCATTGCTTCGCTCTGCGTCGGATTTACCTTGCCCGGCATGATCGATGAGCCCGGTTCGTTTTCCGGCAGAACCAGTTCGCCCAGGCCACAGCGCGGGCCCGAAGCCAGCCAGCGAATGTCATTCGCTATCTTCATCAACGAAACTGCGAGGGTTTTCAACGCGCCACTCGCAAACACAATTTCATCGTGAGCAGAGAGTGCTGCAAATTTGTTCGGGTGCGACTTAAAAGGAAGTTGCGTGAGTTCGGCGATCTTTTTGGCCGCGCGTTCGGCAAATTCCGGATGGGAGTTAAGTCCCGTTCCCACGGCCGTACCGCCAATAGCCAGTTGCAACAACTCAGGTTGCACAGCTCGCAATCGATCCAGATCGCGAGCCAGCAAATTCGCCCAACCTGACATTTCCTGTCCTACTGTCAGCGGAGTCGCGTCCTGGAGGTGCGTGCGACCAATCTTCACGACATCTTTAAACTCTTCGGCCTTAGCCGTGATCGCATCCTGAACCTGTTGCACAGCAGGAATGAGTTTTTGCCATTCCTCGGCGGCAGCGATGTACATCGCTGTCGGAAAAGTGTCGTTCGACGACTGCGACATGTTCACGTCGTCGTTGGGATGGACCGGAGCCTTGCTCCCCATCACGCCGCCGGCAATCTCGATCGCCCGGTTCGAGATCACTTCATTGGCATTCATGTTTGTTTGCGTGCCGCTCCCGGTTTGCCAAATACGCAAAGGGAAGTGTTCGTCGAGTTTTCCCGAGATAACTTCGTCGCTGGCCTCTCGAATTAACCTGGATTTTTCGGAGGAAAGTTTGCCCAGATCTTCATTAACAAGCGCCGCTGCTTTTTTCAGAATGCCGAGCGCTCGGATCATCTCGCGCGGCATTTTGTCGTAGCCAATGTTGAAGTGGTGCAGGCTGCGCTGCGTTTGCGCGCCCCAATAGCGATCGGCGGGCACCTCAATCGCGCCCATTGAATCAGTTTCCGTCCGGGTTTGTTTCTCGTTAGCAGCTGGTTGCGACATGGGAAGTGTTCTCTCTTAAAGGGCGGTGCGGTAGGCCAATTAATAATAACACTCTCGTGACGGGTATCGTGTATCGGGTATCGGGTGGCAGGTATCGGGTGGCAGGTATCGGGTGGCGGGATAGGGGTATCAAGTGGCGCGGGCAGGTGGCGGAATGCTGGGTGACGGGTGTCGGATGCCGGGTGTCAGGTGGTGCGAGCGCCGAAGGCGCGACATATGGTAGCCAGGGGCAAGCGCGAAGCGCGCCGCCCCTTGATCACAGTCAAAATCACAGTCAAAAAAACCACGCAGCCCTGCAAGGGCGACAGAGCCAACAACATCTATCGCCCTTACAGGGCTCAATCATATTCGCGCAATATTTCCAGGGGCGGCGCGCTTCGCGCTTGCCCCTGGCTACCATATGCCGCACCTCCGGCGCTCCCGACATCCGGCTACCCCGCCAACTTGAGCCGAGCGGCTTGTCGGCTTAGAATGCAGCCTCCCCTTTCCTCCGTCGGGTAAATTAGCCCAGTCTCAAATGCTATGCCCTTGCCCACTACAGAAGCTGCCTTGTTGGCAGCCATTGTCGAATCGTCTGATGACGCGATCATCGGTACCAATTTATCCGGCATTATTGTCATCTGGAACAAAGGGGCAGAACGGATTTTTGGGTACTCCACCGCCGAAGCCGTCGGGCTACCTTTCACGATTTTGATTCCCGCCGATCGCTTTGAGAAAGAATCCGAAATCCTCAAAGAAGTCTTAAAGGGTAAGCGCGTAGAACACTACGAGACCGTAAGGCAGCGCAAAGACAGAGGTCTGATTGATATCTCGCTAACAATCTCTCCTCTGAAAGACGAGACCGGCAAAATCTTTGGCGCCGCAAAGATTGCCCGAGACATCAGCGAACGTGTCAAACGCGAGAAACAGATTCGCTACCAAGCCCGCTTGTTAGACGCGGTCGAGCAAGCGGTGATTGCAACCGACTTCGACGGCCGGATTGTGTATCTCAACTCCTTCGCTGAGTGGCTCTACGGGTGGTTGGAGACCGATGTGCTGGGAAAACGTTTGACGGAGCTTACTGCAGCGTCGGAGCTGCAGCTGACTGGTGAGATATTAACGCGAATTCGTCGTGGGGACAGTTGGTCGGGTGAGTTGCGAGTGAGGCGCAAGGACCAGTCGGAATTCGCGGCGATGGTTACGCATTCGCCAATTCATAATGAGCACGGCGAAGTAGTTGGTGTAGTAGAAGTCTCACGGGATATCACTGCCCATAAGCAAGCTGAAGCGGAACACGCCAAGCTACTGGAAAGCGAGCGCCAGGCGCGCGCCGAAGCCGAAGAAGCCAACCGCATCAAGGATGAGTTTCTGGCGACGATTTCTCACGAGTTACGGAACCCTCTAAATGTCATCCTCGGTTATTCGGAAGTGCTGGTGCGCAGCAGTGAAGCCACTGAATCTGAATTCGTGCTGCGCGCCGCCGAGATTCTCCGACGCAACGCCATCGCCCAAGCCCAGCTGGTAAACGATCTTCTCGATCTGTCGCGGCTCCAGCTCGGCAAGTTCTCTCTTAATCTCCAGGTGGTTTCTCTCACAAAAACCATTAACGACGCGGTGGAGACAGTGCGGGCCGAAGCCCTCGCAAAGGGACTCGAAGTCAAAATTGAAATGTCGAATGAACTCGTTTTTGTGGATGGCGATCCTTTGCGAATGGAACAGATTGTTTGGAATCTCCTCAATAATGCCGTGAAGTTTACGCCGGCGGGTGGCACCGTCACTGTAAAGCTCGCCAAGCGAAATGGATTTGCTCAGCTTGCTGTGGCCGACACAGGGCAAGGAATCGAACCAAAATTCCTGCCTCACGTGTTTGAGATTTTTCGCCAGGCTGACGCGACGATCAGCCGGCGCCACGGCGGCATGGGTATCGGTCTGGCTCTCGTCCAGCAACTGGTTCAGCTACAAGGCGGGTCTGTCTCAGTTTCATCAGGCGGCCCCGGGCACGGGGCAGAGTTCACGATCAACCTCCCATTGACCAAAGAAGCAACTGAACCCCGCAAGACTGGCAGTTTGGTACACCCAAATGCCCTGACCGGAATGCGCATTCTAGTTGTCGATGATTCATCTGACACGGTGGAAATGCTGCGCACTTTGTTGGAGATGGATGGTGCGATGGTTACAACTGCCGGTAGTGGATCTGAAGCTCTCGAGATTCTCGCGCGTGAAGTCTTTGACGTGATTCTTTCCGACATCTCGATGCCGAACATGGATGGTTTTGAGCTGCTGAGTCGCATGCGAAAGTTACCGAATGGTCGCGATGTTCCAGTGCTTGCCCTGACTGGATTTGGACGAGTTGAAGATGTCGAGCGTGCGACGGCAGAAGGATTCTTTTCGCATATCACTAAACCAGTCGACGTCGGCCAGATTGTCACAATGCTACAAAAACTTCCCGCGCGCGCTTAAAGCTAGTTTCCTGTTACCGGTGCGCCGGAATCTTTCCAGGCTTTCCAGCCGCCCGCCATTGACCATGCATTCGTGTAACCCATTTGCTGTAAGACATCAGCTACCAGGGCCGAACGAAAACCGCCGCCGCAGTAGAGGATCAGTTCGGTCTCTTTGTCGGGCACTTGCTGTTCGATATCGCGTTCGATAATTCCCTTCCCCAGATGTTTTGCCC
>DASSCX010000113.1:0-4894 GCA_035697425.1 Pyrinomonadaceae bacterium | reverse complement strand
CAAAAACAATCTGGTTGTTTCCGCCGGTTAATTGGAGCAACCAGAGGATGGGCATTTCATGGGGACGCGTCTTCAGGGATAGGCAATGAATTACTAAGGAGGTATCAGAAATGGCACAGAAGGGAAGGGGCTCTAAATCACAAGAGAAAAAACAAACCACCGAGGTCAGAAGAGGGCGCAAGTCACAGAGCAATAAGCCCGAAACTGGGATTGAGCGACGGCAACCGGAGGCTAATCTTCGCACCGTCAGCCCGTTTTCATTAATGCGCCGGTTTAGCGAGGAGCTGGACCGACTGTTTGGAGATTTTAGCTTCGGAGGCGGACTCAATTCTGGATTCGGACGCGAATTCAGCAGGTTCGCTGATCTGGAAGGTTCGATGTGGTTACCACAAGTCGAAAGTTTTGAGCGCGAAGGCAAACTCGTCGTGCGCGCCGATCTTCCGGGCCTTACAAGAGATGACATCAACGTGGACATCGCCGATGACGCGATTAAGATTCGCGGAGAGCGACGGCAGGAAAACGAAGAAAACGAAGAGGGCTACTACCGCTCGGAGCGGAGCTACGGCAGCTTTTATCGTGAGATTCCCTTACCGGGCGGTGTGAACCCAGAGGAGGCCAAGGCGAGCTTCAACAACGGCGTGCTTGAAATAACCATGCCTGCGCCAGCGCGACAATCAGGTAGTCGCCGGATCGAGATCGGTGAAGGGTCGGAGGTAGAACAACGTCCGAAGGCCATGGGCAAGGGAGCCGGCAAGTAAACCGGCTCCACAGCGGCAGCGTCAATCGATCGCGCGCATGACAAGGCTGATCGTGCGAGTGGACGTCAGATACTGCGTCCTCCTGGTCCTGTGGAATGCTAAGGGGGCCCTTAATAACTGGTACGTGATGGAGGCTGGACCAATCGGGCTTTGGCGAGCCTGGAGCGACGATGTTCAAGGATGCCGCTGAGCCGCTTCTTTGGCTCCGCGGACTCGCGGCATCCCCAACATCAATCGACAGGGCAGCGTCACACAGTCCGGCCCTGAGCAGTAATTCATGACAGGAGAACAAGAAACTGAGATGCCAAAACCAACTTGCCGAGGCACTCGATTGAAGAGCTGCGTTGATTCTCGGAGAGGAGTTCAATAAGAAATCATGCCGGAAAAAGAAACCTTAAAACGAGCGGCAAGAGACAAGGCTGAAGGTAAATCACCAAGTACACAGGCAGGAGAGTTTGTTCACGAAGAAATCGAACACGTTCGTGAAGGAAAACATGGGGCGCGCTCTGCTAAACAGGCGATTGCAATCGGCCTATCTAAAGCGCGCCGAGCGGGAGTAAAGCTTCCACCGCCAGCAAAAGGCCAGGCTTCCAAGCAAACACGAGAGCAAGCCGTGCGTGATGCGAAAAAAGGAAAGAAGGCAGCAGGGAAGCGACCCTCGGCGAAGCGCTCACGCGCAACTTTAACTGCGCTCAAACGTGAGGGGCGGAGCGCTGCTTCCAAAACGGCGCTATCGCGACAAGCTCATAAGGTGGCCGCGAGGCGCTCAGCCGCCGCACGCTCTCGTTCGGCCAAGAGGGCTGCTGCTACCCGGAAGAAATAACAACGGTAAAATTTAATAGCAACTGAAATTCAGTGTGCGCAACCCGCCAGAGTAATTAGTTGGTTGGTGGAGCAGAGCGCAGATCTAAGCCCTGACTCCGCATTAAAACGGAGAGGCCAGCGAACCTGGCTGATCTTCTAGAGAGCATTGCGGGCCTTTGCCATAAGTTCCTTCCGCAATGCGAAATAATCCCACTTTCAAACGAGTAGTTGCGGGGTATTACCCAGCAAAACGTAGGCAGCCGACGCAGTTTACGTAAGAAAATTGCGTTGTTTGCGCTTGCTTTGAATCTTACCTAACTGGCTTTCGACTTGCACTGCGAGACGGCAGACTAATTTCGGCTTCTTTGCGAGGCCGTGTTTGGAGGATCAACCCATGCTCAAGCTAAGAACCAAGCTGTTGCTATTTGCGATTGCCGTGTTCGGTGTTGGAATCGGATTGTTGTCCGGCCTCGCCGACGGCGCCTATTCCGCCATCTGCCTCTTTGTGTTGCCGGTCCTCGTGGCGCTCGCCGGTGCGTCAATCATTTCAGACTTCAACAGCGACAATGTTGTAAAGACAGAAATAGCAATGAAGCCAGCCTCCCGGCCAAAGGAAGCAACGTCGGGACGAAAGGCTCCAGCTTACCCGCGCGCGGCCTTCCGGCATTAATCCAGACCACCGGGTGCAGGAGTTAGCAATGGAGTGGTGGTGGCCGGATTTATTTTCTGCGGCTAACATCGTGCTGTTGTAGGGGTTACTTTTTATCTCGATTCTATCTCCAATGCGTGAGGAACTCGCGCAAAGCTTGATACATTTCCTCAAATGAATCGGCGCGGAAAAGAATTGGCTGGTATTTGGTCGGATCGTATTGCTGACATGATGCCGCTTTCAAATCGAGTGGTCGCAGCTCCGCTTGATGCATCGCCTCCAATTCACCAGCCGACGACAGCAACCCTGTGCCGTATGCTTTTGTTTCATCCTTTTCCCGAACGACGCCAAACTCAATTGTGAACCAGTAGACACGCGACAGGCGTTCCAGCGCATCCGCTGACCTTGTGCGTTTGACAGCTTTGCCAACGAGACGATTCAGTTCAGCGAGGCGTTCACTGGCCAGCGTTACGGCGTGACCGGTTATCTCATGAACGACATCGGGCTCAGGGGTATAGTGCGGTGTCGAGTGATGCCGGATGTACTGGGTGCAGAGGAAAAGGCCATCAGCCAGAGACTCGAGAAACACGCGCGGGGTTACTAACCCTGAAACGGGTTTGAGTCGAAATCCACTGATAGCCTCCACTCTCTCAGAGATTTCACGAAGCTGCGGGATGCGGTCCCGAGGCAACTCCAATCTGTCGACGCACTTGAGATATTCAGCACATGCGTGTCGGTGGTGGGCTCGTTGCAGCGCATCGCCGATAGTTTTCCAAAGCCGGTGTTCATCAGTGGTGTAAGGAGCGTCTGGGATTGTGGTTCCTGGCTCATAATCAGCAGCAATCCGTGCAATCGCATTACGGCGCGCTCGATACTCCTGATCGCGGAATCCCGGATGGTCGGGATCGAGCTGCACGATTGCATTTGGGTCTCCCAGCTCGGCGCCAGGTTCGCTTGCAACCGGGCGCACGTCGACGTGGTCACTCAGTAGTGTCGGTTGTTTTTGTTTTGTCATGTCTAAGAACCCTGGTAAAACTTTTCAAGCGCAGGGTTGTTGGAAGAAAGGCTGCGCTCTAGTTGACGGCCATTGCGGACAAACTCAACATGGCCTCGTGAAGCGCTTCAACCTCGTTCACCAGTTGCTCATACTGTTTGAGCGTGAGTGCCTGCGTGCTGTCGCACAAAGCGCGCTCGGGTTGGTCGTGAGCTTCAATGAGCAGCCCATCGGCCCCGGCTGCGACGCCCGCGCGAGCCATGGAAGCCACCATGTAGTTCTTGCCGGTCCCATGGGAAGGATCGATCAAAATCGGCAAGTGCGAAATACGACGCACTGCGGGTATCGCTGCGAAGTCAAGTGTGTTGCGCGTGTGCTGTGCAAACGTTCGCACCCCGCGCTCGCATAACACGATCTGATAGTTTCCTTCAGCCATGATGTATTCAGCAGCGAGCAACCATTCTTCCAGTGTCGCTGCCATGCCGCGTTTTAAAAGTATCGGGAGGTGAGACCGGCCGGCGCGGCGCAAAAGCGAAAAGTTCTGCATACTGCGCGCTCCAATCTGGATCATGTCGGCGTACTTTTCGATCAAATCGACTCCGGCTTCATCAAGAGCTTCGGTTACTATTTTCAGCGCATAGGCTTCACGGACCTCGGCCAGGATTTTCAGGCCCTCTTCACCCATTCCCTGGAAGGCGTAGGGAGACGTTCGGGGTTTGAATGCACCACCGCGGAAGAAACGCGCTCCGCTTCGTCGCACCGCTTCAGCAATAGCGAAAGCTTGAGCGTGGCCTTCTACCGCACAGGGTCCGGCGATGATCGCCAATTCATCACCACCGATTGTTGCGTCGCCCAGCCGTACGACAGTTTTCTCCGGTCGAAGGTCCAGTGTGATCAGCTTGTAAGGCTTGGTAACGCGAATCGCCTCGGCCACGCCGGGCAGATTTTCAAAGAGAGAAGCGTTGATCACACCATCATTGCCGGTGATGCCAATGGCCGTGCGGTGCGCGCCAGGCAAAATGTGCGCACGCAGGCCTGAGTTGCTGATGGCACTCGCAACATTGTCGATCTCACGCTCGGTAGCTTCGGCTTTCATCACAATTAACATTATTCCCTCTTCTTCGGTGGTGATTTAGATCTTTAAATAGAAGTCCCGGTCCGGCTATCTCGCGCCGTTTTGTAATGCCGTAGCTTGTGGTAATAAAGCTCGCACAAAATCTCCGACCTGCTTCACTAAGTCCGGCGCGCCATCAAGCTTTTCGATTTCGGCTACCACGGCCGAGCCAACCACCGCGGCGTCAGCGTAGCGCCAGACATCCCGTACCTGGGCGCTTGTGGAAATGCCAAAGCCCACAGCTACCGGTAAATCGGTCACGTCGCGCACGCGCGTGACGAGTTTTTCAGCTTCGCTACTCACTTCTGAACGCGTCCCTGTTACTCCGGTTCGCGACACGGCATAAATAAACCCGCTTGCTCGCTCCGCGACCATCCGCAGACGTACATCCGTAGAAGTGGGCGCTACAATAGAAATGTGGCTAAGGTCATTTTTCGCGAGCCTCGCAGCAAACACTCCAGCCTCTTCGGGCGCCAAATCCGTTACCAGTAAACCGTCCACTCCCGCCCGACGCGCCTCCTCGCATAACCGTCCCGTGCCAAACTGAAGTAGCGGATTGAAGTAACTAAAAAGAA
>DASSCX010000112.1:0-3537 GCA_035697425.1 Pyrinomonadaceae bacterium | reverse complement strand
ATGGACGGTTCCAAGCCCGGCTTTGGCATGGTAAACGGTACAGATATCGGTCCAATCCCGCCAATGACCGACAATCAGATGATCATCGGCCTCGAAGGCGCCCTGCGGTCGCCGGAAACAAAATCGAAGCCCTTGACGATCGATACCGCGAAGCCGTTTTTTCACGAACTGGAATCCATCCTGAACTTCCCGGCCGAGTGGCAGGCCGCGAGCAATACCGCAACTGATCCGGTTGTTTGTCCCCCGATCTATGGTGAGAACCACGCTTTAAAGCACACGATTGATGTGATGGGTGTTGGTTGGCTCAATGAATTAAATCGTGATCCGCGTCATCGTGTTCCTTCGGGCTTCGGCGTGAATGTGGTGCAGAAAAATCAGGAGGACTATGTTGCGCGTGCGTGGGAACAGGTGAAGAAGATCCTCGATGCCAACCTGCGGGTTCGTTTGTCAGTCTTTGCGATGACTGCCGTACAAGCGATTCAAACGAACTTTGTGGAGCACCTGAGCCCGATTGAGAAGTTCGCAGTCTTTAGTCCGGTGATGAGGAAAGTAAAAGGTTCTCCCACGACGTTGTTCAATCAGATCCAGAACAGCACGATTCCACCGGCTGCGCTCGATACTGCTCTGCGGCGTCTAATCCGGCCGCGCGGCGCGTATGGTAAACGGCTGCGGCAGGCCGATGCGCAATTTAGCCACGCAGCTTTGATTGAAGATCTAAACGAGGGCAAGACGAGCGCTGCTCCGCCTAAGGTAGTTCCGCCGTCGCTCATCACCGACAACAAATTAGTGACCCAGCTTCCCGAGTCAAACCTTCCGGCGTGGTTAAGTTTCTTGATCAAGAACCGGCTGTTGATACTGATCATTTTGCTGATCTTGCTGCTGTTTGTAGCGCTCTTTACTGGCGCCTGGATAATTTGCGCGTTGTTGGCGGTCGCCGCCGTGGGCGGATACGTTTATGCCGGTCGCATTGCGGCCCGAACTGAGATTGGAACTGCGATAAAAGAGCCCGAGAAATTGCTGGCGAATCTAAAGAGCACTCCTCCGCGCGATGGGTTCGCCTTTGTCATAAGTGATCCGGTTGTGCCTATCACCGCGGCTGGCTCAACCCAGGTAAGAACTGCAACGTCTTCGTCGTCGTCGTTGCCCGATGCTCTGAAATTTGCGGACGTGATGATGCTCACCCGTGCAGGAGCCGGTCAGGACAGTTTGGAGGCAAAGAATTTTCGAGCCGCGGCGATCAACTTGAGTCAGCGCCTGACGGTAAGAGCTCCCGAACGGGTGTTCACGCGCTTTGATGTAGCCAACGCCGAGAAGAAGCTTTCGGCGGCGATTAAGCCGACCTCGGCCTTTTCGAAAATGGTGGCGGCCCAGGTTAATTTCACTTTCAATCCCGCCTGGTTGCTGGAGCCTGAGCATCTGATTCCGGCGATGGCCTATCCCGATTTTTCTGACGCCATGTATGCAAAGCTGCGGGACATCTCCAGTGAGCTGTTCCTGCCAAACCTGCAGCTGATTCCACCGAACACTATTTCGTTGTTGGAGACTAATCCGCCATTCATCGAAGCGTACATGACTGGTCTGAATCACGAGTTTGGGCGGGAGTTGCTGTGGCGCGAGTATCCCACCGATCAACGCGGCAGTTACTTTCGCCAGTTCTGGGAAGTTAAAGGAATTATCGCGGAAGACACCGGTCTCAAAGCGGAAGAGCTGGCGGATATGTACAAGGACATCGAACCGCTAGATCAGTGGTTAACGCCATCGGCGCTCGGTACCCATCGCAATAAGAAACGGCCTCAGGGGAAACAACTCGTATTGGTAGTGCGAGGGGAATTGCTCAAGAAGTATCCCAACACCATCATCTATGCGCAGAAGGCCCACATCTATAAAGACAAGAACGGAGTCAATCCGAACAAGGAACCAATCATTAAGGAAGTCAAAAGCGAAGCGGAGATGAAAGTGGAAGTGCGCTTCCCCATCTTTCGCGCCGAGATCCAACCCGATTTTCGGTTCTTCGGTTTCGACATGACCATCGCGCAGGCCAAAGGTGACGACAAGCCGAAGCTAGAGACAGACGATTGGGGCTGGTACTTCATCATTCAACAAATTCCTGGAGAGCCGCGCTTTGGCATGGACATCGCTTTTGATCCTGACGATGACCCGTCAACTCCCATTACCTGGGACGATCTTGGTTGGAATAACTACCCTGATGGTGTGGGGTTCATTAGCACGGCCGTTCAGCCGACTGCCACTCATCCAACAGCTACACCTCCGGTTCCAAATCTCTTCAACAAACTGAGCGCAGCAGAAAAAGCGCAGTGGGGCAGTCACTCCGCAGACATGGCAGCGGTGCTTTATCAAAAGCCCGTAATGATTGCGGTGCACGCAAAAGAGATGCTGGAGAAGCTTAAGTCGGCGGATGCCTGAGAAGCTTTAGTCGGCGGACAGAAAACAAGATGGCTTCTTACGAAGAACAACTGAATGCGATTCGAGCGGCCCGCGAAGTGCGCGACGAAGCGCGGACTGACCTGCACAAACAATTGCTTGAACAGTTGAAGCTGTTGCGCGAGCAACGGAAAGCCGACAGCAACGAGACGACTGTGGATGCCGCCACCCTTGCGGCAATGCAGTCGTTACGTGAACACATTAGTGCTGCGACGGCAAAGCTGCGCGAGGTTGAGGCCAGGCTCGCAGCGATTGCGCGTTTGCAAAGCGAACTAGAGCAACTTCAAGCCTTGCTAAGCAGTCTCTCGGCCGAACGGGATCAGCTTCAGGAACGTCTGGCCCTGGTGGAGTCAGAGCTTAACAGTCCGGAGCTCACTCCGGAACGCAGAGCGAAACTGGAGCCCGAGCGCGCCGCTTTGCTCGCCAAACTCGAGGCGCTAAAGAACCGGATTGGGAAACTGCGGGATCAGATTGCGGAACTTGAGAGGCGAGTGCACGACGCCGAGGGTCAACGCGCGGAATTGGAGCAGCAACGGGATCGCCTGCAGAGTGAAATCAACCGCCTGCAGCGGGAGCTGGATCAGCTCGCCGAAAGTGGTCGTGGATTTGACGATCGTACCGAAGATCTCAACCGCGGACGCGAGCGCATTGCGGACCAACGCACGAATCTCAAAGACCGAGAGTCGGTCGTTGGTGGTTTAATCGATCGCTTCTTTAGCGATCTGACGCCGCAAAGACTAATCGAGAATTGGAACGATGCAACTCCGATCATGCTGTTGCCGCTGCGACTGGAAACCATATTCAAAGATACTGACAGCGGCGAACAGCTTTGGGTGCGCGTCTACCCCGATGAAGTTGCGGTAACTACTCACGAAAAAATTCTGACTGAGCGGGAAGTAGATTTTGGCGTCGCTTACTGGAAAGCGCTGCGCGGGGCTGCAAACGAAGAAGCTCGCAAGGGCGCCTGGCGCACCTTGGCCGACAGATTCGGCGCTAACCGGGCCGCGTGGGTTGCGTTGCAGACTAAGCCTTTGAATTGGAGCACGCCACCCCCCGCGAGTGATGACCTTTTAACGTTTCCCGCCATCGAAACCA
>DASSCX010000111.1:0-11150 GCA_035697425.1 Pyrinomonadaceae bacterium | reverse complement strand
AAGGTCTGGACCTAAGCGCTAGCTCAGTATGGGCGGTCGCTAACGCTCCCGCTTCCGTAACGAGTGGCTCCGGCTCCCGTACTGGCTAATGAGCCATCGCATCGGGATGTTCGATTACATCTTTCGCTGCGCGGCTGCGCGCCTGCCGACTCACTACACCAACACCCGTGAAGATCAAGATGCAGGCGATTAGAGTTCGCGAGCTCAGCTTCTCTCCGAGTAACAGTGGCGCCAGACCAAATGCGATCAACGGCTGGAGATAAATGTAGGTGGCGACAGTCGTCGGCGCGACGCGCGTGAGAGCCCAGGCGTTTAGATAATAGGCGGCTACAGTCGGGATCAGGATGATGTAAATCACCGCGACCCAGATCCAGATACTAGCGGTGCTCAGACGATCGTTGCTTAAGGCGTAGCCTCCAATCGGCGCCGAGACCAAACAGCCAATCGCAAACATCCAGGTGATCACATTTAAGGCACCGTATCGCTTGAAAAGGTCTTTGGAGACGGCGATGTAGGCGCCGTAGCAAAACGAGTTAATGACGATGAGTAGATTTCCCCCAGTGGTTGCTGGGGAAAACTGCGCTCGCCAGGGATCCACCAGATAAAACACGCCACTCCCTGCGAGCAGGATGCCGATGACGCGGCGCAGGGAGATCCGATCGTAGCCAAAGATGATGCTTACGATTAGGGTAAAGACGGGAATAGTCGTGCTCAGCAGCGTGGCATTGATAACGGTCGTGAGTGAGAGGCCTTTTACGAAGAGCAGTTGATTGACCACCACCCCGAGCATGCTACAAAGCATGAGCATCGCCAGATCGCGGCCCGGCAGTCTTGGCAGTTCTCGTAGCTTGCCACGCAACGCCACAAATACAATCGCAGCACCTACGACGCGAAGGCCGACCAGGCCTGAACTCGAAATCGCGCGCAACGCAACCTTGCCCACGATGGGCCAGGTCCCAAACATAACCTGCACGGCGATCAGTGCGAGATGAGGCGCTAACCGGGTTTCCTGGACAGGCGTCTTGGGAGTCATGCGCGGATTTTAAGAAAAGCGGGACTCGGATCTCGCGTCAAAGGGTTCGACGTTCGCGGGGTGTCGGGCTTATGACTTCGACTTTTGCTGCTGACCTGGTTTTCAACTTCTGCAATTCAACCCAGAAAGGCAGCCTCGTAAAATGCTTTGCTCCCGGCTGGGGCCGGGTGGTCACCGCTCCATTCAACTCGTGCCCGCGAAGATACAGCTCAAAGTCGAGATCGTAAGGATCGGAACCCGTATCATCGGCGGTACTTAGTTCTCCCCCCATAATCCCGGTCAATCTTTCCTTCTCAAAGCGCTGATTTTTGAGCGGCGTCGCCGGTTGGGATCCCAACCTCCCCTGAACATCTCCCAGTGGGGAAATTGAAAGTGCCAACGGAAGCTTTCCGCGGAAAGTTCTTATGAACCCCGTCCAGTTTCCGACCATTGATTTTGACGGCACAGTAGCCGCTGGACGCTGTTTCTGTTCCTTGCCGAGGGCCTCTGCGCGTTTCTCGCGATAGGATGGCAATAGCGTTGAGAGCACTTCGTGTATCACATCCCCCGGAAGGGTGGTGCCCGTGTTTGCAAGCGCTACTACGACAAGGCCTTCAGTTGGTATCAGCTGCAGTGACGCCGAAGCATCGTTAGTTCCGCCTTGACCCAGCACACTGCGATACCCATAGAGGTTTTCCTTAACCCACCAACCGAAGCCGTACAGTCCGCCATCGCCGACTTCAACAGTCGCGTTTTGCATAAGATCGATTGTTACATCTGAGAGTATGGCCTTTTGATCCGGCCGGTGGGTCTTCAAGTGAAACATCCCAAACTGTAACAGGTCGTGTGCGCTGCAGTAGATTGTCGACGCGCCAGGCGTAGCTGAAGCCGCTCGCGGTCGATGACCGAACTCAGAACTGTATCGTTTGGCGGCGAGCTTCTCTAAAGCAGGAGACAAATCGAACGCAGCGTGAGTCATTCCCAATGGCCGGAAGATCTCATCCCGCAAGAAAGCGTCATAGCGTTTCCCTGATACCCGGCCCACCACCTCTCCGAGAATCCCATATCCGAGATTGGAGTAGTCAAAGTGGTCACCAGGCGGCCAGAACACTACACCGTAACGCCGGATTATTTGGTTTTGGGAAAAGCGGAAGTTAACCGGAACGCCGAAACGGTTTTGCACGAATGTCGTCAATCCAGCAGTGTGTGTCGCAACGCGACGTACCGTAGCGTCGTTAACGTTCCACCGAGGGCTGCTCAGCCGCGCTGAGCCCAGGTAATCATTGATGGGTCGGTCTATGTCGAGCTGCTTACGTTCATTTAACACCATGATAGAAGTAGCAGTTATGGACTTAGTAACGGACGCCAGGTAATACAATGTGTCTTTGGTGGCAGGAACTCGATTCTCACGATCTGCGAAACCGAAACTCTCCTCCCAAAGAATTTTCCCTTTGCGAGCGACAGCTATGGAAAAAGAGGGAATAGACTCAGTGATCATTCGATCCTGAATCAGCTTTCGGGCGTTGGAGAAATCCGGCTTACTCGGGTCGCTATCTGACGGTACTGACTGTGCCTTCAGCGGTGACGCAATCGCAATCAGCGCCAGGACACAGACGCTCTTGCAGCGAACCAAATTCAAGCTTCTAACGATAAGGCGATTCATGGACGCTCCTCTCAAACTCCCGGAGGCACGACAAACTCGCACGGACACAGAGACACGAATGCAATGTAAGCTGCCAAGGAAAAGCGAAGGTTGGGCTCAAACCAAAAGGTAGAGGGGGTTCTCAAGCATCTTCTTAAACGTCTGCAGGAACTTTGCGCCCGTTGCTCCATCAATCACCCGATGGTCGCACGACATAGTCACGCGCATCATCTGTCGTACGACGATCTGCTCGGCTCGAACGACAGGTTTCGCCGTCATCGCGCCAACTGCGAGGATTGCTCCTTCAGGTGGGTTGATGACCGCGGTAAATTCGTCGATGCCAAACATCCCGAGGTTGCTAATGGAAAAGCTGGCGCCCGTATATTCCTCGGGCTTCAACTTGCGTTTACGAGCGCGCTCAGCCAGGTCGCGCACTTCTAGCGCAATCTCGCTCAAAGATTTCTGATCGGCTGAACGCACCACTGGAGTTATTAAACCATCTTCGATTGCTACGGCCACTCCAATGTCTGCCCGCTCGTAATACCTGACCGTCTTTTCCTGAAACGAGGCGTTAACTTGCGGATGCGCGATGAGAGCGGCTGCCGCGACTTTGATAATGATGTCGTTGATGCTGAGCTTGAGCTCGGGATCGAGTTCATTAATGTTGCGGCGCATTTCCGCAGCGCGATCCATTTCAATCTCAGTTGTCAGGAAAAAGTGGGGAATCGGACCGAGCGACGTTACCAGACGCTTGGCAATGATGCGGCGCATTTCGCTGACAGGTTCATCCACAAAAGCCGACGCTTCGGTCGCTCCTGGCTGGCGGGTAGGGAACTTGACTACTGCGCCGGAGGCTTGCGCCGGCGCCGGTGCTTCGTTCTTGGTCATGGCCGCTTCGATGTCTCGCTTTACGATCCGGCCTCCAGGCCCGCTACCAGTTAAAGAGCGCAGGTCTACACCTGCCTCGGCAGCCATACGAGCCGCGAGTGGCGAAACGATCAAGCGGCCAGGCGATGGAGTAGGCTGCGCCGGTGTGGAACCGTTGCCGTCCGGGGCGGTTGTTTTCGTAGGTGCACTTGTAGGCTTCGCTGGCGTGGGTGTTTCGGCGGCGGGTGCCGGCGCTGTTGCTTGCTCTGGTTTGGTTTCAGGGGTAGCGGCGACCGCTTTTGGTGCCGCACCAATACCCTCCAGCATTGCTGAGATGTCTTCGTCAGGTTCACCAATGACGGCGATCAGTTGACCGAGGGGAGCGGATTCGCCTTCCTTGATGATGATCTTGCGCAGCACGCCGTTCGCCAACGCCTGCATTTCCATTGTGGCTTTATCGGTATCAATCTCAGCGAGCGGTTCGCCCATTGAAACCTTGTCGCCCTCTTTCTTAAGCCAGCGCGAGAGCTGCCCCTCTTCCATCGTGGGCGACAGCTTTGGCATGATCACCTGGGTTGCCATTCAAGCCTCGTGAATCGGGAATCGTAAATCGTAAATCGTAATTCGTGAATCGTAATTCGTGAATCGTAATTCGTGAATCGTGAATTGGAGGTGTCAGTCGCCAATAGTAAGTTGAAGTAGAAACCACTGAATCGTTAATGGCTAAGCGATTTTTAAGAATCGTAGATTTCCGATTCACGATTCACGACAAATATGCCACTTCGCGAACGGCCGCTACCACTTGATCGACCGTGGGAATTGCTAAGGTCTCGAGATTCTTTGCGTAGGGCATAGGAACATCAACACCCGAAAGTCTCTTTACCGGAGCGTCGAGATAATCGAAAGCCCGCTCCATGATTTCGGTGCTAATCTCCGCGGCCACGCCACAGAAAGGATGCGACTCTTCAGCGACAACCACGCGATTTGTCTTTTTAACTGACGCGACGATCGTGTCGATGTCGAGCGGTCTGATCGTGCGCGGGTCAATTACCTCACAAGAGACGCCCTGCTCGGCCAAAACTTCAGCAGCTTTCAATGCCACCGGCACCATTAGTGAGCGAGCGACAATAGTGGCGTCGGTACCCTCGCGCTTCACATCGGCAACTCCAAGAGGCACGGTGAAATCAGCGTCCTCGGGAACCTCGCCTTTGTTTCCATACATTCGTTCCTGCTCGATGAAGATTACGGGGTCGTCATCACGAATCGCGGACTTCAACAAACCCTTCGCATCTGCGGGCGTCGACGGCATGACAACTTTCAGTCCCGGAAAGTAAGCAAACCACGACTCCAGAGCCTGAGAGTGTTGCGAGGACACTTGGTAGGCTGAACCACCCGGCCCCCGAAACACAATCGGGATTTTGAACTGACCACCGGACATGTACAGCATCTTTGCCGCCGAATTAATAATCTGATCGGTCGCCAAAATCGAGAAGTTAAAAGTCATGAACTCCACGATTGGTCGCAGGCCAACCATGGCCGCGCCAACGCCCAGTCCTGCAAAACCAAGCTCAGTGATGGGCGTATCAATTACGCGTTTGGGACCTAGCTCCTGTAACAATCCCTTCGTGACTTTGTAGGCGCCCTGATATTCGGCAACTTCCTCGCCCATCAGGAAAACATTTTCATCGCGCAGCATCTCTTCGCGTAGCGCCTGGTTGAGAGCTTCGCGCATTGTGATCACAGCCATTTGCTTCAATTCCTCAATTTGTTCCTAGACACTCGCTGCTTCACTGGGTTTTCCCTGGAGTTATCGGATTAGCATAGACATCGGTGTAAAGTTCACCAGGCTCGGGCAGGGGACTCTCATCAGCGAAGCGAAGTGCCTGGGCGACTTCTTCCTGCGCCCGTTTTTCCATCGCTTCGTAATCTTTCGCGCTGATGATCTTCTCCTCAAGCAAAGTCGCTGCAAAAACCTTCAACGGATCACGCTCCTGATATTTCTCGATCTCCGCCCGAGTTCGGTAATTACCAGGATCAGACATCGAGTGGCCCATGAAGCGATAGGTCCGCACCTCGATCAAAGTAGGCAGGTAATCTTTTCGTGCACGTTCGACCGCTCGCGCAGTGGCTTCTCTTACCGCGAGCACGTCCATGCCATCTACGAATTCCGCCGCCATCTCATAAGCGCAGGCCTTTTGCGAAATGTCATGCAGCGACATCGCGCGTTGCAACGACGTGCCCATTCCATATTGATTGTTCTCGCAAATATATATGCAGGGAAGTTTCCAGAGCTGAGCCATATTCAGCGACTCGTGAAAAGCGCCCTGGTTTACCGCGGCTTCGCCAAAGAAGCAAAGCGTGACCTGATCAGTGCCCTGATACTTACTGGCAAAAGCGACTCCCGTCGCTAGTGCAATTTGGCCACCTACAATCGCGTGGCCACCAAGAAAGCCGATGCTCTTATCAAACATGTGCATCGAGCCGCCTTTGCCTTTCGAGCAGCCACCGGCCTTGCCAAACAGTTCTGCCATTACAGCGTTAGGCGACATTCCTTTGGCGATCGCCTGTCCGTGATCGCGATAACTGGTGAGTACGTAGTCGTCTTTTCGAATCGCCGAGATGGCGCCCACTGCAACGGCTTCCTGACCAATGTAGAGATGACAGAAGCCGCCGATCTTTCCCAGGCTGTAGGCTTCGGCCGACTTCTCCTCGAAACGGCGAATCAGCAACATTTGCCGTAACAGTTCAACCAGAGTTTTCTGATCATAAGCGGCGAGGTGTCGCTTCTGGTCTTTCTTCACCGCTTCATGATCGTCGCGCATTTGGCCTTCGTCCGGCGCATCCCCATCGATCACGGCAACACTGTGCTGTTCATTGGCCGCTGCACGGCTGTTCGAGGGCTGGGACTGTTTACTCATTTTTCAGTCTTCTTTGTTTTCTTCCGACACGCGGGTGTGGATGTGGTGACATCCTCTGCAGCCCGGCGATGTTCCTTGTTAGAAAGGAGGGATTATACGCGACTTATTGTAAGGCCTGCAAAATGGGCCTTGCTCGGTCATCTGGATGCTATCTCCTTTGCAGGAAAAAGGCGCTCACCGCGACTTGCGATGAGCGCCTTGACTGCTGAACGGGTTCTTAGCTGAGGGCGCCGATACTGCTGATTGGAGCATTAGCCACAGTCAGCATCGTCTTTCGTCGATGCTTGTCCCGCTGCATTACACTGGCCGCCGAGGTAAGCAACTCTTCGGTAGTCTCGCCATCAGCAGGGAAGCTGGCGATGCCCAGGCTCAAACCCAGCTGTACTGTCTTACCGGTACGGACCGAAAACTTCTGACTCTCCACCGCGCTGCGGATCCGATCGGCTACGGTGCTTGCCATTTGCTGGGATGCCGTCGGCATGATGATCACGAATTCATCCCCGGCATAACGCGCAAGGACGTCCATTTGTCTCAGTTCCTTGCGAATAACTCCGGCGATACTCGCCAAAACTCGATCTCCGATTGCATGCCCGTACTCGTCGTTGATGCCCTTAAAGTTGTCGAGGTCCAGACTGATCACAGACAGTGATTCGTGATTCATCCGCTGGCACTCGGCAATTCGCTGGCCGAGCAGCATGTAAAAGGCGCGCGAATTGGGTAGTTCCGTCAACGCATCTACGAGCGCGCTTTCTTTGGTTTTCTCAAATGTTAACGCGTTGTTGAGCGCGCTTGAAGCATGCTGACAGACCGACTCGAGCAAGCGCACATGCTCAGTCGTGTATGACGTTCTGCTTTTTGAGAGCAGCGTGATGGCGCCGAAGGAACCGTCTTCACGCAGTAGCGGCGAAACCAGGACGCCGCGGTACTCTTTGGAGATAGGTTCTGGCACACCGACGAGATCCAACTCCGGAGATGCATTACACATAGAACGAGCGTTGGCGATTACCCAGCCAGTGATGCCATCTCCTACATCGACACGGCGTCGTTTGAAAAACGCTGCGTCCTCGCCGGCGACATGGAGGGCGGTTGCCTTACCAGATTTCTCGTCGACAACGAAAATTATGCAGGTATCAAAAGGAACAATCGCACGAAGCTTATTTGTGACAAGTGTGACGGTATCGGTGATGTTGAGCGATGAACCAATCGTCTGGGCAATTTCGTGTAAAGCAAAGACCTCGCGCTGCGCTTCGGAAATCGAGCGGAAGCCGGTGGTGTCGTTAGGCGACCCCATTATGTCAGAGGCGAGTCCGGCATCCGGGCGGGTGCTAGTTGAATAGTCAGCCAGATCGGCATCGCAATGAACCTGCTCGCGAATGTCTTCTTTGTTTATTAGTCCATCAATTTCTTCCACGTGTGCGACGAACTTTTCCACTACGCGTGGATCGAAAGCGCTTCCCGCCATGCTCTGCAACAAGGCCAATGATTCTTCGCGCGTCATGCCCTTGCGGTAAGGCCGGTCGCAACGGGTGGCGTCGTAGAAATCAACAACCGAAATGATTCGGGCCACGAGGGGAATGTCCTCCTGCCGCAGGCCCTTGGGATACCCAGACCCATCCCACTTTTCATGGTGATAGCGCACGATATCCTCGACGGGATAAGGAAAATTGACGCGGCGCAATATGTCGCCCCCCACCGTGGGATGGATCTTCATCTTTGCGAACTCGGCTTCGGTTAACTTACCGGGTTTATTAAGAATGTATTCGGGTACTGCCAGCTTCCCAATGTCATGCAGCAGCGCGCCGGCAACAAGGGCCTTAATCTCTGGTTCACTAACGTTTAGCAGGGCGCCCATTTGTTGCGCGTAGATTTGCGTGCGCCGAACATGGCCGTGCGTAGTCTGGTCTTTTGCGTCGATGGCGATCGCTAGAGACTCGATCGTGTTCATGTGAATCACGGCCATCTCTTCGATGTGGCGTCGCCGATCCGCTTCCGCGCGTTTTACCTCTTCAACTTGTTTTTCGTTGAAACGGTAGAGCATGTAGACCAGCACTGTGATGAGCAAGCCGAGTAGTGCGTAGGGAAGTCCGCCATCGTGAATCGCGGAGTAGAAGAGTACTGCTGACGAGGCAGCCGCAAGTTGGGCGGTTATGGTCCAGACAATGCTGTCCTGCGAGGGCAGAGTAGCTTTCTGGCCGGTATCGATGCTGATGAAAGCGGCCGTGGCGAGGGTGGTGAGAATGTATTGCAACAGCGCGAATGCGCACAGCGGAATCAGGAAAACATTCAGGGGCAGCCGGTGAGCTACCAGATCAGACGGGATGGCAACGAAACCGACGAGCAGACCGTAGCAGGAGGCAGAGATAGAAGTGGAAATGATGGCAATGGCAGTTGTCAGTACGAGCTGCCTGCGGTTACCGGAAGCATAGGTCGATAGAAAGCCAACGATGCCGGCAAGCACGATGGCTGGTCCCGGAGTCCCAGCCGGCGGAATTGCAAAGAGCATCACTGCGAGGAATACGAAAGTGTCGGCGATCGACTTCTTGCTTTCGCTGTGACCATCGTTACTGGTAACTGAGACGGTAAAACCACTCGCAAGGAAGATCAGTACGAGCAGACCGAACCAGGAAAACACGCCGGCCTCACCCCACATCGGTATTGAGGTCGCAGATAGAAGGGCCGTGAGGAGTAGTCCCGCCGCAGCTATCGAAGTGCCAATGAAGACGGCGCCACTTAACCAGTTCTTTTTTTGCATTTCTTCGCGTGGTCCTTCCCTGGGATTGGAGGTGTGGGGCTGGAAGCTCAGACTGTCCGAACTAGGGCTTCAGTGGTCGAACAGCAGCTAAAGAGAGGTTTGGTTGAGAACCGCTTAAAGAGTGGATTATCTAATCGAGAAATGTGGCCAACCGTGTTAGCCACGAAGCTAAAGATAACTTTTCAAAAGGTTTGAGTCAAGACATCGTTTCTTAAAGTCGCAGGGCGACAGCGCTAGGTCGAAGCTTTGGTGATATGACGCTGTTTTTCTGGCCTTTCGTCCAATAGGGAGGCGAGTTCGCGCGGTTCGGTAATTGGGTTTTTGCACACGTAATGTTCGCAAACGTATACCCTGGGCTCGCCCGCCAGGCCCCGTTCGCGGAGAAGAGGAACCAGCTCACTGGCTCGGGGCTGATTAGGGCCGATTTCCGCGACGATTTTATTTGGCAGGTAGCGTTTCCAAACTTCCCGTTTCAGGAACAGGGTCTTGGGGTTTGTGGGGTCGCCGGCAATCGCGATCTCTTTGGGGGAGTTCAAATGGAAGTCGAGCGCGCCCAACGCCCGGCCAAATCCTGCCGGGTACCGCGTCATCGCACTGACGATCAATCGTAACACCGTCGTTGCGCGGCGCCTGTAATCGTCGTTGTCGGTCAACGACGCCAAACGGAACATCAGCTCTGCGGCGACTGAATTTCCCGACGGAGTCGCGTTGTCGAAGAAATCTTTCGAACGCACGATCAGCGTCTCGTGACTCTTTCCAGTGAAGAAAAAGCCACCTGCTTCGTCATCCCAAAATTCCTCTACCATTTTCGCGGTAAGCGTCAGGCACTCTTCCAGCCATTCAATCTCGCCTGTGGTTTCGTAGAGCGTTAGTAAACCTTCACTGAGAAAAGCATAGTCCTCGAGGTAGCCATTCAACTTAGCAACACCATCCTTGCAGGTTCTCAGAAGGAGTCCGTCGCTTCGGAGAGTGTTTAGAACGAAGCGAGCGTTATGCCTGGCGATATTCGTGAAGTCCTCGCGATTGAGAATGGCGCCGGCTTCAGCGAAACTCGCCAACATCATCCCGTTCCAGGCAGTCAGGATCTTCTCGTCACGATCCGGTTTCACTCGTTGCTCGCGGACGTCGTAGAGTCGCTTCCGCGACCGGGCCAGCACGGCTTCGAGTGCCGCTGGTTCTACCTTATTCCTGGCGGCAACGTCTGCAATTGAATGAGTGACGTTAAGAATGTTTGCTTCTTCAAAGTTTCCTTCCCTGGTGACGTTGTAGTAATCGCAAAAGAGCCTGGCGTCGGTGTCGCCCAGCAGCTCTCCAACTTCAGCCTGACTCCAAACAAAAAACTTTCCTTCCACGCCTTCGGAATCTGCATCCTGCGTTGAATAAAAGCCGCCTTCCGGTGATGTCATCTCACGCGCCACATAGTCAAGTGTTCCTTCTGCCGTTCGGCGCGCGTCGCTGTCCCCCGTTAATTGAAAGTAGTGCAGATAAAGTCGGGAAAGCAGCGCGTTGTCGTAGAGCATTTTTTCAAAATGGGGCACGAGCCATTTTGAATCAGTCGAGTAGCGATGAAAGCCACCTCCCAGTTGATCGTAAATGCCGCCCGCGGCCATCTTGCGACACGTGTGCTTGACGATTTGCAACGCTTCCTCGGTGCCGGCCCGGTAATAAGTGCGAAGCAGAAACTCCAAAACCATCGCCGGGGGAAACTTAGGAGCGCTTCCAAAGCCGCCATTGTTTGGATCATAGTTCTTAATGATTCCGCGATAGGCGATATCGAGCAGGTCCGAAGTCAGAAGTTCAGATGATTCTTGCGCGGCGCTCAAGCGTTCCAATTCCTTGCGGACGGAAGCAGACGTTTCCGCTACCTCCTCCGGACGTTCGCGGTAAGCCTCGGCGAGCGCAATCAGCACACGGGGAAAACCTGGCATGTTGTGGCGATCAACTGGAGGAAAGTAAGTG
>DASSCX010000110.1:0-2707 GCA_035697425.1 Pyrinomonadaceae bacterium | reverse complement strand
GGCGATGCGCATCGCTGTAGACTTGCCCGCGCCATTCTCACCGACGATCGCGTGAATGGTCCCCGGCTTCACCGCCAGGTTGACGTGGTCGTTTGCTAGTACGTTGCCAAACCGTTTGGTGATATTGCGTAGTTCCAGCATCTAAACAATGGTCTTTGTACTTTGGACTTAGGTCTTTGCCAGTTTCTCTTTCGCCCGAACCGTGCGGTCTCTTTTCAGACCCCCTACAGAACGAAGGTAGGCGTTAAGCTTTGGAGTTAGTTCTTCTAGGATCGGAAGTAGCTCGGCTACTTGTTTCTCAGATAACAACCTTCGCTTATAAGCGCACCTCAGCCAATGCTTCGTTTCGTAGAGAGAGCCTCTGGAAATTCGCAAGAATCGACGAAGTTCAGCGTCTGTGCCGCGTCCGCTCCCTTCTGCAATATTGGCCCCCACGCTGTCGACTGCTCGGACCAGCTGTTTGCCGAGCGTGTCTCTGCCAATGTTTTCCCATCCGATCACGACTCGCCAGACCTTATCTGCCAATCTTTCCGATAACTGATAGATCTGGAGATTTTCAAAGTTTGTCTTTTCCATTGTGAGGCACCTCGGTGAGAGAGGTCCGGTAAAGATCGTTTAGCACCAACCTTCAAAGACCTAAGACCAAAAACCAAAGACCGACTTCATTGATTCATAGCATCAGTAACCTTTATCTCTCCCGAGATGATCTTCTTTTTGGCGTCTTCAACTTGCTGAATCGCGTCCGCGGGAATTAGTGGCTTCTTGTTGTCGTCCATCGCGTTGTTTTCATCCATCGCGTAGCCGACACCATCCTTATCAAGTCCGTACACATGAAAACCAGTTTTGAATTGCCCGCTGACCACATCTTTGATGATGTCGTAGACGGCATTGTCCACTCGCTTCACCATACTGGTGAGCACAAAACCAGGTTTGACCATGTTCTGATTAGCGTCTACGCCGATCACAAAGTGCGTGGCCCGGCCATTCTTTTTTCCCTGCTGCTCGACAGCATCAAACGCGCCCAGACCGGAGTTTCCTGCGGCTGTAAAAATCACGTCCGCGCCTTTGCTGATTTGGGCGAGTGCAATCTCTTTTCCTTTGCCCGGATTGTTCCACGCCGCATCTGTAACCCCGACGTAGTTGGGAATTACGCGAATATTTGGATTCACCGCTTTTGCGCCTTCTTCGTAACCTTCCTTGAAGCGATGAATTAAACCAATGTCCATGCCGCCAAGAAATCCTATAGTTCCTGTTTGCGACGTCCTGGCTGCCATCATTCCAACCAGATAAGAACCCTCGTGTTCCTTGAACACGAGTGACGCCACATTAGGCAGATTGCTAACTCCGTCAACAACAGCAAAGCGAATATTCGGGTAGTCCTTCGCCACCGATTCGATAATCGGGGTCTGGGCAAAGCCGATGCCAATGATCAGATCGTAATTACGCTCGGCGAAAGCGCGCATCGCCGGCTCAATCGAAGTGGGGTTACCCGGCTCAATGTCGCGCAAGACGATGTCTAGACGTTGCTTGCCACACGATGTGCCGTCGGGCCAGTTTCCTGTAGCAGCGCATTTCGCGCCCGCCCACGCTGCGGCATTGAAAGACCGATCGTCTTTACCGCCGATGTCAAAAACAATGCCGACGCGAATTTTGGATGTGTCTTCTGAGCCGTAACTCTGATTGGAACAAGCGGAGGCAATGAGGGAGAGCAGAATTAAACCAGCCAAGAGATAGAAAGGGCAGGTAGCGCGCTTCATTCGTTTATTACTTCCTTAATGAGTGTTGGTCGCTGGGAGAGAGATGCCTCGCTTACCCGATATGCCGCCTGGATCCTGGCAACAGTCTCTCGGACTTTCGACTGATCCCGAGCATAGACCCTTCCCAGTAACTCGCCCCTATCAACTCTGTCGCCGATTTTCTTTTCGCTGGTGAAGCCAACGGTCGGATCGATCTTGTCTTCGATGCGCACGCGGCCACCACCTAGTGCGGCGATCGCATTACCGATCTCGGTGGTTTCAATTTCTGTAATGAAGCCTGAGCGCGGGGATTCTACCTTAATCGAATCACTCACCAAAGGAAGAAAGGCCGCGGGATCGTCACACACACGCACCTCGCCACCCTGGGCGGCTACGTTCTGACGAAAACATTCGAGGGCGTCGCCCGCTTCCAAAACACGCTGGAGACGCGCGTGCGCGGCTTCAAGTGATTCATCAACACGAGCGAGAACCAGCATGTGCGCTGACAGCTCGAGGGAAAGATCGAGGACGGGGCGCGCAGCTGCGTCCGCTTCCCCTCGCAACAGCTCAATGCATTCCTTCACTTCGAGTGAATTGCCCACCGCGCGTCCCAGAGGCTGGTTCATGTCGGTTAGCAGGGCGCGCGTTCTGATACCACAGGAGTTTCCTGTTTTTACGAGGGCTTTCGCGAGCGCGCGCGCGCGTGCTTCGTCTCTCATGAAGGCACCGGAGCCAACCTTGACGTCGATTACCATCGCATCAAGACCGGCGGCGCCCTTCTTTGAGATGATTGACGCGACTATCAACGGAATCGCTTCGACCGTGGCGGTCGCATCGCGCAGTGCGTACATCTTCTTATCGGCAGGCGCCAGCTCCGCTGTTTGACCGGCCATGGCGAACCCGACGCGCTCAAGAACGTCGCGGAATTCCTTGGTGGACAGGTTAACGCGGTACCCGGGAATCGATTCGAG
>DASSCX010000109.1:0-12495 GCA_035697425.1 Pyrinomonadaceae bacterium | reverse complement strand
CAAGTTTGAAGGCAATCCTGAGAACCCTGGTTCACGTGGTCGCAACTGCGCCAAAGGGCCAGCGACACTAAATCAGATCAACGATCCCGATCGGATTTTGTATCCACTGAAGCGGAGAGGAAACCGCGGCGCGGGCGAATGGGAACGTGTCAGTTGGGATGACGCGCTTGATGACATTGCGGCGCGAATCAGAAATGCGATTGTTGACGATCGCCGCGACGAGCTTATGTATCACGTTGGGCGTCCCGGTGAAGATGGATTCACCGAACGCATTCTCGCAGCCTGGGGGGTAGACGGTCACAACTCGCACACCAACATCTGCTCGTCAGGAAGTCGCGAAGGCTATCAACTTTGGATGGGACTCGATCGCCCCAGTCCGGATCATTCGAATGCAAAAGTAATTCTGCTGATCAGTGCGCACCTCGAGTCGGGTCATTATTTCAACCCGCATGCGCAACGGGTGATGGATGGTAAGGCCGCCGGCGCAAAGTTAATTGTCTTCGACTCACGTCTCTCCAATACGGCGACGCACGCCGATATTTTCATCGCCCCGTATCCGGGATCGGAAGCGGCAATACTTTTGTCGATCGCGAATTACCTGATTCAGAACAACCTCTACAACCGTGAGTTTGTGCGGCGCTGGTGGAATTGGGAGGAGTACTTAAGTTCCGAGTTTAGAGTTTCGAGTTCCGAGAAGGCAAGTTTCGAGTTCCGAGTTTCAAGTTTCGAGAGCGTCTCGAAACTCGAAACGCAAAACTCGGAACCCAAGAGCTTCAACGACTTTGAAGAGCTTCTGAGGGAACTTTACTCCTCTTACACTTTCGAGTTCGCCGCCCACGAATCGGGCGTCGATGCTAAGTCCATCGAAGAAATTGCCAAACTCGTCGCTACTGCCGGTACCCAATTCTCCAGTCATAACTGGCGGAGTGTTACGTCAGGAGTGAGCGGCGGTTGGACTGTGGCTCGCGCTCTTTTCATGCTCAACGCCTTGCTCGGCGCGGTTGCAACTGAAGGCGGCGTTTTCCCCAACGCCTGGAACAAGTTTGTGCCGCGGCCAATCCACACACCGCCACATCCGAACATGTGGAACGAAAAAACCTGGCCGCGCGAATTCCCGCTCTCCATGCATGAGATGTCTTTTCTGCTGCCCCACTTCTTGAAAGACGGCCGCGGCAAGCTCGATGTCTACTTCACGCGCGTTTACAACCCCGTTTGGACGAACCCCGACGGGTTCTCCTGGATCGAAGCGCTTACTGACGAATTTCTAATCGGATGTCATGTGGCGCTTACTCCGGTCTGGAACGAGACGACATACTTCGCTGACTATGTTCTGCCGATGGGGCTCGGGCCTGAGCGACACGATCTGCACTCTTATGAAACTCACGACTCCCAGTGGCTCGGTTTTCGTCAACCGGTACTGCGGGCGGCGCGCCAGCGCGATGGCGAGGATATGAGCGATACGCGCGAAGTCAACCCGGGTGAAGTTTGGGAAGAGAATGAATTTTGGATGGAGTTGACTTGGCGCATCGATCCCGATGGTAGTTTGGGAATCCGGCAGTATGTCGAATCGAAGCGACAGCCCGGCACTCGTCTCGGCGTTGATGAGTATTACGGTTGGTTGTTTGAGAACTCGGTACCTGGTTTGCCGGAAATCGCCGCCGCCGAAAATCTTACGCCCCTCGAATACATGCGACGCTACGGGGCATTCGAGATTACGAAAAAGGTCGGTGCCATATATGAAGAACCCGTTAGCCCCGACGAGCTGGACGATGTCAGTGAAGATTCTTTAGGACGCGTCTTTACGCGCGCCGCAAAGCCAGCCTCACCCAACATTGTTCCAGTTCCCAGTCCCGACGGCGATCAAGAGGGACGCCGGCTCGTGGGCGTTAAGGTCGATGGAGAAATTCGCCGCGGCTTTCCCACGCCCTCCGGGCGTCTCGAATTTTTTTCCGCCACACTTGCCTCATGGGGTTGGCCTGAATACGCAATCCCGACTTACATCAAGAGTCACGTGCATCCGGACAACCTGGAAAGTGATCAGACAATTTTGATCTCGACTTTCCGGCTCGCGATGCAGATCCACACGCGCAGCTCTAATGCAAAGTGGCTTAACGAAATCGCTCACACGAATCCGCTTTGGTTGCACCCCGCGCATGCGAAGCGGCTTGAGGTGCGCACGGGCGACTTGGTGAGAGTGGAAACAGAGATTGGTTATTTCGTGGTGCACGCGTGGGTGACAGAAGGAATTCGTCCGGACGTGGTCGCGTGCAGCCACCACATGGGGCGCTGGAAGACTCACGAGCAGGGCGCACGTCAAATGATGGCGACGGTAAAACTGGATCACCGTGGCGCTGAGTGGGGCCTGCAAAGAGAAAAGGGTGTGGCAGCTTACGAATCGAGCGATCCGGATACGCTACGTATTTGGTGGAGCGACGTAGGCGTGCATCAGAATCTGACTTTTCCGGTTCATCCGGATCCGATCTCAGGCATGCATTGTTGGCATCAGGCTGTGCGTGTGAAGCAAGCGTTGCCGGAAGATAAGTACGGCGACATTCATGTGGACACCTCGAAGTCCCGTGAAGTTTACCGGCGCTGGCTCGATAATACTCGTCCTGCCGATACATTTTCTCCCGACGGCACGCGCCGCCCGTATTGGATGCTGCGCCCGTTGAAGCCCGCCCGCCAGTTTTATGATCTCCCGGCAGAAAAGTGATTTGGGGAACTCGGGCATTCTCCCTTGTCTCATTCTCACCGGGCTTCAGCCCAGTGTCCCGCTGCTTCGAAATTCAGAACCGTTTCAACGGTTTCCTGACGCAGGCATAATTCAGAAACCGTTGAAACGGTTGCTTAGTATGAAGGAGCTAAGTTGGCACCGGGCTGAAGCCCTGTGTGAATGAGAGGGCGGAGCTCCAGCATTTGCCAGGTTCTCTCACCCTTCCCCACCTCCCCACAATCCTGGAAACAACCTCGCATTGGCTCTCTTTCAAACGAGTAGAGAATTGACTGCGACCTGGGTCGCTAACGAAACACGAACCTTTGAAGGAGTTACTTAATGCCTCGCATTTTCAGTTTTAGGAATAGTTTTTTTGCAATCGCAGCCTTACTCCTGCTCAGTCCGGCATCCGCCTTTGCCGACTCAGCTTCCCTCGCAAACGGACAATCCGCCACCTTTAACTACGTCGCAGTCGGTTTTCCCAACAGCACTGCATCAGCGACGTTTACTTACAATCAGCTGGCCGGCACTTTAACCCTCGTCCTGACGAATACTTCGACTGATAACATCAAGCTCACAGAGATTGGGTTTAACGCGAACATGATAGTCGCCGGCACACCCGTCATTACTTATGCCGGGGGAACGTTGGCCGACTTCGTGATCGGAACGCAGTCTTTGCAAGGTACGTTCACCCTGGGTACTAACTCCAGCGGTGGAGAGGACGCCGATGTTTTAAACGATGGCGAATCATTGACCGTAGTGTTTACGCTTAGTGGTGTTCCGCCCGCCCTCCTCGAAATCGGAGGTAGCCAGGTTCACTTGCAGAGTCTTCCAGACGGAAATAGTCAAAAGCCCAACGGCTCGATTACCACAGTGCCGGAACCAGCCAGCATGCTCTTACTAGGAACTGGCCTGGCCGGAATCGCCTCGCGACTTCGTAAACGTCGCAAAGAAAATAACGAAGAACTTTCATAACTGAAACGGCATCGCTCCTGATAGGTTGTGAGCCGGGAAGAGGATTCGTCCTTTTCCCGGCTCTTCGTCCGTGTGGGTCTGAAGTGCCGTCGCCCTTGCGAAACCACGCTCCAATCGGTAAGTTCATCAATAAACCGCGCTCAAATTCTTCCCAACTTCGTATCTGCTCTTAATGGTCTTGACGACAGAAGAGTTGGAGCGAAGCCGGTCGTAAGGAGGTCTTATGTATTTCAAGCAGTTTTATCTCGGATGCCTGGCGCAGGCTTCATATCTAATCGGTTCGGAAGGGGAAGCGGCTGTGGTTGATCCGCAAAGAGATGTCGACCAGTACATCGATGAGGCGAAGGCGCAGGGGTTCCAGATTAAGTATGTGATCGAGACACACCTGCACGCGGACTTTGTCAGCGGCCATCGCGAACTTGCGGCGCGCACGGGCGCCGAAATTGTTTTTAGCGTCCGTGCCGACGCGACCTTTCCTCATCGCGGCGTGGCCGAGGGCGATGAACTTCACGTTGGCAAAGCAGTGTTGCGAATCATCGAAACACCGGGACATACACCGGAGAGCATTTCGATCCTGGTTATTGATAGCGATGATCCCACACAGGCCCAAAGGATTCTTACAGGTGACACACTTTTCGTTGGCGACGTGGGCCGGCCAGACCTCGCGGGCGGAAAGGGCTACACCCCCGCGATGATGGCGGCGATGATGTACGACACGCTACACGAGAAGCTGCTGAAACTGCCCGATGGAGTGGAAGTCTATCCGGCGCATGGCGCCGGTTCGATGTGCGGCAAGAACATGTCCAAGGAAACATCATCGACGATCGGCCAGCAGCGGAAGTTCAACTACGCACTCCAGCCGATGTCGAAAGATGAGTTTGTGCGGATGATGACAACTGACCTGCCTGCCGCGCCGGATTACTTTGCCAAAGATGCGGAGATCAATCGGGGAGGTGCCGCAGCGTTGAGTGAGTTGCCAAAGCCCCAACCGCTGACGGCTGAGGATGTGCGAGAGTTGATTACGCAAACGAACAGTTTCAGTTACGTCGTGCTGGATGTGCGCGCGGCTGCTGACTTTGGCGCCGGGCATGTGCCGGGTTCGATCAATGTCGGACTCGGGGGACAGTTTGCCATTTGGGCCGCATCCTTGATTCCGATGGACGCCCCCATTGTGATCGTGGCCGAGTCGGAAGAGAAGGTGGCCGAGGCGAGAATGCGGTTGGCGCGAGTGGGATTGGAAAATGTGAAGGGCTATTTGCAGGGTGGCGTCGAGAGTTGGCGTGCTGCTGGTTTTGAACTCGCGACTGTGCCGCAGATTTCAGTAGACCAGTTACATCAGTTGCTGCAACAGGAAAAAGATTTGCAGGTCATCGACGTGCGACGTCCTGCTGAGTATGAAAGTGGTCATGTAGGCCCGGCGATCACCGCGCCGCTGGGAGAGTTGCAAAAGACGATTGCTGGTCTCGCGGTGGTGCCAACGCAGAAGACAGCGGTGATCTGTGCCGGCGGTTATCGTTCGAGTGCGGCCAGCAGCATCCTTGAACAGCATGGCTTTTCAAATCTATTAAATGTGACCGGCGGCACCGGAGCTTGGATCAAGGCTGGTTATGATGTTGTGTGACCATCAAGGTTGAAGGTCTCAAGTGAGAAAGGAAATTGCATCCGGAAGGGCGGTTTACCCCCGCCGGTTGAGTTTGATTCACTCGGAGCGGGGGCAAGCCGCCCTTCCTTACTGCAATTTCGCCCCATCCCTTAATCATTGTTAAGAACAGAGGTTTCGAGATCGATCCTTTCACTTTCAAACTCGTCATTAGTCTCGCGATCATTGTAATTGCGACGATTCACGGTTACGGCGCGGCATGGCTGGCGATCTGGATGCTGTTTCATCCTTACCGCCCCGTCAAACTTTTCGGCATCACCATCTGGCCGCAAGGAATGATCCCGCGCCATCGCGAACGCCTCGCGCAATCCATCGGGAATGCTGTGGGCAACGAACTGGTCTCTCAGGAAACTGTCTTCAACGCCCTTTTTGAAACCAGTTTTTTTGAGCGGAAGATTGAGGACTTCGTGAATGGCTATACCGACGATCTCCTCGCCACGGTCTATCCCTCGTTCATCGACGCCTTACCCTCAGGCGCGCGCGCGCCAATTCTCGATACCATCTCAGCATTGCAATACAAGCTCGCCGAGTACATCGCCGCAATGCTGCGCAGCGAAGAGACGGCGGGAGCAATTGCGCGCTTCGTTGATCGTCAAGTCGATGAGCTACTGGCGCGGCGTATCGACCAAACGGTGAATGACGAAGCGCTGGTCAAAGTCGTTAGCTTCGTCGAAGGGCGTTTTCAGAGACTCGTTAACGATGACGAGTTTGAAAATAAAGTCAGCGAGTTTCTTTCCGGTCGCCTCGACGATCTTGCCGAGAGCAACGCGACCCTCGCCGATACTTTTACACCTGAGACAGTAGCTTTCGTTAAAGAGCGACTGGATCAACAGGTTCCTCCGATCGTTCACCACCTCGCCGATATTGCCACCAGCCAAAACACACTCAAGCAAATCGGCGCCCTCATCAAGCATGAAGTTGACGACTACTACGAGCATCTCTCGCTCTTCAAAAAGATCTTTATTTCGCGCGAGCGGATTCATCGCGAAGTTGACGATCTGATGAACAAGACGCTCCCGCGGCGCGTGGAAGAATATTTGCGCGGCCCCGCGTTCGAGCAGGAAGCAGAAGCGTTCTTAAACTCAACGATTGATAATTTGCTGGAGCGTCCGCTAAGTGAAATCGTCGGCCAGATTGCTCCCGAGAAATTTCAGTTGATGAAGCGTCAGGTTAGCAACTACATCCTCGAGCTCGCGCGCAGTCCTGATCTGGCGCGTTCGATCTCGACATATGTTCACGACGCCCTCGAACAGTTTCGCCCGCAGACTCTCGCTTCGGCATTTCAGCGTATCGATACGAATTCCACTGAACGTATCAAGAGTTTCTTGAGTAGCAGCTTGCTCGAAATTCTGGGGCGTCACGATACGGCGCAGACTATCAACGCAATCATGAGCTCTCAGGTAGAGCGCCTGCTGATCGCGCCCATCGGCAAGCTGGGAGATCACTTATCGGAGCACTCGATCCAAAGGGCGCGGACCTTACTCGTTGAGAGAATCACCAATGCCGCACGCGAACGCCTGCCGACTGCGATTGCAGAATTCGACGTGGGCGGTCTCGTGCGCAAGAAAGTTTCAGACTACCCGATTGAAAAGTTGGAAGAGCTCGTCTTGTCGGTCGCGGCGCACCATCTGAAAACCATCGAGCTGTTTGGCGCAATCATTGGCTTCTTCATCGGCGTCTGCCAGGCCGTCTATTTCTGGCTTACTTACAAGCCCGGGCCGTGATAAAAAACGCGCGAGGGGAACATAAGACGACAGGGAACCGTTTATTTGGAGGGGTGGAAGCGGAGTGAAGCTAGATTAAGGAACTGGCTTACTTCAAAATTGCTCTGATCAGAGTTGAGCGGGGGCAAGCCCACCTTCCGGACTGCAATTAACGCCAAACCGCCGCACTGCAAAGCGAGTGAAGGGAAAAAGTTATGTACTGCTCAGCCTGTGGTAGCCCGATCACGCCGGGACTCAGTTTCTGCAATCGCTGTGGCATGAGCCTTAAGGAGCGGAGTGCGGATTCCAAGTCATCGTTGCCAGTGGCGTTGGTGACCGCGATGGTGCTTGTGGCAGTGTCGGCGATGGGCTTGCTGCTGGGTGGGCCGATCGCGCTCAAACGCGAAGGACAGTTTGGCGAAGAGTTGGTTGTGCTCTTCATGTTTCTCACTTTTTTGATCACGGCCTTTACCGAAATTTTCCTGTATCGCCAACTAAGCCGCCTCACTGCGCAACCAAAGCTGCCAACCGCACAGCCTATGGCGCTTCCCACACCAACACCCGCTGAGTACTACGCGCCGCAACCGCGTTCGCTCGCCGAGCCATTGCCTAGTGTCACTGAGAATACGACACGCACCCTCGAATACCAGCGCAACGAGCCGGGTCGCAAAGACTATTCGTGATCGAGTCCTGGAGGAACAGATGAAGAAGCTACTGGTGATCTTTTTGCTCGTTGCACCGTTCGCGGCGGCATGTATGCTGCATCACGATCAGGTCATTGGCTCTGGTCAACGACAGCGAGAGAAACGTGAGGTGGCCAACTTCAGCTCAATCAGAACTGAAGGTGCCTATCAGATTGAAGTCGTTTGCCAGCAGGCCCTCAGCCTGGAAGTTGAAGCTGACGACAACATCATGCCGTTGATCAAGACCGACGTTAGCAATGGTGTATTGCAGATCAAGAGCTTGCGCGGGTTTTCCGCTAACCGCCCTATCGTTATTAAAATTGGTACGCCGAATATCGAAGGCATCTACAGTTCCGGCGCCAGCACAATCGAAGTCACTGGTCTGAAGAACGATAAGTTTGAAATCGATAGCAATGGGGCCTCGACAATCAAGGTCGCTGGCGAGACCGGCACGTTAGATATTGACGCCAATGGCGCCGGCAGGATTGATGCTCATAAGTTGCGTGCTGTCAAAGGAACGGTCGCCGCTAATGGCGTAACGAAGATCGAAGTGCATGCGATTGAAGAACTGGATGTGACGGTCATGGGCCCAGCATCTGTGATCTACACCGGGGATCCAAAAGTGAACAAAACGGTGCATGGGCCAGGATCGGTTGAACGGCGCGCTTCGGAAGGAGCGTGAAGACGAAGTAGACAGTAGACAGTAGACAGTAGACAGTAGACAGTAGAAAGTAGTTGCCTCGCTTCGAAGGTATTACGTTGCATTCTGATTCTTGTCTTAGGAACTGTACATCGCTAGACAGTAGTCCGTCACATTTGTTTCCTGATTCTTTTAATAAGTGTCGAGTCCCGACGATTAACTACTGACTACTGACTACTGACTCAATTTATTTCTGTTGACATTCCTCGCGTAACATATAAACATTCGTCATTCTCGAAAAGGAGCTCATCTCCGATGACCTATGTGGTAGTGGAATTATGTGTTGACTGCAAATACACCGACTGCGCTGCGGTGTGTCCCGTTGAGGCGTTTCACGAACTGCCTGACCGTCTGTATATCAATGCCGAAACTTGTATCGATTGCGATGCTTGCGTTCCTGAGTGTCCGGTAGAAGCAATCTTTGCCGATAACCTCGTTCCTGAAAATTACGCGCATTGGACTCAAATCAACATTGACGAGGCGCCCAACTATCCGGTTATTAGTCAGAAGATCCCCGCGTTGCACGGACCAACATGCACCGGACCTGAAGAGTAAGGAAACAGTCTTGTAAAGTCTTGAGAGGCGGGCACTGTCCCGCCTCTTCTGCGATAGAGATATTTGAGTTATCCGCGCATCAAGCATCCGCAGTCGCTGTAACCGCTCCGAACATCCAACCTCAACTGCCCCCGGCGACTCGAGTGCGGTGGACGCAGACAAGTTTCCCGGGCCAAAATGGGTTTGAGTAGCCGCGCATGAAAGTACACGCAGCACTGTCAATCTTAGTACTTACCTCTTCTGTAGCGCTGGCGCAGTCAGGTCGCAGAGTGGTGGAGGTAAGAGCAATGCCGCTTGCTGATCCGCCGTCTCCCCTCCTTGTCAGCGTTCCCGGCCAGGTTTTGCGGCGCCTGAACGACAAGCCCCACGATTTTGGTTGCGGTAAAGACGGCAGTCACACTCGCATCCTTGACGGCGACGCCGCAACAGAAGACGTCTTTTCTGCAAAGATGGTAGACACGCGAGTGATCTTCAGATCAAAACCGAAGCCCGGGTACACGCTGGAGGCGCGACGGAATCGTAAGCAGGGCTTTGTAATTCTCAAGGTGGCGCTGTCGGCGACCGGAACGATTAGTCGCGTGCGGGTCCTGCGCGGATTACCTTTTGGTCTGACGGAAAGTGCGATCAAGGCCGCGTGTAAACTGGAATTTAAGCCGGCGATAAAAGATGGCCAGAGCGTTTCCCAATGGGTGACAGCGGAATACGTATTTCGCCTGCCGGATTCGCGTTTGTTCCGACCCTAAACAATTGCCGATTGCCTCTGCCCGGAAATGAACAAGTCGTCGTCAATCAGATCAGGGCGTTTACAGCGGACGCTGGTTCTGAAATCAGTTGCGGCCTACGCAAGCCGGCGAACCCCGTGGTGATCTGCTATGTCCCGACTACTGATCTCAAAGCCAGGTATGATGGCCACTTACGATCGGTGGAATTTGTTCCGAATGACTTTAAGCTTCAGAGCAAGAAGTAACATTGAGCCTACAAACGGAGGGGCGAATTGATCACTTGCCGAAAAATGACTGCGCCCGATGTCACTGATGCGTTTAGTATGTTGAGTGACTTTCTTGGTGGCGATGAACACTATTTGGCGAGCAGCGCTGCGTACGGCGACCGCGGCATCCAGGGACTAAATGACGCGCTCTATCTCTTCCTGGAGCATCCTGACCTTGGGTTCGTTTGGATGGCTTACGACGAAGATGAAGTCGCCGGCGTTTGTGTGATCTGTTATGCGGTCTCGACGTCGATGGGATCGCTCGTCGCAAAGCTCGACGATGTTTCAGTCAAATCCGAGCGTCGCGGTCAGGGCGTAGGCACTGAGCTTATCGTTCAGTTAAAAGAGCAGTTGCGCAAGGAAGGGGTGTCGCGAATTGATGTGGGCGTGCACCTCGAGAATCCCGAGGCGCGCAGGTTTTATGAGAGGTTGGGTTTCGTGGCGCTCAATGAAGAGCGTCTGGCGTGCGTGATTTAGTTTGATCTGACGAGGGCAACTTGAATTGCCGCGTTCGCGCGGCAACCCTATCCGCCCGTCGGACTAACCGCCTGAAGGCGGAAGTTCTCCTGTCATTTCAGCTTGCCGAGCTTTCCAATCTCCTCGAAATATTTGGCAAAGGCCACCATCCCGCCGGAAGCCTGTTGCCAATCAAAGTTCTCGTTGGGTGCGTGGTAGCCGTGTTCCGGGAGCGAGAGACCGAGAAAGAGCACGGGACACTTCAGCACCTGCTCGATACTCGTCATCGCGCCGATCGTGCCACCGTCTCGCACAAATACCGGATCACGTTTAAAGGCAAACTTCATTGCTCGCTTTAAAGCTTGCGGCAGATCACCTGTCAGCACTGCGCGAAATGCAGGGGCACCGGACTCGAAGTGTATTTCCACGTCCGGATTCAACTGCTTCACTGCGGCCTTAAGTTGTTGCTGAATTTTCTTCGGATCCTGAGCGGGAACCAGACGGAAAGAGGCTTTCACTTCAGCGCGCGGAGGCACGATCGATTTAACTCCTGGCCCCTGGTAGCCGCCCACCACGCCGTGAATCTCCATCGTCGGCATTCCCCAGATTCGTTTCATTACCTCGAGGTCGTCTTGCGAGCGCATCAGTTTCAGATGATGCGCCTTCTTGAATCCTTTGGCGCTAAAGCCTGAGTTCTTCCAGTCATTCAATTCAGCTTTGGATGGAGGAATAACCTCGTCATAAAAACCTTTGATCTTGATCTTTCCAGTCGTCGGATCGTAGAGGTCGCAAATCAAGCGCATCAATTCGGCAATTGGATTGCGGGCGGCACCCCCAACTTCGCCCGAATGTGTATCTGTGGTTCCGGTTTCCAAAGTCAAAAGAAAGCCCGCCAGTCCCCGCAAGCCAGCTGAGCTTGCCGGTCGCTTTCGCGAAACCCAGACCGTGTCGGAAACCACGACTGAATCTGTTCGCAAGTCGCGAACGGCCTTGCTGATGATCTTTTCAAAGTTAGGCGAACCGATCTCTTCTTCAAACTCCCAGAGGAAGCGAATGTTTACCGGGATACCTGCTTCGAGTGCCGCGCGTGCGCCGTAGAGCGCAGCGAGACCAGGTCCCTTGTCGTCAGTTGTGCCGCGTCCAAAATAACTGTCGCCCTTCCTGGTCATCACAAAAGGTTCCGTATCCCACGGTTCAGTTTCCTTCGAAGCCGGTTGCACGTCCATGTGGTTGTAGACAGTGACAGTAGGCAGGCTCTTATCATTACCGAACACGGCGTGCACAACGGGATTACCCTTGCTTGCCTGGTAGACATCCGTTTTTGCGCCAAATCTCCGGAATGTGTCGAAAGTCATCTCAACGCCTTTACGGATGTCCTCCGCGTAAGCCGGATCGCAGGAGACGGTCGGAGTTTCGACAAATTGTTGCAGGAGATCTTCGTATTCCTGGCGCTGAGTCTCGGCGAACTTAAAGAGCTGATCGCGGTCTAGTTCCTTGGGCATTCTCGATCCTCCGATTGAGAGTATGTCTCTGGTCGATAACCGGATTCGTTTGATTGATAGCGCTGCTTATAGTGCACAACCTTGCGGTTGTTGTCACGGCGAAATTTTGCGGGCCGGAAGTGAACATTCTTGGGGTGAGCCGATTAATTCGGAACTGGGAGGGCCAGCGACCGGATAGAACAATTCACCTTAGACCCGGACTCTGTAAATTGTGCGTGTCGCTCGAGGAAGTAAATCAAGGTGGCGGTCGCTACGGCTCCCGTTTCTGTCTGCCTCGACCCCACGACAAGGCAGCGTTGCGGCTCTTGCTTCGGAAACCAGCTACACGAGGGGCGTTTTGTGCAAAACACGGCTCAAACCCGAGTCCGTCAGGCAGGGGCAACTTTTCCCTACGGATTTGTCACTAAGGAGGCGGTCATGCATTTGCGCCCGACCGCTATTGTTCGTCAGTCCGCCAGGCGAACTTTGTCCCAATTCGAGCCGTATATTTAAGAGCTTTTAGTCGTTCGTGCTATTCTGGCAATCCTTTCCGCGCCGTGACGGAAAGGCTCTAGAATTAG
>DASSCX010000108.1:0-4168 GCA_035697425.1 Pyrinomonadaceae bacterium | reverse complement strand
GGTGGCGCAAGTTTGTGTGGCTTGAAGTCTTTGATCCTAACGATTGCCTTTTTGACCTTCTCGCGAATCAACTGATAAGAGGCTTCGGGCATCAAGGTTTTCGCCGAGTGAAAACCCGACGCCCACTTGACTACCGCTCCTTCGACATCGCCCAAGAGTGCGGTTGTCTCTTTCACAACTGCGTCATCGCCGGAGACCATGATTACAGGTACATTAAAATGACCGGCGATAGCCGCGTTGAGGCCTGCCTCGGAAATAGAGACGCCTTTCAGTCGAACATCAGTCAAGCGGGCGCTGGAAATTGTGTGTGCCCGCACTCCTTGAGGGTTAGTCGTGCCAGTGTGATAGCCGAGAAAGACCACACCGGCGAAGCTCTCGTCAATGCCTTGCATCATCAAGAGCGGTCGGGGCCAGGAGCGGACGAGCAAAACATTCTTCGGTAGCTTCTCAATCAGCAGGTTCTGACCGTTGCCGTGCGAGTCGCTGACGACGACTTCGGTGGCGCCAGCTTCAAATGCCCCCTCAATTGCGGCATTGACTTCTTGCGTCATGAATTCTCGAAATCGGGCATATTCGAAGCCCTGCGGCCCTAATTGCTCATTGGTCACGACACCAACCACGCCTTCCATGTCCGCGGAAATGTATATCTTCAACTTCCTTTCCTGCGCCTTGACCGTGTTGGCAAAGCTCATTAGCAAAAGCGCGAAACAGATCGCCCGAAATTTCATCTTCATCGCTCCTTCTTGTAGATCGAAAGCAACTAACAGAACGAATTAGTCACCTTAGTGCTTCGCATTACCGAAGAATCGGATTCATTAGCAAGTTTGAGAAACTATACTTTTGTCTCTAAGGGAGATGTTTGCACGAAGGCGCCTCGCATTTTGGCGAACGCGCCCTGCAACACTCCATCTTCCCGCGCAATGCAGAGTCGCATGTAGTTGTTCCAGTCATTGCTATCAGCAAAGGCGCTCCCTGGCACCCCTGCCACTTGTGCTCGGTCGATTAACACCTCATTGAGCTGCATCGCATCTTCAAATCCCTCGGGGATACGCGCCCACACATAGAATGATGAGCCCGAATCGTAGATCTCGAATCCCACCTGCTCTAATGCTTGAACGGCAAATTTTCTCTTGGCTGCAAAATTCTCGCGTAACTGAGTGTAGTACCGCGGATCAGTCATCAACACTTCGGACAGCGCACGCTGTAGCGGCGTCGGCGAGCATACATAGAAAAGGTTATTGGCTTTGTTGAGAGGAGACACGAGACGCGCGTCACCGTAAACGTAGCCGAGCCGCCACCCCGAGATATTCCATGATTTGGAGAAGGAGTTCACTGTGATCGTTCGCTCCCACATGCCTGGCAACGTCGCAATAGAAACGTGCGGCTGACCGCCCACGACGTAATGTTCATAAACCTCATCCGCAATACAGCGGAGGTCAAACTCGAGACACACAGCCGCAATAGCCTCCAGCTCACTCTTACTGAATACCTTGCCGGAGGGATTCACCGGGGTACAAAGGATAATAGCGCGCAGCGGGAACGCCTCGCGGTCCTTTAGTTTTCGGCATCGAGCGCGCAACTCATCAGGATCGAGTTCAAGCTTCTCACCATGAAGCCTCAGCACTTCAGTGCTTCCTCCCAGCTCGTTGAGAATGTGCCGGTGGTAAGGATAGTAAGGCTCAAAGACCAGGGCGGACGCGCTTCTTAGGTAAGTTTGCGCGACGGATATGAGCGCTCCGGTCGCGCCGGGTGTGATTAGCAGCTGCAGCGGATCGCCTTCCGGATCGATCACGATTCCGTTAAAAGCAAAGATCTTTTCTGCCACCGCACGACGAAGTTCAGTTAGACCTTCCGCCGGGCCGTAGTGGTTCTGGCTAGCAGCAATGACACGACTAGCTGCCTCAGCCAAAACCGGATTAATAGCGAGTTCCGACTGGCCTTGAACAAGATTGCCGCTGGAAGGCACGAGTCGTGTAAGCGCTCGAATATCAGGTCGGGATTTCGTCTTCATTGGTTTCATCAGCGCAGGCCGGTTCTACTTTTTCTTCTCTCAACTTTGAAATCTCATCGTTTGTTAAAGCGTCGCTATCAGCCCCGCCAAGAGAGCACCGCGCAGTGCAATATCGGAGATAAAGATGTGCTCGTTTGCGGCGTGTGCGCCGGCGCCGTTTATTCCAAGCCCGTCGAGTACAGGAACATTAAGCGCGGCGACAAAGTTGCCATCCGAAGCGCCGCCGACCGATTGCTCTCCAAGTTCAAATCCGAGACAAGCAGCTATCTCCCGCGCTTGCTGGTAAAGTTTCACTACGCCTTCGGTGCGCTCAAGCGGGCCGCGATTGATGCCTCCCTTAACCGTGAGTTGCACGCGTTCGTCAAACGATCGCAAGCTGCTCATCAATTCATCGACCCGCTGAGCTTCGTTCGTGCAACTGAAGCGGACGTCGATTTCGATCTCCGCCTCCGCTGGGACCACGTTGCTTCGCGTGCCGCCGCGCACGACGCCAACATTGAAATTCGTGCCGCTCGCAGGGTCGCTCATCGCGTGAAACCGATCGGTTTGACGGGCGAGTTCGAGAATAGCACTCGCCCCCGCTTCGGGATTCAGGCCGGCGTGCGACGCAATTCCGTGTGCCGTCACTTTCCACATGCCCACACCTTTGCGGAGAGTTTTCACGTGACCCCCAGGCGCGGGCGGCTCAAGTACCAGCACCTGCGCCGCGCCGCGCGCCTCTTCTTCCACAAGCAGCCGACCGGTTTGGCTTCCTGCCTCTTCATCACAGGTCAGAAGTAAGACCACAGCTCGTTTTGGAATGAAATTTAGAGTTACCAAAGTGCGCAACGCTTCCAAGGCGAGCACGCAGGATCCCTTCATGTCGAAGATACCTGGACCATAAAGTCGCCCTGCGTCCGCGTGCACACTCTGCGTTGATAAGCTGCCGCGCGGGTGAACCGTGTCAGTGTGCCCAAGCACCAACGTTGTACGAGTGTCGTCAGCTTGGCCATCGAAAGCGCGCACCCGCAAATGCTCGCCGTAGCCGGGTACAGGGATTCTTTCAATGGCACTGATCGCCGGGATTGTGCGAGCAATCTCGACAAGGAGGTTAACGACGGCGCGGCTGCCTTCAAAGTCCCCTGAGGGCGACTCAGCTTCGACTAGCTTGCAAATCGAGCCCAGGATCTCGTCTTGTCGACGCGCGAGAAAAGCACGTGTCGCTGACAGTTGAGTGGCACCAAGATCGTTCATGATCTGCTCGGCTCAGAGCTCCATACTTGAAGGATATCGATTGCCAACGAACTTTTTAAGCGAAGCCCTTGTCTTTCTTATCGTAGCTGAGGAGGTAGACGCCAACCGACTCGTCGTTCCTGGATGCACCGCAGAAGTCATCGATCTGATAATTAGAAGATATCGCCTCGCTGAAGGCCCAGCGCGTTGCTTCCCGCCACCTCATCGCCAATTCCGGCCTCTCACGTTGCAACGCATTAATATCCGCTGGGATCTCTATCGAGATATCGTTGTGATCGGTGATTTCCGATGCCCGCCCCCTCTGAGGCGCGTTGTCTGGGCCAACTTGAACGAGACATGCGATTGTCGCGCGGTCAGGGTTGGAGGTTCTGCTCTGGCCTTTTGTTTGTAGTCGTTCGTGCACGCGGCCGCTGTCTAGCAGCCAAGTAACCCAGAGACGATCGGTACCGATACCAATCTGATGCAGGAAGCTTGATGTCGCTTCACCGTAGAAGTTGATCTTGTAAGCGTCCGCGACGACCCCGAGTTTGGCGAAGTTGAAATACGCATTCAGACTTTGAAGTGGGTCGAATGTCCATGTCATCCGGTTGATTCCTTGCGCGAGAGCTCGATCCCGCTGCGCTAACTTGAGTCTGTAACCGAGATTTAAGTTGCGATAGGTCGCCCTGACCGCAAGCATGTGCGAGTGGTGGACCATCCGCTCGTATTCACGCCCGACGAAACTGTAAGCGAAGCCGATCAGTGACGACCCGTCAAATGCACCGACCAGAATCGCACCAACCTCCCGGGTCGCAGCAAGGATGGTAAGAGGAACAATGTCGCGATCGTCACACCCCCAAACTTCTTTCTGGAGCGATTCGACCTCTCGCATCTCCGCGATGAGTTCTATGTCGCGGATAACGATCCTGGATTCTTCACTTGCGC
>DASSCX010000107.1:0-26065 GCA_035697425.1 Pyrinomonadaceae bacterium | reverse complement strand
AAATAGCTGTGCCAGCTCGAAGGTAGCGACTGCGGGGGGCGCGATCGGCGGCCGAGCTGGCACTGGCGGGCACTATCAACTTGAATCGGATGGATTGTCTCGCGACTGGCTAACGTTTGGGCATCAGCCCCACCCTCAACGGACAGGATTATACACCTCTCGTAAAATCCGTCAACGACTTTTGTAACTAATTCGACAAATCAAAAGGCCTTTGGTAAACGGGGCTCAAGTTGACAGTGGTTTTGCTAAGTCCCTATACTACGCGCTCTTTACCCACCCGCTTGGCCAGGTAGCTCAGTTGGTAGAGCGCGGCCCTGAAAAGGCCGGCGTCGGCGGTTCGATTCCGTCCCTGGCCACCACCAAACCTCGTAAATCGTAAATTGTGAATCGTTAATCGAGGGGTACCCAGCAGGCACCAGCCGAGGTGCTGTGGAAGGCCGCGGGAGCGGATAGCCTCAACCGCCGCCGGCGAGGTTTATCGCTTCCAATAGTGCTTGATTTTGTCGGCCAGGAGCGGGAAAGGCACGTATTCCGCGCTACGTCCTGCGCGCCTCATCTCTTCAACCATGCGCATGGCACCATCGGCGTTCCTGGTGTGCACCAGAATCGTTGAGGCCGGTTGCAGATTGGGATTTTCAGCAAGCCAGGCGGCGACTGCATAACCCGTGCGCTCGTCATCATGATCGAGGGAACTGTAGTGTTCGGGATGCAGGTCGTGATCCAGAAAAATTGCGTCGTAGGAGTTTTCACTCAACAGTTTTTGGGCCTGCTCCACATTCTTCGCCATATGAATAGAGTCGCCCTTGAAACGCACGGCAAACCACTTGTGCCGGCGACTATCATCGTCGAGCAGAAAGACCCGGATAGGATTGCGCTGGATTGAATTGTTGCTTAAACCAAGTTTGCTTCTTATTGAATCTAACAGGCCCATGCTATTGCTACTAAATCCTCCGCCACGTTAACGACATTACTTTGTATCAGGTTTCGTTGAGGGATCGGATTAACAACTATATACCAACCGGCAACGAGGTGCATCTTGATGATTTAACGCCTTCGGAGAATCGCGTTCGTTGTCTTATCGATTGGCAATGCTATAATTTGTGCGCAAACTAGAAACGGAATCGTAATTCCTTAATGCCTGCCGAAAGCTCCAGCAAACAAGTCAAGAATGTAATAGATGACAGCGCCGCAGTGTGTCCCGGATGTTTTGGCACCGGGGTCAAAATCATCGCCGGCAAAGGCGCGAAGATCTGCGACGAATGCCAGCAGCGCACCGGTGACAGCTTACTTAAGGCGGCTCGCATTCCGCCTCGGTATGCTGACTGTTCGTTTAGCACTTTTCACGATCCCAAGGAAACGGGTTCTATCTATTGGGCGCTGATGAAGGCCAAGATGCTCGTCAACGAATACCCCGCTGTCGAAAAAGGATTGCTGTTGATGGGCCCCGTCGGAGTTGGCAAAACCCACCTTGCGGTAGCGATTCTTAGAGGACTCACCGCGAAAGGTGTTCCGGGTCTGTTTTGTGAGTTCGGTTCGTTGCTCAAGCAGATCCAGGATTCTTACAACCCCATTTCGCAAAACTCAGAAATGCGTGTCCTGGCTCCCGTATATCAGGCTGAAGTTCTCGTGCTTGACGAATTAGGGGCAACGATTCCCACCGATTGGGTGCGCGACACGATGTATCAAATCATTAACAAGCGCTACAACGACCGCCGGTTAACGGTCTTCACTACAAATTATCTGGACGAGGCTCGTGGTGAACCACAAGAACCGGAGTCAGCGCCTCGCTCCTTCAGTCGGAAAGCGTCTGCGGAGCGAATCAAAGAAATGACAACCCTCGAAGATCGCATCGGTACGCGCTTGCGCAGCCGCCTTTATGAGATGTGCAACGTGGTAGAAATCGAAGGCGACGATTACAGAAAAACTCATCGTTAACGAATCGCGGTCGCTCCGCCCGCACTCAGCGCGCAAGAACCACCTTCGGCAAGAAAAACCACGACAACTCTTTGTGCCAAGTCTTATCCACGCATTTCCTCAAGTCCCCAACATTTCTAAGCTGATTCAAGTCAATGGGAACTGCATCCGGGGGCGAGTCGTGCGCGCCGTTAGGGTTATGTATAATGACGCGACATTAACAAGTTCAAAGGTTTTGCATTCGTAAGCTCGAGTAATTCACGAACTCGAGCGCGAGAGCGAATGCCTCCGGTTCTGTAGTGCATGCCCAAACGCTCTGATATCCACAAAATCCTTATCATTGGATCGGGTCCCATAGTCATTGGCCAGGCTTGCGAGTTTGATTATTCGGGAACCCAAGCCTGCAAAGCTCTACGTCAAGAGGGCTATCAGGTCGTGCTGGTCAACTCAAATCCAGCGACGATCATGACCGATCCCGATACTGCTGACGTTACCTACATTGAACCCCTCACAGTGGAGGCCGTGAGCGCCATAATTCGCCGCGAAAAACCGGATGCTTTGTTGCCGACTGTTGGCGGGCAGACGGCTTTGAATCTTGCCATGGCTCTCGCCGAGTCGGGCGTGCTCGACGAATACAACGTCGAGATGATTGGAGCCAAGCGGGAAGCTGTAAAAGTCGCCGAAGACAGGCGACTCTTTAAGCAGGCGATGGACGAAGTTGGTTTGCCGATGCCGCGCGGAGGTTTTGCGCGTTCCTGGGAAGACGCCCAGGAGATCGTAGCCAGCACAGCCTACCCGGCGATCATCCGTCCCTCTTTCACGCTCGGCGGTACAGGCGGGGGCACTGCTTACAATCCGGAAGAATTTGAAGAGATCGTGCGGGCCGGACTCGCGGCTTCGCCGATTCACGAAGTGTTGATTGAGGAATCGATTCTCGGTTGGAAAGAGTTTGAGCTGGAGGTGATGCGCGACCTCGCGGACAACGTGGTGGTGATTTGCTCGATTGAGAACTTCGATCCCATGGGAGTTCACACGGGCGACTCAATTACGGTCGCTCCCGCGCAAACTCTAACCGACGTCGAATACCAACGCCTGCGCGACATGGCGATCACGGTCATTCGCAAGGTAGGGGTCGAGACCGGCGGTTCGAATATTCAGTTCGCTGTGAATCCGACTAACGGCGATGTACGAATCATCGAGATGAATCCCCGCGTGTCGCGCTCCTCGGCGCTCGCCTCCAAGGCGACGGGATTTCCCATCGCCAAAATCGCTGCCAAGCTCGCGGTTGGTTACACGCTGGATGAAATTCCCAACGACATCACCAAAAAGACCCCGGCTTCGTTTGAGCCAACCATTGACTATGTGGTCGCCAAGATTCCGAAGTGGGAGTTTGAAAAGTTTCGCGAGGCTGAAGACGTGCTCGGGACGCAGATGAAGTCGGTCGGCGAAGTGATGGCAATCGGCCGCACGTTTAAGGAAGCGTTGTTCAAGGGGCTGCGTTCCCTGGAAGCGGTGAAGCCTCTGCGGCTCGAGGATGTTTCCGATGATGAGCTGCAACGAAAGCTCGCGCGGCCAAACTCGCAGCGGTTTTCCTATATCACTTATGCCCTGCAACACGGTTGGCCGATTGCCGAAATTTACCGGCTCTCGGGAGTCGATCCGTGGTTCCTGGAACAGTTGCAGGAGGTCATGGAGATTCAGCGTGAAGTTGAGGGCAAGAGGCTCGAAGAGATTTCGCCGGAGCTGCTACGCGTGTTTAAGGAAGCGGCGCTGTCAGATCGGCGTTTGGCCTACCTCACTGAGACGACTGAAGACAAAGTAAGAACTTACCGCCAACAACTCGGAGTTACCCCGGTTTACAAACGAGTGGATACCTGCGGTGCTGAGTTTGAATCTTTCACGCCTTATCTCTATTCGACCTACGAGCAGGAAGATGAGGCAGCGCCCACAAACAAACGCAAGATCATGATCCTCGGCTCCGGACCGAATCGCATCGGTCAGGGAATTGAGTTTGACTATTGTTGCTGCCACGCGTCATTCGTTCTGCGCGACGAAGGTTTTGAAACGATCATGGTCAACTGCAATCCCGAGACAGTCTCCACTGATTACGACACTTCCGATCGGCTCTATTTCGAGCCGCTGACTTTCGAAGACGTGATGAACATCGTCGAGGTGGAAAAGCCGGAAGGCGTGATTGTTCAGTTTGGAGGACAGACACCGTTGAATCTCGCCATGCGCTTGCACAAGGCTGGCGTTCCCATCATTGGCACAACTGCCGAGTCGATCGACCTCGCGGAAGATCGCAAACGTTTCGGTTCGCTGTTGAGTGAGCTCGGAATTCCACAACCGGAAAGCGGGATGGCCGCGACTGGCGCAGAGGCGAAAGAGATCGCCGCGAAAATCGGTTACCCGGTGCTAGTACGACCCAGCTACGTGCTCGGCGGCCGCGCGATGGCTATTGTTTACGACGAGGAGAGCCTCGATGAATATGTTAGAAACGCGGTCGGTTTCACGCCTGACCGTCCGGTATTAATCGATAAGTTTCTCGAGCGCGCCGCAGAGTTTGACGTGGATGCTCTGGCGGATGATCAAACCTGTGTGATCGCGGGTATCCAGGAACATATCGAAGAGGCGGGAATTCATTCCGGCGACTCGTCTTGCGTGCTGCCTCCGGTTCGCATTGATCCAGAGCACATCGAAACGATGCGTCATTACACGCGCACGCTTGCGACGGCGCTTGCAGTGCGCGGCCTAATGAACATCCAATTTGCGATCAAGGATCATCGCGTATACGTCATCGAAGTTAATCCCCGCGCGTCGCGGACGGTGCCATTCGTTTCGAAAGCGACGGGAGTTCCGATCGCTCGTATTGCAGCCCAAGTGATGGCCGGAAAGCCGCTCGCAGATTTTGGTTTGCCTGAGAACCTGAGCGTCAATCGCTTCTTTATCAAGTCGCCAGTCTTTCCCTTTGCAAAATTTCCTGGCGTCGATCCGATCCTGGGACCCGAGATGCACTCGACTGGCGAGGTGATGGGCATCGGCGACACTTTCGGCGAGGCTTATGCGCGCGCGATGCAGGGCGCAGGTTTGAGTTTGCCCGAACGTGGCACCGCTTTCATCAGTGTCAACGACGCCGACAAGGGCCAGGCTGTAATACTGGCGCGCAAGCTTACCCGACTTGGTTTCGATATTATCGCTACCTTGGGAACTGCCGCGCGGCTACGCGAAGTTGGTCTCAATGTTGCGAACGTATTCAAAGTTAACGAAGGTCGTCCCAATGTCGTTGACCACATCAAGCGGGGTGAAATTGCGCTTATCATCAACACGCCTTTGGGCCGAGCGTCACACTTTGATGAGCAGGCAATTCGGCGTGCGGCGCTGCAATACAACATTCCCTGCGTCACAACCATGACCGGAGCCCAGGCCATCGTTGAGGCGATAGCGGCGCAGGCGGCAAACGGTGAGATGAAGGTGCGTTCGTTGCAGGAACTGCATGCGGTTAGCAGCCCCGCAGCCCGCTAAATGGACGTGTGAGTGGTGAGCAAGGGGCCACGGCTGTGCCGCCCAGGTGCGCGGTAAGTCGCAGACTTACCGATAACTTGCTCTCTCTTACTGGGTCTAAGACCCACGCATTACCAGACTTTGCGGTAGTCAAAGACTTACCGCGCACCAAATGGCAGAGCCGCGGTGAGCAGCTGCGAGGAGTCTTCATTTGGATATCAATCGTTCAGAAACAATTGAGACGATCCTCAAGGAGTGTCGCACGATCGCAGTGGTCGGTTTGTCATCGTCTCCCAGCCGCGCGTCACATGGTGTTGCTTCGTACATGCGCCGACACGGCTACAAGGTAATTGCCGTCAATCCAAATGAGACGGAAGTCTTCGGCGAAAAGGCGTACCCCGCGCTCGCGAGTGTCCCAGGCAAAGTTGACCTCGTAGATATCTTTCGCCGCTCGAGCGAAGCCGGGCACGCTGTCGACGACGCGATTGCCGCCGGCGCCAAAGCAGTTTGGTTACAGGAAGGTGTGATCGACGAAGCGGCGGCGCAAAGGGCCCTGGACGCGGGACTCCAGGTGGTGATGGATCGCTGTTGGTTAAAAGAACATGCTCGTCGGCAAAGGTAGACTACCGGCTACGCCGTATCGACCATTCACACCGCGGCTTTAGCCCGGTGACCGGCGGTAAGTTCGTTTCAACGGTTTACTGAGTCAGAAGCACGGAAAAGAAACCGTTGAAACGGTTATGGGTTCTAAGCACTTGAAATCACCGGGCAGAAGCCCTGTGAGAATGAGAGACAATTAGCTGCCGGAGCTATCACTGACTCATGAAGTATCCCAAGGGTAATAGGTTCTAGTTGCAGGGTTATCGAAATGAAGAAAATCTCACTTTTTGCTCTGATACTCCTAACAATTCTTTCCCCTCTACGTCTGCATGCCGATGAAGGCATGTGGACCTTCGACAATCCGCCGCGCAAGCAGTGGAAAGAGCTCTACAACTTCGAACCTACCGATGCCTGGTTGGAGCAAATCCGCCTGTCGTCTGTGAAGATCGAAGGCTCGTCTGGTTCTTTCGTTTCTGCAAATGGTTTGGTGCTGACTAACCAACACGTGGCCAGTGGCCAGTTGCAGAAACTCTCGACGCCCGAGCGTAACTTGCGCCGCGATGGTTTTCTGGCGAAGACACCCGCGGAAGAGTTGAAGTGTCCGGATCTGGAAGTGTCCGTGCTCACCTCCTATGAGAACGTAACTTCGCTCGTGCAGGGAGCGGTGAAGGCGGGAATGTCAGACAGCGCCGCCGGTGACGCGCGACGTGCCGAGATTGCGCGCCTGGAAAAAGAGTCGACCGACAAGACCGGACTACGCAGTGAAGTGGTGAAGATCTACAACGGCGGTGAGTACTGGCTCTATCGTTTTAAAAAATATACAGATGTGCGTCTAGTTTTTGCGCCGGAGGAACAAGCGGCGTTCTTTGGCGGCGACTACGATAATTTTACTTATCCGCGCTATTGCCTCGACGTTACCTTCTTCAGGGTTTACGAAAACGGCGCACCTCTGAAGACACCTAACTACTTCAAGTGGTCGGCCGCGGGACCAACCGATGGCGAGTTTGTGTTGGCGATTGGCAGCCCGGGTTCCACTAATCGACTGCTCACCGTCTCGCAGCTTAAATATCAACGCGACGTGGGTAATCCCCTGCAAATGCTCGTCTGGACTTCCCGGCGCGAAGCGCTGGTGCGTTACGGCGCGACGGGACCAGAAGCCACTCGACGCGCCTTGGCAACCGTGCGCAGCCTCGCGAATTCCATTAAGCGGCTGACCGGACAACAGGAAGGCTTGAGCAATCCGCGCATGATGGCGCGAAAAGAAGAGGAAGAGAAAGCGTTGCGTGCGGAAGTTGCGCGTCGACCCGAGTTGCAACAATCGGTTGGGGGCGCCTGGGATGAGATCGCCAGCGCTTACGGAGAGCTTCCGGCCTACGCAAAGCGCAGTGCCTTCTCAACGCTGGTCTGGTCGCGTCTCGGCCAGATTGCTTCAACTCTCGTCCGCTATTCCGAGGAAATAGCGAAACCGAACGACAAACGCTACGACGAATTTCGTGATTCGAAACTTGAATCGTTAAAGTTTGGACTCTTCTCGCCGGCGCCGGTTTATCCGGACATGGAAGAGGCGATTCTGACGGCGTGGTTTGCCGAGGCGGAGAAAACACTTGGCGCAAACGATCCTTTTGTGCGCGCCGCGTTGAATGGCTCCACGCCAGCCGCCGTTGCCAAGGCAGTGGTCTCGGGAACGAAGTTGGGCGACGTCGCAGTTCGCGAGGCATTGTTTGAAGGCGGCGCTGAAGCGATTGCCAAGAGTGATGATCCTTTAATCGCTTTAGCGCGCCGGGTTGAACCGGTAATTCGGGAACTCCGCGCCTGGAATGAAGAAAAGATTGTGAATCTGGAAGCCGTTGCCGGTCAGAAAATCGCTACCGCTCGTTTTGCAGTCTACGGTCGAAACGTCTATCCCGACGCGAACTCACAGTTGCGAATCAGTTATGGACGTGTTCTCGGTTACGAGGAAGATACGACGCTTGTGCCTTACAAGACGACCTTCAGCGGGCTTTATGATCGAGCGGCGAGCTTTGATGAGAAAGTGCCGTTCGATTTGCCCCAGCGCTTCAAAGATGGGCGCCTGAAACTTGATCTGACGACCCCGCTGAACTTTGTCTACACGGCGGATACCATTGGCGGCAACTCCGGTAGCCCAATCATCAACCGCAAGGCCGAAATCGTCGGACTCAACTTCGATAGCAACATCCAAAAACTGCCGAACCGCTATTGGTACGTTGATGAAAGCGAGGGTGGCCGCGCGATTGCCATTCATAGCGCGGGGATTATTGAGGCTCTCAAGAAACTCTATGCGGCTGATGCCTTGGTTCAGGAGCTGACGGGGAAGTAAGCAAGTCCGCGTCAGCGGACGGCTGACAATAGCCCAGCACTTCAGTGCTGGGAACCGAGCCACCATCTGAAACTAGTCCGTGAAACGGACGGTTGAAAATGTGGAAACAATCCTTTTGAAGGTTTTTCAGTCGTCCGCTTTGCGGACTCAACGGTTTTCACCGGTCTCTGTCCCAGCACTGAAGTGCTGGGCGATTGTCAGCCGTCCGCCGGCGCGGACTAAATGAATCGTTTCTTAAATGAAATGCCAACTCCCATCATAGCTGTCGCCATCACTGTTAGTGATCGCTGTGCGAGAGGCGAGCAGGAAGATCTTTCTGGCGCGGCACTAGTTGAACTGTTGCGCGAGGCTGGCGCTGAGATCATCGCTCATGAGGTTCTGTCGGATGATCCCGAAGCATTAGCCGACTCACTTCGCGAATATGGGGGTCGCGACGACGTTAACTTGATCATCACCACGGGGGGTACAGGCTTCGGTCCACGAGATAACACTCCGGAAGTAACGCGCGAGGTAATCGAACGTGAGGCACCCGGATTAGCTGAAGCAATGCGCGCCGCATCGCTCAAGCACACTCCCATGGGAATGATCTCGCGTGGTGTTTGCGGCATCTACTCCGATGCGCTGATCGTGAATTTACCAGGTTCGCCCAAAGCCGTGCGCGAAGGGTTCGCTGTGATCAAGCCGGTCCTGAGTCACGCAGTGGCGCTGCTGGGTGGAAACAACAACCATGAGGGCAAGGAGTGAGACGCCCGAATTCGATCGTCCGAAAGTATTGAATGGGGCGCACCTGCGTGCCGCTCCCACGGTTTTTAAATGGGATGCCCCACAGCGGAAAGTCCCTACAGCTTTCTGCGCTGCTCACTTCTTTTCGCCATACGGTACAATCTCATCATGAACAAGCGTGCCAAGAAACGATTGAAAGAAGCCATCGCGAAGGATAAGCAGGACCGCAAGGAAGCCCTGCCACAACAACGACCCGGCGCCTCCAAAGACCCTGCCGTGCATAAAGGGTTTCTGCCAAAACCTGAGAAAAAACGCGGCTAGAGCGACGCCCTATTAACCCCCTGTCCTCAATTAAAAGTCGTATAATCGACCTGGCTCGAACAACCGAGGCTGTTGTCGGTTCATCACATCACCTGCCCCGATTGGAACCCGATTCAATCTTTCCAAGGAGTTCAAATGAAAAGGACAATGAAAGACATGTTGAAGGCACTGTCACTGGGGCTGGTCTTGTCGCTTGGCGTGTTGCCGGCAGCGGCCCAGGACAATCAGAACTCGAGTAGTGGTGAAATAAAGAAGAGTGGCAGCGAGGCAAAGAAGGCAGGCACGAGCTTGGGTCACAACGTGAAGCATGGCCGCGTGGTACGCGGTGGCAAACACTTTGGCAAGCACGTCGGACGGGCGGGCAAACATTTTGGCCGCAGCACTAAAAAGTTCGTCAAGAAAGTCATTTCATAACTGTTAGGGAGTAGGCTCAGCAAATCAGTCAATGGGCGCCGGCCGTGATGCCCGTATCGATTAGCTGGTCGGGCTGAAAATTAAGAGGCTGCTTCAAGGCCACTAGATTTCCTCCCTTGGTGACCTCGTAATCGGGCGAGCCATGAAACGCCCACTCGTAGCGTCGGAAGAGAAAACAAGACAAGCGCTCTCCCAACCGTGACAGGATCCGCTTCCCATCGGCGGTCGTCCTTCGCTTCCGACTCGCAACGAAGCTCTCGCCGTTTGGCGCCAAATAAACTCCACGTTCTCGAAGTTGCTTCATGCCATGTTGTTTCGCATGCACCGTGCCATGCCATAAAAACAACGACTTTTCTCGGGAGCCCGAAGGCATTAAACGAAGAGGTTAGTTGAATGCGCCAAAGCGTTAACTGGATTGGCGATTGCCGATTGCCGATTGGGTCTAATCCAAAGCGGTGTCGCGCTGCGCTTGCCACCGCACTCCAAAGAGTCGGCCGATTTGGTTGATCTTGGCACTTGCGGACCGAGACCTTGATATACTGAGGGCGACTCGGACTGAACCCAGCGGTTACGGTTGAGCTCATCTCATGACTTCCCCCTCGACATTTGTAAAGCCTGGCCTCCATCAGCTTGCGCCGGAGCTGTTTCGGATCAGCAGGGCACGTCGCCTTTTCACCATAGTCCTGCCGTTCCTTTACGTCGCGCTCTACTTCGTTTTCGCGGTAACAGGATGGTGGCCCTTGGCGGTACCTTCCTTGGTGGCCTTGAGCTTCGTCACCTACGGCTCAATATCTCACGATCTCGTTCACCGGAATCTCGGACTGCACCGACCGGTCAACGACTTCTTTTTGTCTGTGATCGAGTTGTTGGCTCTGCGTAGCGGCCACGCTTATCGAGTGGCGCACCTGCATCATCACGCGCGTTTTCCTCATACCGACGACATTGAGGGTGCCGCTGCAAGGATGACTTTCCCGCGCACGCTGCTGGAGGGCGTGATTTTCCAATTCAAGATTTGGCGTTGGGCTGTGAGGCTGCACCGGCAAGAAAGACCAATAATCCTGTTCGAAGGTTTTGGCTGCCTGTTGCTGGTTATGCTCGGTGTCGTTTTGTACCCCGTGACGCCGGTACTCCTTGTTTATGTGGCGTTGATGATAATGGGAAGTTGGATCATACCTCTGATAACGTCGTACATTCCTCACGATCCAGAAGGGGAGAGTGAGTTACTGCAGACGCGTTTGTTCCGAGGCAAGGTGTTGTCCGTTGTAGCTCTCGAGCATACTTATCATTTGGAACACCACCTCTACCCATCAGTGCCACACCATAATTGGCCGCAACTCGCGAAAGTCCTTGACCCGTATTTTGAGGCGGCCGGTTTGAAGCCAATCCGACTTTGGTTTTGATCGCTCGGGATTTCATGCTTGCCGGTATCACCTAAACCAGTTTCTTGTCCTGACTGACTACAACTTGCTATAGTGCGAAGCAAATGATGCTTCAGGAAGCGGCAACGATCACTCAGCCGGTGCAAAACGTAGGTGCGCCGATCACTGCCTACTGGCCGGTGATGATCTTTTTCCTGGTCGCGATCGTCTTTCCAGTCCTGCCGCTCGTTTTGGGGCGGTTTATCCGGCCGATTAATTACGGTAAACAGAAGATGCGGCCTTACGAGTGCGGCATCGATCCCACAACCGAGGCCCACGATCGCTTTACAGTGCGCTACTACATCGTGGCGATGCTCTTTCTGATCTTCGACGTAGAAACCGTTTTCTTGCTGCCTTGGGCGATCATTTTCATGGGTGAGGATTTTTCGTTTACCAAGTTCGCGTTAATTGAAATGTTCGTTTTTATCGGCATCCTGGTGGTTGGTTATTACTACGCCTGGCGCAAGGGTGCCCTCGAATGGGCATAGCCCCATTGCCAATTGGCGATTGCCGATTGCCAATTGGAGCGCTGGAAAAGGGTCTTGGTTTCTTGCTCGTGAGTTTGAATGGGATGCACTGGTAGCTAAACGCCAATTGGCAATTGGCAATCGGCAATCGGCAATTTCATATGGCTGAACACGAAGAAGGATTTGTTCTCACTACCGTCGATTCCATCATGAACTCGGTGCGGCGCACCGTGGGCGCGAAGGCGATGGATATGACAGCCCCGGTCGTGAATTGGGCGCGCAAGTCCGCGCTCTGGCCAATGACATTCGGCCTCGCGTGTTGCGCCATCGAGATGATTGCCACTGGCGCCGGGCGTTTCGACATCGATCGTTTTGGCGCCGGGGTGTTTCGGCCGAGTCCGCGGCAAAGCGATCTGATCATCATCGCCGGCACAGTGACGTTGAAGATGGGTCCAGTGGTACGCCGCGTCTACGATCAGATGCCCGAACCGAAGTGGGCGATCGCGATGGGCGCCTGCGCCTCGACAGGCGGTCCTTTCGATTCCTACTCCACGATGCAAGGTGTTGATCGTTGCATCCCTGTTGACGTTTATATTCCCGGATGCCCACCGCGTCCCGAAGCTTTGCTCTATGGATTGATGCGGCTGCAAGACATCATCATGCGCGAGGCACCCTCTGCCTACATCTTCGACTCAGACGGCGCGGTTCATCGACGCCGTTCACTCGAAGGCGACGAAGAAGCCGCCTAGGCCGGCAACAATCCTCGCAATTCTGAATAACGCTTATTGCTTCTTTTCGTGGGGTTTCGTGTGATTTCGTGGACTGTCGCCGCCGATGGTTGAGAAAGCACCATCCACGAAATCACACGAAACATCACGAAACCCTGTCGCTCCCCGCCCTCCTCGGTGTTCTGACATTGAGTGATACGATTCTCGCGCGAACTACATCCGCACAAGGAATTTCGTAAGGAGCTGGAAGAAAACGTCGCTCGCCTTCGTCTAACTATTGGTTTGTCAGACGGAGGAGCCAATGGAGCAGCGCGCTGTAATGGCCGAACCGATAATTAACGAGCGCGTTATCAAAGCCTGCCAGCAAGGCGATCGCGAGGCTTTTCGGCTGCTCTTTGAAGCTTATAAAGATAAGGTCTTCTCGATTGCGGTGTACTCGTGCGGCGGCAACGAAACCAGCGCAGGTGACATTACGCAACAGATTTTTCTGAAGTTGATGACTAACATCAATCAATTTCGCGGCGAATCGCAGTTCACCACCTGGCTCTATCGCATGGTGGCCAATGCTTGTATCGACGAGCAACGGAAGGGCAGGCGCTTTTTACCCTTCGCGGATTCACCGCCGGGGACCAGGGTCGAATTCAAACGACCACAAGAACAGCGTTACGCAAAACTCGAGCTGGCCGACTCCGTGAGACATGCGATCGCAGAACTTAAGCCGAAGTTTCGTTTGCCGATCTTGCTTAAGTATGTCGAGGAACTGTCCTACGAGGAGATTGCAAGCGTTCTGAACTGCTCGAAAGGCACGGTGGCTTCACGCCTCAACCGCGGTCATAAAGAATTAGCGCGACGCCTGGCGCACTTGCGCGACCAGGTTGTGTTGGGAGATTGAGATGTTTTCGAACCACGTTGGGGAACAATTGTCTGCCTATTGCCACGACGAGCTCGAGGCGCAGGTCTCGCAACGTGTCGCCGAACACTTGCTTGGCTGTCGCAGTTGTCGCGCGCAATTTGAAGAGATCAAGGCAGGCGTAAAACTCGCAGGCCATCTGCCGTTAATCGCAGCTCCCGATTCTCTCTGGAGTGAAATAGAAAGTCGACTTGACCAGCAGGTTTCGCGACCAGAGCAGCCGACCAAAGCGCGCGCACGTTTTTCCACTCTGTTGCTTCATCCAGTTCCGGTGGCCATGGCCGCCGCTCTGGTTCTGGCGCTCGGCGTGGCCGGATTTTGGGTTTATCGCCAGGAGTCACGCCCCTCGTGGGAGGTTGCGCGCCTCGTCGGTGCCCCAGTGATCGGCAATTCTAAAATTGGACAGACGGGACAACTCGGGGTCGGCGAGTGGTTGGAGACCGACGCAGATTCGCGAGCACGGATCAGTGTCGCTTCGATTGGTCAGGTGGAAATTGATCCGAACACGCGGGTGCGACTGCTGGAAACGCGGGCCACGGAACATCGCCTCGAGCTGGCGCGCGGACGAATGAGTGCTCACATTTGGGCGCCGCCTCGTTTGTTCTTTGTCGATACGCCTTCGGCCGTCGCCGCCGACCTTGGTTGTGCGTACACACTCGAGGTTGATGACGCGGGTGCCAGCCTCCTGCGCGTGACAGCGGGTTGGGTGGCATTGCAACTCCGCGATCGCGAATCGATCGTTCCTGCGGGAGCTGCTTGCGCCACGCGTCCGGGTATTGGACCCGGTACGCCCTACTTTGAGGATGCTGCGCCAGATTTTCGGACGGCGCTAAGGAAATTGGATTTTGAAACCGCTGCGGCGCAATCCGATCATTCAGCAGTTCTGAAACAGTTGCTGGCGGAGTCGCGCGTGCGCGACACGCTTACCTTATGGCACTTGTTATATCGCACCGAAAACAACGATCGCGTACTGGTGTATGAACGGCTCGCGACGTTAGCGCCGCCACCGCCGGGCGTGACGCGTGAAGGCGTGTTGCAGCTTGACGAAACGATGTTGCGACTTTGGAAAGGGCACCTGGACAACATTTGGACCGGTGCTTCGCCACTAAAGAAGGGTTGGCTCAACTTGTGGACGCGCACACTCGGGAAAGTTAAAGGGTTGGAAGGGAAGAAGTGAAAACAGGAGACAGGAGTCATAAGCAGCGTTATTGATGAGGATTGGTTCGGCGTAGGTTCGTGTGGTTCATGGTTCGTTTTGTTCAGTGGCTCGCAACCTACAGCAAGAAGTACGAACCACTAACTCACACAACAGTAAGAATACGAACCACGAATTCGCACGAGAGAACAGAACAACTGACCAAAAACAACTGACCAACTGACTACGGGCAACTGACAACTGACCACTGCACTGACAAACCCACGGAGGTGATTTATGAAGCAGCATAATCAAATTCTTCCCCGCAGGAATTTTCTCAAACACGCGTCGGCTTTCGCTGTTGCGTTACCGTTGGTTGAGGTCAGTACGCTCAGTCTCTTCGGTTGTGGTCCGGCGAGTTCGGCTGAACAGAAAGCAGTGACTCCGCGCGTTGAGAATGTGCCCGCGAAGACGACGATAGTCTCCGAAAAGGAGCCGGGACTGCCTTTGATCGTTTCCGGAACCATCTATGCACCCGATGGTCACAAGCCTCTTGAGGGGATTACGCTGTACGTCTATCAAACCGATGCGACTGGGGTTTATTCGACCTCCGGTGCTGGCGGGGACAATCGGAACACACGCATTCACGGCATGATGCGGACCGGCACCGATGGGCGTTACGAATTTCGCACCATCAAGCCCGCGTCCTATCCCGGCACGAGGATCTCCGCGCACATTCATGCCTACGTCTCCGGACCGGACTACCCTGAGTATTGGATCGATGAATATATTTTCGCGGACGATCCCTTTGTCGGTGAAGATGTGAAGCAAAAGTTTCGCGGCCTCGGCAGTTTCTCGCCTGTCTTAACTTTGACTAAAGGCAATGACGGCATACTGCGAGGCGTCCGCGACATTAAAGTTGAACGCTGCACAAATAATTGTGTGCGGCATTGATTGGTAATTGAACATGAACCTGAGGCTCATATTGACGATGTTAGCGGCAGCAGTCTGCCTGTTGCTGCCGGTACAGGGAGAGGCCCACCCAGCCTCGGGCATCGTCGCTGATCGAGCCGGCAATATTTACTTCAGTGATCTGGAAACCATTTGGAAGTTCAGCACTGAAGGAAAGCTCACCGTCTTCCGTGCTGGTCAACGAGGCCGTCATGTGCATGAGCTGGCAATCGATGATCAGGGAAACATTTACGGCGCTGACGTCAGCTACAACCCGGCCACTAAAGGCTGGCCCACGGCGATCTGGAAAATGACGGCTGACGGAACGATCACCTATTTGCTCGAGACAACTGAGAATCCTCCCCGGGCCATGAGCATTTGGCGCGACCGCGTGGGGAATAGTTACTGGGTGGATCAGAACAATCATACGAAGACAGAAACTTTGCTGCTTAAGCGCACACCGGGAGGCATAGTGACAACTCTGGCCGGCGGCGAATATGGACACGCCGATGGTAAAGGCACGGCAGCAAAGTTCGGCAGTGTAGGTGGGATAGCTTTAAGGCCGGATGGCACTCTTTATCTCACCGATGGTGTCTCAATTCGGAAAGTGACTCAGGAAGGCGTTGTCACCACGATCGTTAATAGACTCAACTTTCGCGACGGCAGAGATCAACCGCGCTTTCTCTCGGGGGTATCCTCAGGACTCACCGGCCTCAGTTTGGCGTCGGACGGCACAATTTACGCCGCCGACGCAGCCAATCGTCGTTTATTCAAAATCACGCCGGATGGAATACCGGAAGTAATTCTACACACCGAGCCGCCCTACTTTCCCAATGGCGTAGCCACGCTCGGGAGTGATCTCTATGTTTTGGAAGTCGGCTTCACGTTGCCCAACATTTCGAGCGGGCCGCGTGTGCGCAAGATTTCGGCCGACGGAAAACAGACAATTCTGACAACCGTAGGGGCTGATAATGGCAGTCATGAACTTCCTTTTGCGATCAAGGCTGGCGTCACTGCGGAGAACGCTCTTGTGCTCGTATCGGGCGATGGGCGCTGGCGTTACTTGATGGGACTGATAAGTCTCGGGATGCTTTCGATCATTATTCTGCTTTGGCAACGTCAACGGAGAGCGTGGGCATGAGCAAACTGCGTAAGGTTTTGAAGTGGTTGGTGATGGCGCTTGTTGCCGTGTTCGTGGGCGTGCAGTTTGTGCGCCCGGCGCGGACTAACCCTTCATTCGATCCAGCGCAAACTATTTTTGCTCGCCTGCGAATGACCCCTGAGGTTTCCGCCATCCTGGATCGTTCTTGTCAGGACTGTCACTCAAATGCCACTCGCTGGCCCTGGTACAGCAACGTCGTTCCTGCTTCATGGTTTCTGGTTGACCATGTAAATGAAGGACGAGAGCATCTGAATTTTTCTGAATGGGGAAAATTGGACAAGCGACGAGCCGACAAACGACTGGAGGAGATGTGCGAGCAGGTTTCCGACAGGGAGATGCCGATTAATTCCTACACCTGGATTCACCACAGCGCCAAGCTGTCAGATGCTGATCGCAAGACATTGTGCGATTGGACCGAAGCTGAACGAAAGAGACTTGCGACGCAATAATCAACCGCCAAGACATCAACCGCCAAGGCGCCAAGAAACACCAAGCAACCTCGGCACAGTACGGGAGCGATAGCGACCGCATTCAAGCGATGCAAGACTCATTCAACTGAAAAGACCACTCGGTAGAGTACAAGCGGGAGCACCGCATTAACGTGCGTTGATGCGAAGGTCTGGACCTAATTGCTAGCTCAGTTACGTGCGGTCGCTAACGCTCCCGCTTCCGTAGCGAGTGATGATGACCGTTGAATGCGGTCGCTACCGCTCCCGTACTGTACCGAGTAGCGGCTTCCTTTGCGCTCTTGGCGTTTCTTGGCGCCCTGGAGGTTATTGTTGAAGATTCCCATCAAAGCCCGGCCAGATGACGCGTGTCATTAATCACCGCCACGCGGACGTAGCCATCATCACGCACGTCGAAACGACTGATGCCACAGTTTGAACTATGAATCCACACCGGCTTTAGTTCCGGCGCATCGAGAGCTCCCATCAGGTGCAAGGCAAGTATGCAGATCGTTCCAGTGTGCGTGAACACTGCAATGCGGCCTCCGCGATTAGTGGCAATCGCTTGATCCAATTTGCGCGCCGCGCGGTCGAGCGTCTGGCGGTAACTCTCGCCGCCAAGAAGAACGTGCTCGAAATCTCGCTGCAAAAGCGCAGCATACTGTTCCGGATGTTGCTCGGCCGCTTCTTCAAAAGTTAAGCCTTCCATAACGCCCACACTCCGCTCGCGAAATTCAGGAGCCGCTTGCACTTGAAGTCTTGTTAACTTCGCGAGTGGCCGCGCCGTCTCGAGCGAGCGCGCGAGATCGCTGGCGTAGATTGCTGTTAGATTTTCTTTGGCTAACGTATCGGCAGCGGCGCGGGCTTGTTTACGCCCGCGAGGTGAAAGGGGCGTGTCTGTGTGCCCGCCGAACCGACCTTCAGCGTTGCCGCGCGATTGGCCATGACGGACAAGGAAGACGAGAGTGGTTACGGACATGGGAAGTTCCGAGTTCCGAGTTCCAGGTTCCGAGTTCTCTTCGTTTAACTCGAAACTCAGAACTCGAAACTCGAAACTTATTACGCTGCGACCGCTTCAGCTTTTAGCTTTTCTGCCTGGTAGTGATTCACCAGCGCCGTGATGAAGGGGTCGAGGTTGCCGGCAATTACTAAATCCAACTGGTGAATAGTGAGGCCGATGCGGTGATCGGTAACGCGATTCTCTTTGAAATTGTAAGTGCGAATCTTCTCGGAGCGATCGCCGGAACCCACCATGGAACGGCGCTCACTCGCTAAAGCGTCATGCTGCTTTTGTTCTTCCAGCTCCTGCAGCCGCGCGCGCAACACACGCATCGCCTTTTCACGATTCTTGATTTGCGACTTTTCGTCCTGCATCGACACCACAACATTCGTCGGCAGGTGCGTGATACGCACGGCCGAATAAGTAGTGTTGACGGACTGGCCGCCCGGCCCAGAAGAGCAGAACGTATCAATACGCAGATCCTTCGGGTCGATCTTTACGTCGACTTCTTCGGCTTCGGGAAGCACTGCCACCGTAATGGCCGAAGTATGGATGCGCCCGCTCGCTTCAGTCTGGGGAACGCGCTGGACGCGGTGCACACCGGATTCGTGTTTAAGTTTTGAATAGACCTTGTCGCCTTCGATCAACGCCACCGCTTCCTTGATGCCACCGATACCTGACTCCGAAGCATCCAGGATCTCAAATCGCCAGCCTTGCCTTTCGGAGTAGCGTTGGTACATGCGCAGAACTTCTCCGGCGAAGAGAGAGGCTTCATCGCCGCCGGTGCCGGCTCGGATTTCGACGATCACGTTTTTCTCATCGTTCGGATCCGACGGCACCAGCATAAGTTTCAATTCATTCTCTGTTGTATCCAATCTCGTTTGCAGGGATTCCACTTCGAGGCGAGCCATCTCGCGCATCTCGTCGTCGTCCGCAGTCTCGAGCATCTCGCGCGCACCCGTCATTTCGTCCTGCAACGAGTTCCAACTCCGATACTTCGCGACGATGTCTCCCAAACTTCGGTGTTGCTTGGCAACTTTGCTGTATGCGTTGTGATCCGCAAGCAGTTCCGGCGAGAGGAGCTCTTGAGATAGCTCTTCGTAACGCTCTTCAATTTGTTTCAGTCTGTCTAACATTTCTCGTGTCCTCGAGCGTGCTCACGAAAGCGGCGCGAGCGCTGCCTCTCCGGTTTGCGGTTCCAGTTTTAGCGACTCTTTCAAAGCTTCGATGGCTACTTCCAGTTGCTGATCGTCAGGCTCTTGCGTCGTGATGTTCTGCAGCCAAACACCGGGGAGGGTTATCGACTTGAAGACCCAACCGCTCTCTTTACGTGCGGAGAGGCGAATGATCTCATAGGACAAGCCGGCAACAACCGGCATTAAGGCCAGTCGCACGAGAAAATTGAAAAGCAACGAATCAAACTTGATCACCGAAAACAGAATGATTGAAACCAGCATCACCACCATGAGGAAACTCGTACCGCAACGCGGGTGTTGGCGTGGCTGCGGCCGGGCGTTCGCGACTGTCAGCGGCAAACCCGCCTCCCACGTAAAGACAGTTTTGTGTTCGGCTCCGTGGTACTGAAAGACTCGTCTGATGTCTTTCAGCAAAGAAAAACTGAAGATCATGATCAGAAAAAACGTCATGCGAATCAGGCCGTCGATTAAGTTAAACGAAATCGAGGGACGCACCGGATGCAGGTAACTACGGACTGTGCGCCATGCTCGTGTATACCAGGCAGGTTGCGGCGGCGCTGTTTGCGCAACTGTTTCTGTGCCGGCAACAGCAGGCGCCAACGGAGCTGACACCGCCGCCACACTCGGCGCGGGCGCCCAACCCGCAGCGATGAAAAGGGCGTTGGTCAACAATAAGGGAGCGGCGACGAAGAGCAGCACATTGAAGATCAGCGCGAAGACGATGGAGCCGGCCGCCGCCGCTGTGCCACCTTTTTTCATTTCGTCTTTCGAGCGCTTTTGCGTCGGCACCGGGAACAAGCCGGGCATCGCACCGGTAATTCCCGCGAAGTCGCCTTCACCTTCTATCACAGCTGGAGTGAGCGCGACCTTCACTTCTTTGGTCTCAGCTTCTTCGGCTTCCGTGAAGGCCTCACTCGCCGAGTAGTTCAGCGCTTTGATGCCCAGGCCCATCGACTGAATCAGCACCGCGCCCCCGCGTAACACCGGCAGTTTTAGGATTGGGTACTTGTCGCTCCACTTGGGAAGACGTGCCGAGATGTTTGTGATAGTGCCATCGGCTTTCCGCACCGCCACCGCGTAGGCGTTGGGCGTGCGCATCATCACGCCTTCGATCACGGCCTGGCCGCCAACGATTAGATCGCGCTCGTTTGTGCTCAAGTTCAACTCCTCGCTTGTTAACAGTATCGGTGTCGTTTATCGGGTACCGGGTACCGGGTGTCAGTATTGGGATACCCTCTTTGTCAAACAATAACGCCGGCGTTTCTGACGTTGGTCGCCGGTTCCTAAACGGGTAGCGACCGACGTGACTACGCCGGCGTTGGTTCTTGAGGTTAGCTAGTGACGGTTGCTCATCAAAAATTACTGAGTGGCTGTCGTATTCTCAGCCGTTTTCTTACCATAACGCTTGTTAAAGCGGTCAACGCGCCCGGCGGTATCGATCAGCTTCTGTTTGCCCGTAAAAAATGGGTGGCAAGCCGAGCAAATTTCCACGTGCAGGTCGCCCTTCTTGGTTGAGCGTGTCTTGAAAGTTTCGCCGCACGCGCAGGTGACGGTCATTTCCTCATATGCTGGATGAATCTCTGGCTTCATTACTTCCTCTTCTTAATCCTGTTCCTCTTCCTATAGCGAGCAATCTGGTGCTCTCTGCAAACAAGTTATGATAGGTGTCGAGGTGCGGGATCGTCAAGTTCGACGCGATTTTGTTGGGGAAGAACGTGCGCGCACAAGAAAAACAAGTTGGTTGACAGTCGTTAAGCTGCATGTTTAAATCCAATTTCGCCGTCCTTCTGTCACTGCATTAACACTTTAGTCCAAACGCTTTGCGCGGCCGGAACAGTGCCCCGAGCGCACGTCCGGTAAGGGTAAAGGCGCGAGCCGCGAACCCCATGGAAGAAGAGAAAAGCGAAACCCGATCCGAGCACTCCGATCAGTCTTCAGAAGCAAAGCAGACTGATCAGTCGGGCACGCCTCCCCCCGAAGCCATTCCTCCGGCTGGCGCATTAGCGGGCGCAGACGAAGAAAAGGCGGCGATGGTCGAGCAGGCTAAGAGTCGCGTTGCCGCAGTTAAGGAATCTCTCGGCGAGAAAACCGCGCCCGCGGCACCTGCACCTGGAACTCCCAAAGCGCCTGTAAAGAAAAAGGACGAAGGTCCCAAGCCAATCGACGCCGGAAACCACCCACTCGTAGTAACTCTCAAAAATAGTTTTGGAGCCGCGGTCGTTGAAGCCGTTGAGTTTATAGGCCAGCTTTCGGTGCGCATCGAGCGCACGAAGATTGTTGAAGTCTGCGACTTTTTAAAGCGACATCCGGAAACACCATTTAACTATCTCTCCGACCTGACGTGCGTCCATCTGCCCGATCGTCACGAGGCTCCTTTTGAAATCGTTTACAACCTGTACTCGATCCCCGCCAACGAGCGCGTGCGTTTAAATGTCGCTGTGAATGGTGGCGGTGTCGATAGCGTGACGGGAGTTTGGCCGGCCGCTAATTGGCTGGAGCGCGAAGTTTACGACTTGTTCGGCGTTGTCTTTAACAACCATCCGGATCTGCGCCGGATCTTGTTACCGCCCGACTGGGAAGGTCATCCGCTCAGAAAAGACGTCTCGCTTGAATTTGTCGAGAACAATTGGACGAAACAACATTTGCCGGAAATGACGGATGTGCAGCGCGAGCAGCTGGAACAGCGACGGGCTTATGGCCTGGAAATTCTTTCAGTGCCGCAAGAGCGGCAAATGCGTGAGATCTTTCAGGGCGGTAAAGAAGTTATGCCCAAGGACAAGTGAAGGTTTTCAATTTTGAATTTAGTTTGCAGTACGAGGATCAAACCATTTTCCATATATCATTTATCATTTCTCATTTCTCATTGGGTTGTCGCCTGCGGAGAGCGCACGTAGGTCGAAATGAGTGCTGGCCGCTATGAACTTTCGTTGAAATTGTCTGCATCCTGGACCAGTAAACTAGAATTCAAATGGAAAATGAAAAAATGAGAAATGATATATGGAAAATGTTTTGGTCTTCGCGCACCTGACCAAGGTCAAAGTTCAAAGACCGGAAATTGAGATGACTCCGAAGGAAATTGCCGCCCATTATGATGCCAAGGTCTTTGAGTCGCCGGAGGCGGCTAAAGTCGCTGGCTTCATTCTCGGCGAGACTGCCGCCCCACGTAATGTGTGGAACAAAGCAAGCGCGGCGCAGGCAATAGTTTTGAAACTCGTCGCGGAACGAGAAAAGGGAGCCGCTGCGGAGATCGGACTAATAATTGAGCCTTGGAGCGTCACGGGCTGTTATCTTCCGGTCGGTACAACTCCAGCAGCGGCTTAACTGGAAATAGAAACATCATGCATCAGGTAGAGATCGCCACAACTCAGGAAACCCTGCTCGATAGCCCCGAGATGGTGCTGAACATGGGGCCGCAGCATCCCTCAACTCACGGCGTATTGCGCGTGATCCTAAAGTTGGATGGCGAAACCGTGATCGATCTCGATTGCGATATTGGCTACCTCCATCGCGGCATGGAGAAGATTGCCGAGAATCGGCAGTACACGATGATCGCTCCTTATTGGGACCGGCTCGATTACATCGCTGCCGTTTCCAATGGCCTTGTTTGGGTGGAAACGGTTGAACAGATGATGGGCCTCGCAGTTCCACCTCGCGCCCATTACCTGCGCACGATCCTGACGGAACTCAATCGCATCGCTTCACATCTCCTCTGGCTGGCGACGCATGCACTCGATATCGGGGCGGTAACCGTGCTGCTGTGGGCGCTGCGTGAACGAGAAGAGATTTTGAAAATCTTCGAACGGCAGTTTGGCGCGCGGCTTACTTGCCATGCCTGGCGCATCGGCGGAATGCCAAACGATGCTTATGATGACTTTGAAACTGATGTGCGCCGCTTCGTCAGCAACTTCCCGAAACGGCTCGACGAGTACGAAACGGTGCTTTCTGAAAATCGCATCTGGTTAAGTCGGACCGTGGGTATCGGTGTGATCTCAGGTGAAGAGGCTGTTGCCATCGGCCTTTCCGGTCCGGCATTGCGCGGATCGGGCGTAGCCTGGGACGTGCGGAAGGCGCGGCCCTATGCAGCGTATGCCGACATGGACTTCGACATACCTCTCGGAGAAAACGGTGACACCTATGATCGTTATCTGGTGCGGCTCGAAGAGATGAGGCAGTCGCGCAGAATAGTGGATCAGGCGCTCGACAATCTGCCGGATGGTCCGGTGAACGCCAAGATTCCGAAAATCATCAAGCCGCCCGCTGGTGATTACTATCACTCGATCGAGGGACCGAAGGGTGAAATCGGTTGTTATCTGGTTGCCGATGGTTCGGCGCAACCGTGGCGCGTGCGCGTGCGGCCGCCCTCGTTCATAAATTTACAGGCTTTGAAACAGATGTGCGTTGGCCATCTGGTAGCTGACGTCGTGGCTATCATTGGAACGCTCGATATCGTACTCGGTGAAATCGACCGGTAAGTTGCTCGTTTCAGAATTATGGAAGCACTCATCGCCCTGTTCGCACCGATAAACTTCATTGATGAAATTCTGCTGAAGTTTTTCAGTCCGCAAACTGTCAATAATGTGGTCTGGCCTTTTATCCAGATCGGGGCCGTAGTGACGATTGTCGCCGGCTGGGTTGCTTACGCCACCTACCTGGAACGAAAGATTTCAGCATTCATGCAGGCGCGCCTCGGGCCGATGCGTGTCGGTCCCTGGGGTCTACTGCAACCGATAGCAGATGCCATCAAGCTCCTCACCAAAGAAGACTTCATTCCCGATAAGGCCGATCGTGGCATTTTCTTTATCGCACCTTACATTGCGGTCGCGTCTGCCTTCATTGTCATGGCGGTGATTCCGTTTGCGCCGGATTGGGGCGTTATCACGGACGTCAACATCGGTCTCTTATTCGTGCTTTCGGTTTCGAGCGTGGGTGTCCTCGCGCTGATCCTGGCCGGCTGGTCTTCAAACTCGAAATACGCGCTGCTGGGCGGGCTGCGTTCGAGCGCGCAGATGGTTTCGTATGAAGTGGCGATGGGATTGTCCCTCGTGGGTGCGTTGATGTTCGCGCGCACACTCTCACTCTCTGGCGTCGTAAGCGCGCAGGCGATGGACTCGGTCTGGTTTCTCTTCTATCAACCGGCCGGCTTTCTGATCTTTCTGGTAAGCGGTATCGCAGAAAACAATCGCGCACCTTTCGATTTACCGGAAGCAGAATCGGAATTAGTTGCCGGCTTTCATACCGAATATTCCGGCATGCGCTGGTCGCTGTTTTTCATGGCGGAGTACGCGGCGATGGTGGTCGTCTCCGCAGTCGCGGTCACTGTATATCTCGGAGGTTGGTATTTCCCGTTCGTGTATCGTTTAACCGAAGCGAATGGTCACCATAACCTCTATGTTATAGTCAGCTTGCTCGTCTTCATTGCGAAGCTGCTGGCAGTGCTTTATCTCTACTTCTGGTTGCGTTGGACACTGCCGCGCTTTCGTTACGATCAACTGATGGATATCGGCTGGAAGTGGTTGATCCCGTCAGCGCTGATAAATATCGGGCTCTCAGCTTTTGCTGTTTTCCTGGTTCAGGCACTCGATGGCTGGAGCGGATTCAAGACGATTGACGGATTCAGTGCGGGTCTGAATCTTACTGCGGCCGGTAAGGGCATCATGATCGCGATGGGACTGATCGGACTTTTGATAACGGGCGGGTTGCTGTCGAAGATCAACTGGCGCTCGCGCGATTTCAATTTGAAGATGCAGCGACGCAACATCCGCTTGGTGAATGTGCCAAAGGGCAAGCCGGCCGTTCCGGTGGTGGAGCCAGCGGCTAATGAAAGCTAGTTTCCGTTTAGATGTTTTGCTATTTGAGCTTTGAACTTGGTGCTTTGTACTTTGTTCGCTTTGTAATCTCGAACTTAGCTTACGTTACAAGCGACGATATAAGAACAAAGTACAAAGAACAAAGTACAAAGTACAAAAAAAGTCATGCCTTTAGTGAAGCTTCCAAAAATAAAATTCATTGATAAGGTCAAACGCTTTTTCATGGCTGACCTCGTCAAGGGTCTGGGCTTGACCCTCAAGTACAACCTTGGCGCGCTCACCGATAAGGACTCTGTTGCGGGAAAGGGAATCTACACCGAGCAATATCCTAAAGTCCGGCCAGACGTGGCACCGCGTTTTCATGGCGCGCCCCGGCTCAATATGGATCCGGAAACACACGATACGCTGTGCATCGCCTGTAATCTCTGCGCGCTAGCGTGTCCGGAAGACTGCATCGATGTGTTGGCGATGGATGTTGAGATCACGGTGGCCGGCAAGCCGCGCAAGAAGAAGGTGCTTGATGAGTTTATTTTCGACACTTCGCGCTGCATGTTCTGCGCGTTGTGCCAGGAAGCCTGCCCGACGTCATGTCTGGAACTGACGCAGGACTTTGAGTTAGCTACCTACTCGCGCGCCGGCTTTGTCTGGAACCGCGAGATGCTGGAACAAGGGCGCGAGACGGTGAAATATACGAAATGATGAATTATGAATGATGAACGCGGAACACCAGACGCGGCCACAAGCTCTGATCTGCGTCTGCGAACTCGCACCTTCGCTTTAAGAATCGTCAAGCTTTATACATCGTTACCGAAAGCCGCTGAAGCCCAGGTACTGGGAACGCAATTACTACGAAGTGGGACCTCAGTAGGTGCCCAGTATCACGAAGCGACTAGCTCACGATCGAATGCGGAGTTCATTAGTAAGATCGAGTCTGGATTGCAAGAACTCGAAGAGTCAATTTACTGGCTTAATCTTCTAATCGATAGTGGAATTGTAAAAAAGGAAAAGCTCTCCAGCTTATGCCAGGAGGCTAA
>DASSCX010000106.1:0-9745 GCA_035697425.1 Pyrinomonadaceae bacterium | reverse complement strand
GGCGGCAAAGCCGAACCTAACATTTCGCGTGATTTCTGAGGCAAACTGACACCGAACGTCATGACCAAGTAGATGTTGATAACCGACTCCAAACAAATAAGGCGACCGAGTCGGTCGCCTTTTGTCTTTCAATGTCCTTCCCTGTTACTGCCTGATCATGACGCGCAGTTGCTCCGCCGCTTTGGGATCGAGAGGTTTTAAGGCCTCGTACTCAGCACTCGCCGATTGCTTATCCTGGATCGCGAGATACGCGAGTCCTAAATTAAACCGCGCCGGCGCGAGAGTCGGCCGCAGTTTAATAACTTCTTTGTAAGCCAAAATGGCTTCGGAGTAACGCCGGCCGCTGTAAAGCGTCAGGCCGAGATTGAAAAAGGCAGCGGCGCTCTTGGGCTCGATGATTGTCGCCTGCTTGAGAGCTTTGGCGGCTTCCTCAAAGTTTTTCATCCCGTTGTAAGCATTGCCGAGGTTCTTGTAGGCGTGCGACAAAACCTCCTGACGGGTCTGGAATCCTTGCTTGTATGCCTCTCCCGTTTCGCCCAACAAGCGAATCGCTTCCAGGCAAGCAGCAACCGCGTCATCGTAGCGACCTGTATGGTTGTAGAGGTAACCGAGGTTGTTGTGGATCTCGGGATTGCTGGGCTCGACTTTCAATGCCTGTTTGTAGTCTTCAATTGCTTCCGGCAGGCGATTCAGTCTGACAAGCGCGTAGCCTAACGGCATCAATGCATCGCTGTAGTCAGGTTTTAGTTGAATCGCGTGATGGTATTGCTCGACTGCATCTCTGAAGCGGTTTTGATCGAGATAGACGTTGCCCAATCCCGCATAAGACCGAGCGTCAGTGGGATCGAGGCTGGCAGCCTGACGGTATTGCTGCTCTGCTTCTTCATAACGTGGAGTCGGAGCTCGGCGTGCTGCATTTGCGCGGGCAATGATGCGGTTCTGCTCCTTAGCAACGGCGGGCGTAACGCGATGTCCCTTTAAGCGCCCGCCACCAACGGGGGGATCTTCAGGAGTGCGAAAGATCAATAAAGCGCCGCCGATGAGATCGCGATTCACTGAACCGCCGCCGTCCTGAGCCATGGCGCTGAAACCGAGAATGAGGGTCAAAGCCGCAGCGATCACAGCCGAAGATAAGCAATAACCTGGTGAAGTCATTTTCCAACTCCTTGTCAAAAACATGGGGAAAAATTCCGACGACATTATACGCCATTGGCGATGGCTGGGGTGCCGGGTGCCGGGTGCCGGGTGCCGGGTGCCGGGTGCCGGGTGCCGGGTGCCGAGTGCCGGGTGTCGGGTGGCGGGTGGCGGGTGGCGGGGTGGCGGTGGCCGCCCTCTTCCTTACCGTGAGTTCTACTGACGGTGAAATTCGTTTGACTGACTGCTGAGATTCCAATCGACAATCGCCAATTGCCAATTGGCAGTCCTTTTAGCGTTTCCCTAAGCGAGCAACAGCCTCGGCAAGCGTGAATGGCTCAACCGCTCGAAGCTTTAATTCAGACTGTCTAACTGCAAGCCAATGGGCTCAGCCCCTGCACCTTTAATAGCGTCGATAATCTTCGTCACCTCACCGTATGGGATTGAGCGTGGGGCTTTGATGAAGACTGTTTTCTGAATACGGAGTTTTTCTGGAATGTCAGTGTGCGTCAGCAGTTCGGTGCGAAAAACGCGATTGCGCGCGCGTTGTTGAAAAAGATCCACAAGGGTTTGCACAAGTTTGAGTGGCTCATCGACAGTGCCCATCCCAGTAAGTTGGTTCAATTTCAAAGAACGATCAGCTTCGATCGTAACTACGAGCGTGAGATCGCTAGGCGGCAGCTGCCGATCATCCGGAGGCGCCGGAAGTTTCGCCATGAAGCGAGCCGGTCTCAAGGGCACCGCAACCATGAAGATAATCAGCAAAACCAACAGCACATCGATGAGCGGCGTGACGTTGATGTTCGGCTTGTTCTCGATTGACGTTGCCAGAGACATGGGTGGCACTCCTTTGTAATAGCAGTGCACTCTTAGACACTCAAGCTGTCGCAAAGTTCCTGGTAAATGGTGGTGATGAGAACCTCAAAGAAAAGACACAGAGCCGCGGCGACACGAAAAACCACGGAGGTATGGGAACTCTTTTACTGATTCGTTCCTGGACTAGCCGGCAAGTTCTTTAGCTGCCTTTGCGTCGCTGCGACTCTGTGTCTTTGCTTTCGATCAGCGCCCACGCTGCCAATCCACACAGAGCAAACCCGAACGCATTGATGAGACCGTGCGTCAGCGCCATTTGCGGGATATCGATGATTAGTTTGTGAAAGACGATGCTGTAGGCATAAGCGCAGGCGAGGACCATTGCCGGCAAGGTTGAGGCAGATGAAACGAGAAGCAGAATGCGGGCGGGGATCGATTGCGTTGAAGGCAGAATCCAACCGACGACCAGCACGCTCAAAATCAGCAACGCAACTGAGATCATCACCGTTCCTATTAGTGCGATAACGGGAGAGAACGTGATGCCCGCTGCGACGAGAGGTGTGCCGGCAATGATTCCCAGGGGCACGAGTTTGAAAGCTCGATTAAGGTTCACTTTCTCGCTCAGCTTTCGTCCCGCGAGTCCGCTTAGGATTGGTGCGGCGTAGGCGGCAAAATGAAAATGAACCGCAGTGAGCAAAATGATGGTGTCACCGTATCCCAGAAGCTGTACGCCAAGGCGAGAGACAATCAACCATGAACCGGCCACCGGTACGTAAATCAGTCCGGCACTGATGGAAATCTCCGCAGCTGATCTCAATTCGGGTTTACTCAGGCGCGAAAGTCCCAGCAGCGCTATCAGAGCTGTGACTACAAACCACAGGGACGCAAGCGCGGCAGCCGGCACACCCGGTGTGAGCAGGAATGAAGCAACCGCGGCAATTGCTCCGAAGGGCTGTGCCAGCAAAGCTAAGTGGTAGAGCCTTACGTCCCGTTCTTCTGAGTTGGCGCCTGGCACGAGCGAAAGACCGAGGGGAACAACGACAAGAATTCCCAGCAGAACTATTCTCTGAATCAGCCCGGTCTCGGGCGAATCACCCATTCGTAACGAGAATAGTGAGATCCAAACAAGGCCGCCGACCACGGCCCTGCCTCTACCCCAGCCCCAGCGGGGTTTTATGGTTAGAAAATGCTCCACGTATCTATGCCGGCTTATCAGGATCCCACAATCACTTAGACGGTGAACCCAGCACTGAAGTGCTGGGCTTTTATCAGGCGTGCCGCTTTGCGAGACTGCATTCTCGACTTCTGTGAAAGCCAGCAAGCTGTCGCGTAGGCCAAATCCTTTATTTGGCTTCCCTCAAACCAGCGATCACAAACCGCGCCACAGTCGGAATGATCTCGCGCTCATTCGCATGTTCGGTAGTGAAAACTGCGAGGACAAACTTGATTCCGTCCGGCAGCTCAACATAGGCAACGTCATGTCTGGTGGTGCTGGTCCAGCCGGCTTTTGACCATAAACGAGCGCCCTCGATCTCTTTTAAGGCAATACCCGTAAAGCCTTGGCCTTGATCGTCGGGATCTTTGGTTGCGCCACCATAATCGCGCTGCAGCAGCTCCATCATTTGATTGCTGCGCTCCGGAGTCACGGCTTTGCGGGCGACGATTTCCATCATCAGGCGGGCGGTAGCATCGGTGGTCAGTTTGTTGCGGTTCTCCCCGTTCTTTCCACGCGATACCTGCTCACGACCATACGCATCTTCACAAAAGGTTTTCTGATTGACGTTAATGTTTGTATAACCAAGCGAACTGAAATAGCGATTGACCGCGTTGCGCGCGTATTGCCATTTCTCCATCTCCCGGGGCGGCAGTTCGTAACCTCCTGTGGTGTGGGTGATCACATCGAGAACGTATTGTGTCGCCTCGTTTGAGGAATCGACGATCATGTCCTTCACGGCACGTTTGAGTTCCGGGGTCTCGGTGAGCTTCTTGTCCTCGAGTAAGCGATGAGTCGCTGCGAGGTAAAATAGTTTCACCACGCTGGCCGGATATACTCGTTCGTTACCACGAAAGCTTGCCGTCAGCGGACGCGCGGGATCGCGGAGGTCGATGAGCGTGATTGAAAGCTGCTTCGCTTCCAGCTTCTTGTCGGCAAACCTGGCAATGGTTTCGCGCGCTGCGTTATCGACGAGGGCTTGCAGTGCCGTCCGGGGAGTACTAGCGGACTGCGATCTTGTCCTCCCATTAACAAGTGAGAAAGGCAATATCACCAAAGCGCAAACGAGTACGGCAGTAATGGTGTATTTTGTTTTCATAATCTTTAGGAAGTTCGTGCAAAGCAGATTGGGGCTGCCTTCTTCGCCCATCACTAAATAAGTCGATTCTCATTCTCACCGGGCTTGAGCCCGGTGACGGCAGTTGCGTGTGTCCTGCTAACCGTTTCAACGGTTTCGTAACATTCTCTCTTAGAGGAGAAATCGTTGAAACGATTTAGAGTCTGAAGGGATTATCTGGCACTGGTCTGAACCCCCGGTGAGAATGAAACATCTCAACGACAATTCAAAGTCTCATCCAACGTTCCAATGAATCAGTTGTTGTGTCGAGCAAACGATTAGATTATAAGGCAGCCCATGGAAAAAGTATCGAATGAAGGACTCGTTCGCGGTATTCGGCAATGGGATCTCATCGGACTTACAATCAACAGTATCATCGGTGCCGGCATCTTCGTATTGCCCGCCAAGGCTTTTGGACTGATCGGTCCCTACAGTCTGATTGCCTTCGTGACCTGCGCTTTTGTGACTGTGCTGATCGTTCTCTGTTTTGCGGAAGTCAGTAGTCGCTTCACTGACACCGGTGGTCCTTACCGTTACGCGCGCGTCGCCTTTGGACCCACTTTTGGTTTCCAGGTTGGCTGGCTGAATTGGCTGGCGCGCATCAGCGCCTACGCCACCAACTGTAATCTCCTGGTTGTTTATTTAGCTTTCTTTTGGCCTCCCGCATCCTCAGGATTGTTTCGTGCCCTCGTGATTACGGTACTGACTGCCACCCTAACGGCCATTAACTACATAGGCGTTCGTGATGCAACGGTTACGAGCAACATCTTCACCATCGCGAAACTGCTTCCACTTTTACTCTTCATCGCCACTGGGCTCTTTTTCCTGGCTCCGGCAAATTTCACATTGGAAACTCCCCCTTTCCTTGGCTCATTTTCGACCACGGTCCTGTTAATTGTTTACGCGTTTACTGGTTTTGAGAACGCGACCGTGCCATCAGGCGAAATCGAGAACCCTCGTCGCAGTCTGCCCATAGCCATCCTCGCTGCCATAGCGATCGTCACAGCGTTCTACCTGTTGATTCAAGTGGTTTGTATTGGAACGCTGGTGGACCTTGGCAAAACTGAACGTCCTTTGGCTGAGGCGGCCAACTCGTTCCTCGGTCCGATAGGGGCGTCGTTAATCGCGGCAGGAGCGATAACATCGATCATCGGCAACCTTAACGTAAACTTGTTGTCGTCTCCGCGCATTCCCTTTGCGATGGCCCTGCAGGGAGAGTTGCCGCAAAAACTCGCCGCCGTTCACAAACGTTTCCGCACGCCACACATCGCGATCTTATTGACCGCTGCTTTAGTGCTCGCCCTGACGCTTTCAAGTAGTCTGATTTATTCGCTGACGGTAAGCACGATTGCGAGGCTGCTGGCCTACGCGGCAACGTGTGCAGCACTACCGCGACTGCGTTTCATGAAAGACGCGCCGCCGGCAATGTTTGTACTGCCAGCAGGGACAGTAATTAGCATAATTGCGATTCTCTTATGCCTCTGGCTCTTATTAAACAGTACTTTGATTGAGGCGCGCGATTCGGCGATAGCGGTGGCGGCGGGACTTGCGATTTACTTACTTTATCGGGTTTTCAAAAAACCTGGCCCTACCCACTGAATAATCCTGGCTAGTGTTTGGTGTGTTTCGTGAGAATTCGTGGTCCGTTCATTTTGTTCATTAACTGGTTCTTACAATTTCAAGAACCAGGCATGCTGTAAACTATCCGGCCATCCATGATGGTAAGGACCACTTTGACCTTTTCAATCTCGCGCGGTTCAATCGTGAAAACGTTCTGTGAAAGCATCACCATATCCGCAAGCCTGCCTGGCATAAGCGTTCCCTTGGATCCTTCCTGAAACTCCGCATACGCCGAGCCGACCGTATAAGCTCGCACGGCTTCCTCAACGGTGATCTTTTGTTCGGGAATCCAGCCGGTAGGGTTCTTGCCATCAAGCGTACGGCGTGTAACCGCGGCATAGATGCTCAACATAGGATCCAGCGGCGCTACAGTCCAATCTGTGCCGAAGGCGAGGGTGGCACCGGCATCGAGCAAGGAGCGAAAGGCGTAGGTTGTCTTCGCGCGTTCGTGGCCGATTCTCTTCTCTGCCCAGCGGCCGTCATCGATGGCGTGATAAGGCTGCATCGACGCGATTACTTTTTCACTTGCAAAACGCGGAATGTCCTGGCGACGCAAGTGTTGCGCATGCTCAATGCGGAAACGACGATCGCGGATGCCATTCTCGCGCATCACCCGGGTGAACAGGGCAAGAATCTGATCGTTGGCGCGATCACCGATGGCGTGAATCATCACCTGAAGACCGGCACGATCCGCTTGCCGCACACGTTCGAGCATTGCGCCTTCGGGAAACATTTCGTCCCCTGCGAGCCCGCGAGTGGTTGGGGCATCGAGGTAGGGCTCGTAAAAGAAAGCCGTAGTCGAACCGAGGCTGCCGTCAGCAAATCCCTTCAAGCCGCCAATTCGCAACATGTCGTTGCCAAAATGCGCACGCACCCCTGTGCGCGCCAGTCTTTCCCAGGAAGGCAACGGCGCGACGGCGTAGATTCGTGTTTTCAACTCGCCCCTCTCAAGCAGAGTTTGATAGACACCGACGTCACTTCCGGCCGACACGTCTTGCACACTAGTAACTCCCAGCCCCGCGGCATGTTCAGTCGCGGCCTTGGCCGCGGCTACCTTCTCGGCAAAGTTTGACTCGGGAATTACTTTCCAAACCGCACTCATCGCTGCATCTTTGAGCACGCCGGTGGGCTCGCCAGTTTTTGGATCTCGCACGATGAGGCCGCCATCGGGATCCCTTGAGTCCTTTGTGACATTAGCGAGTTTCAACGCCAAACTGTTCGCAAGTGCCATGTGGCCATCGAGTCGACTGACGAACACCGGTGTGTTTAGCGTGAAGCGATCGATTAACTCCTTAGTAGGCAACGGAGCCTTCCCGTCAATCTCCGGCCAACGTTCATGGTCCCAATCGCCGCCGGTGATCCAGCGACCCGCGGGAAGCTTCGCCGCGAAGGCCTGTATCCGCCGCGCGAACTCTTCAGGCGTATCGGCGTCGCGCAAGTCCACACTCGAGAGCTGGAAGCCGCCGCCGAGAAAATGCACATGAGCATCGTTGAATCCTGGCAACACCAACTTGCCGCCGGCATCGATTACTTTAGTTTGCGTCCCGGCAAGTTTGCGAATCTCAGAACTTGAACCTACGGCGATGACCCGATTGCCATAGACAGCGATCGCTTCCGCGGTTGGTTTTGCAGGATCCATGGTATGGACCCCCGCGTTAACAATGATCAGAGTCGCCGGTAACGAGGAATTGGCATTGGTTTGAAAGTTAGGTGTCATGAGACCCGCCACGACTAGAAGAGAAAGAAACGATGCGAGCTTCATTGAGGGTTCCAGTGTCGATTTGCTGTAGGGGGGCACTCCGTGGCCGCCCCGTTTTGATAATGGGGCGCCCAAGGAGGGACGCCCCTACAGATTTGAATAATAGGACGCTACCCACTTTGTGTGAATGTTCATTAACCTTTGGGCGCGTAGTGTATCATTCTTCCTTCGAGCTAAATCTTGGATAAATTGATCGAAAATCTGCGTGCAGTGGTGGGACGTGATTCCGTGCTTGCGGATGCCGAAGAGTTGCTCGTGTATGAATGTGATGGGTTGCCGCAGCATAAATATCTACCGCGAGCGGTCGTCTTTCCGGAATCAACTGCAGAAACAGCTGAGGTGATGCGCGTGCTGAAGCGCGCCGGTGTTCCCTTCACGCCGCGCGGCGCGGGCACGGGTCTCTCCGGCGGAGCGCTTGCTCTCGAACGCGGCGTAGTCATTGAGATGGCCCGCATGCGAAAGATTCTCACCATCGACGCCGAGAATCGGACCGCCCTCGTTCAAACCGGAGTTGTAAATGCTCATGTTTCACGCGCAGTAGCGCATCTTGGCCTGCACTATGTGCCGGATCCATCCAGCCAGGGCACCTGCACCATCGGTGGGAATATCGCCGAAAGCGCTGGCGGCATCCACTGCTTAAAGTACGGCACGACCACTGACCACGTGCTTGGTGCAAAGGTGGTACTCGCAGGTGGCGAGATTGTTGAGCTCGGTGGCGAAACACATCGGGGCGGGTACGACTTGCTCGGCGTGTTTGTTGGGTCCGAAGGTACTTTCGGCATTGCTACCGAGGCATTGCTCCGTTTAGTTCCCGTCCCCCCGGCCGTACGAACGCTCCTTGCTGAATTTGAAGAGGTTGACGCCGCGAGCCATGCCGTGTCGTCGATCATCGCTGCGGGAGTGATGCCAGCGGCACTCGAGATGATGGATCGCGAAATCATTCGTGCAGTCGAGGCAAGTGTTTTCGCCGTCGGGTTGCCGTTGGACATTGGCGCTGCGCTCTTAATCGAACTCGACGGTTTGGACGCGGGCATGGACGCCGAGGCCGAACGTGTGCGCGGAATCTGCCTGTCATATGGTGCGCGCAATTGTCGGTTGGCGCGCGATGAGGCGGAACGCAAAAAATTGTGGGCCGCGCGCAAAGGGGCGTTCGGCGCGATCGGAAGGATTGCGCCTGACTCGATGATTCAGGATGCCGTTGTTCCTCGCTCGCGACTTCCTGAGGTAATGGCCGATGCTTATCGCATCTCGGCGAAGTTCAATTTGCTCCTGGCAAATGTTTTTCACGCGGGAGACGGCAATCTTCATCCTTTCATCTGTTTTGATTCGCGCTCGGCGGACGAAGTGCGGCGTGTTAAAGAAGCAGGACGAGAGTTAATGGAAACTTGTGTGCGCGCTGGGGGAACGATCACGGGGGAACACGGCGTTGGGCTCGATAAGCGAGACTATCTCCCGCTAATCTTTTCCGCAGACGATATGGACACAATGTTGCGCGTGCGTCGGGCATTTGATCCGGATGGACTCTGCAATCCGGGCAAGATCATCCCAATGCTGAAAGGCTGTGGCGAAGCGCGGGCAGTGGCGAGATGGGGAGATGGGGAGACGGGGGGAAACGGGGACGCGGAGACGCGGAGAAACGGAGACGCGGAGAAGAGGAGAAACGGAGACGCGGAGACGCGGGGAAACGGAGACGTGGAGACGCGGATACAGCGAGAGGGTCGCTCAATTTCTAACGAAGACGTCGCCACCAACCGCCTAACTAAAATCGTCGGGGCTGGAAACGTCTCCCCGTGTCCCCGCGTCCCCCAATCTCACCATCTCCCTATCTCCGGTTCTCACCATCTCCCCATCACCGTTACCCCCGCTTCCATCGCTGAAGCGTGCGAAATAATGAAACTCGCGACGCTTGAAAGGTGGAGTGTTATGCCAGCCGGAGCGGGAACATGGCTGGGCATCGGTAATCAATTGGGACCGGTAAATCTGATCCTGAATACATCGCGTTTACAGGGTGTCGTCGAGCACGAGCCAGCCGATCTCGTGGCCAGCGCCCCAGCCGGTATGACGCTTGATGCTTTCAACGAAACGCTTA
>DASSCX010000105.1:0-2214 GCA_035697425.1 Pyrinomonadaceae bacterium | reverse complement strand
GTCGTGATCGGCGACACACCCTACGATGCGGAGGCTGCTTTCAGGGCAAACTTAAAAATGATTGGCTTGCTTTGTGGTGGCTGGACTGAGGAGGAACTACGCGGCGCCGGCTGTGTGGCAATTTACCGCGATGCGGAGGATTTGTTGCTACAGTACGACACCAGCGATTTAGGTTTTGGCACTAACGATCTAAAATCGTAACGCCTCGCACCGCTAGTTCTTGATTAAGCTCCTCGTGAAAAGCCCGCGCCTAGGCACACTCTAGAGTGGGCGACGCGATCGCATCATTCAATCTAAGAAACCTTCAATTTATTCGGCTGGTATTGCCGCAGATCGATCTGCTTCTTGTGCTTGCGCCAGCTGTCGAGGAGTTGCGCCCGCCTTGCGCGCGATTCCTGCGAGGCTTCGACGAGATACAGCGGAACGGGGTTTCGCCGCTGTGATGTCCTCCTCAGAGGCGGCGGTATCACGGTGCTTAATCAACAGCCATTGCCGCGGCCGCATGCGCACGAGCACCCACGACCCGTGCAGCTTTTTACCATTTAGTTTGAACTTCAAATCACCTTTGGCGAGTGCCTTCTCGACATCATCCACTTCGGGCTCCCACGTGCCGCGATCCCAAATCATTACAGTGCCACCGCCATATTCCCCTTCCGGGATTACGCCCTCAAACTGGTTGTACTCGAGGGGATGATCTTCGGTCTGGATTGCAAACCGCTTGTTCGCCGGATCGGTAGACGGGCCCTTTGGCACTGCCCATGAGAGCATCACACCGTCGTGCTCTAAACGAAAATCATAGTGCAGGCGGCTCGCACGATGTTTTTGGACGACAAATTCTAAAGTTTTCCTGTTTGGCCGGCCGGACTTGCCCTGGGGCTCCGGAGTGACACCGAAGTGACGCTTGCGATTGTATTCTGCCAGCCTGCCGAAGTGGCTCAGATCGTCGGGCTGTGCACGATGTTTTTTCATATGGGTTTTGCCGTCACCATTTCACCGGTATCATCATCGAGATTGAATAACGCGACCACCGGCGCGTGATCGCTGGTGCCGATTTCACGATAGACCAAGCACTGCGAAGCGCGCGCTGCTAGAGACTGGGTGGCCAGAACGTAGTCGAGCCGCCAGCCGATATTGCGCTCGCGCATGCGACGCCACGGCGCCCACCAGGTGAAAAGATTTTCGTTATCCGGATCAAGCGCCCGCCCAACGTCCACGAGGCCGTGACCAAGAATTCGCTCGAACAATTCCCTCTCCTCCGGCCGTTGCCCGATGATCGCGGGGTTTCGCTCTTTCGGATGCACATCGCGCTCGCTTCGCGCAATGTTGAGATCGCCACAGAAGACCAGCCGGGCGCCGCTGGCGTGAACTTCGTCAACATAGTTTTCCATATCGCGCAGGAACTGCATTTTTGCCGCAAAATCTTTACCGCCGTTTGGAACATAAGCCGAGACCACCACCAGATCGTCCATTTGCGCTGCGACCACACGGGTTTCGAAATCGAAAGAAGGATGAAAGAAGCGCGGCTCCTCGGCAAAAGCGTCGCGGCGTATGTGCAGACCGACTCCGGAATAAGCGCGCGCGCCATGCCAGTAGCATCGATAGCCCTGCAGCTCGCAAAGCGCCGCGGGAACCTGCGCCACGGTCGATTTCAATTCCTGAAGACAGACAACGTCCGGTCGCTCGCGCTCGACCCATTCGAGCACCTGGGCTTCGCGCGCGCGAATGCCATTAACGTTCCAGGTAGCAATCTTCAACGAAGACATAATTTTCTCCAGTGCAGAAGTATAGAAACAGGCCGCGGGAAACTCAATAATGAACAACCCAGATTTCGCAGGAGAGAGTTGTTTGGTACCGATCGAGCGCGAGCTGGGGAGCGAAGGCACAGAGCGAACAATTTTCAATCCCATGCTTAGCGCTTGGTCCTTGGCTGATGATTCGCCGGAAGTCCGCCTGCAGCAACAGAGATTGCAAACCGTACAGGCACAGGTCCATTGTCTTGGGTTCGCTCCGGAGGGCTTGCCGCTTGATCGCTGTTTCACTTCGGACTGCGAGATTTAAGATGAAATCAGACCTGAACCTGTCAGACAGCCGGCAAGAAGATTGAGCAATCCAGGGGATGAGCTCGCGCGCAAGAAGCGCAAGGTTGATTGTAGCCAAAAATTACTCGATTCTGGCAGATACCGGAAGCGTCGCAACCATCGCAACTGACGTGGT
>DASSCX010000104.1:0-4890 GCA_035697425.1 Pyrinomonadaceae bacterium | reverse complement strand
CATTTTTAAGCATATGACCTTACCTCCTGAACACATTCGTACGACTTACCTGAGAGAATCTTGTTTAGCTCGTTGGTGAGCAATCCAGATGATGCGTATATTCGGGTCCTTCGTCTGCATCTCTACCCTAATGGGTTTATCTGGAATGACCGGATGGCCGGCGGCGACGGCGTCCGGCTCGGCGGGATCCTTACTCACTCGAGAGGCCGCGGCGGTCATTGACCTGGCATCACGCGTAGCGACGGTCCTTGGGCGACCGGCAGCCGCCCCGCGACTCTTTCTCTGTTGAGCTTGATAAGTGCGGTCGCCGTGTTCGCCCGAAGACGGAAGAGGCACGGGCGACTCGCCGCCCCGCAGAGGCGCGCTTTGTCGTTCGGCCGGTCCGGTCCTCTCCGCCGCGCTATTTCTGTCGGCTACCTGCTGCCGGCCGCCCCTCCGTTCGGCGATGAAGTAAAAAGCAACCACAGAGACGACGAGCAGCAGCGCTGTCGCGACGGCCCATCTGGTGCGCGGTCGGAACAGCCGCTCGACTAACTGAGGCAGAGCCGGCGCAGAGGATTCTCGCGCGATCTCACGTAGCACGCGCTGGCGGATTCCGGCGTAGACCGCTTCGCCGAACGGCGGCGGCTCGAACAGTTGCAGTAACCGCTGGGCTTCGCGGTATTCTTCCGCCAGGCGGGCACACTCCGCGCAGGATTGCACATGCGACTTCACTAGTCGCGCGCGTTTTTCTTCGAGGTCGCGGCCGACGTAGAGCGGCACCAGTTCTTCAACGTGTTTACAGTTCATGAGAACGTCACCGCCCCTCTCTTTTAAGACGTCGCTCGCAATAGACTTTGATCTTTTTACGTGCCGAGCTAATCTGCGAGCGCACCGTCGTCGAGCTGGATTTCATGATGCGCGCCACTTCGTCCGTCTGCAGTCCTTCAATGTCACGAAGCACGATGGCTGCGCGCTCTTTCTCCGGCAGCGTGGCCATAGCCTCGGCAATGAGCTCGCGCTGTTGCGTGTGAATGAGAGACTCGACGGCGTCCTCCCGCCCGGCAGGCACTTCGAGAGCCCTTTCGCCGCCGTCCGCGTCGAGCGAAGTAAATTGATCGCCGTGGTGTAATCGCTTCTTCGCAATATCGCGGCAGACGTTCACTGTGACTTGATACAACCAGGCAAAGAAGTCCTGGTCTTGCTTGAAGCGTCCGAGATATTTGTAAACCCTCAGAAACACTTCCTGCGAAGCATCCCGGGCGTCCGATTCGTTACCCAACAGCCGCCAGGCCATCGCCATCACTCGCTGCTGAGAATGAATCATGATCTGCTCAAAGGCCTCCGTATCGCCGGAGGCGGCGCGCTGAATGAGATGAGCAAGTGCTGGCTGATTCTGAGTCAGGGCGTTTACGGGCAACTCTATTTCTACGGCCAGGTCCATATCTCGAGCCCCGTTCGTCACCTCTTATGCGAATTTCCTACTGCCCGCTTATATATACTGCCGGCGGCGGAGAAACGTTGAGAAAAATTAACGTCACCTTCGCCGTCAGTCCGGAAGAAGAACGTGCGGCGCGGTCCATTCAGAAACGTTTCATCTGATTCATGTCAGTTGAAATCGCGAAAATGTTGAGGGAATTGGTGTCCCGTACGGGAGTCGAACCCGTGTCGCCGCCGTGAAAAGAGAAGCGACCTGTTGTAATTCCAGGAGACTCTGCGGCATGGATAGCACTCTACTGAACTTCTAAGGACTCAGACGAACGCTTATTGGACGTTTAATCGACGCGCGTGTGAAGGTCCAAACCGAAGCTCTCAGTCTAAGGTTGGTGGTCGGGCAGGGGAATAGCCGTTTGTGACTTTATCCTCTTCAACACAAGGGCTGTCTTGTAACGGCTTACGTTTGAGTTTCCTTCAAACAACCGGCGGGAAATCGAATCATATTCAGGCATGTCTCTGGCGGTAACAACCACGATAAAATCAAACTCTCCGGTTACGTCGTAACATTGCATTACCTCGGGCGTATTCAGCATTAGCTCTTTAAACTTCGAAACCGTCGCCACGAGCGGACGCTCTTTGTCTATGACCACACCGACGATGGCAGTCACTGTGAGGCCCACGGCTTCGGGCGATACGATTGCAAGTTCTGCTTCAATAATTCCTTCTTCACGTAATCGCTTCAGTCTGCGCTGCACCGCTGAAGGCGACGAGCTGACTCTCAGCGCGATTTTTTCTGTCGAAAGCCGATTGTCACGCTGGATGATGTTCAGAATTCTTACGTCGAGCGCATCCATTTGTTTGACTCCGTCGATTTCAATCACAGATCTTAAACAATCTGAACAAATCCCGCGTCAAAGTATCAAATTTAGACGTACTTCCTCCATGTCCTGATGTTACGCTCTTAGATGATCTGAACACGCAAGTTGCCGCATCCAATGTTTGTAGTGCAGGTCTCTCAGCAATGTCACCACAAGAAAGAGCCCAACGGTTTCGATAAGAGGCATGAGGATGAAGGGGATATTGGCATGCGCGAGTGAGAGTAGCAACTCGCATAGCTCCATCTAACTACCAGTCGGACGAATTAAGGGAAAGGAAGTGGAAATTGTCATGGCTGCGATCACGTCCAGAGTGATTCTCCAGCAAGGTCATCGTCTAGGCTGACGTGATCCAATTTGTTCATCGCAAGGAGGAACCAACCTTGGCAAAAGATATGAGAATCGGACTTGCATTAATGTTTTGTGGCTTATTGACTGTCGTTTGCGATTTTGGCTTGGCCCACGGCTTCGCGCAAGCCAGCTCGAATACACCGACTGTAATCGCACTCGACAAGCTACGACTGCACGTTGTGACGTTGGCTGCTGACAAATATGAAGGTCGAGGCGCCGGCTATAAGGGAGAACGTCAGGCCGCCGAATACATAGCGCACGAGTTCAAAAAGATTAGCCTAAAGCCGGCCGGCGATTCGAATCGAGGTCGTCGTAGTTACTTTCAGGAGTTCAAGTTCAACCCAATGCATCCGGTAGTTCCGTGGCAAGTTTTGACTTCCCGGAACATTCTCGGCTTGTTCGAGGGCGAGGACCCCGTTCTAAGAAATGAAATAGTCGTCGTTGCTGCCCATTACGACGGGCAGGGACGCTCGGGGCAAGCCGATCCTACTCGTTTTGGAATAGAACAGGCTAAAGCGACGAACGACGAGATTTGGAATAGCGCAGATGATAATGCTGCCAGCGTAGGGGCCATTTTAGAGATCGCTCGAGCGCTCAAATCAGGCAAGGTTGTTATGAAGCGATCGATTCTGTTCATTGCGTTCGGTGCGGAGGAACATGGAATGAGCGGGTCCATCCATTATGTGAACCATCCTGTTTTTCCTTTGAGCAATCATGTAGCGATGATAAATCTTGAGAAACTTGGCCGTGCGCCCGAAAAGCCATTCAGCATCAATGGGAGCAGGAGTAGTCCAGTGTGGCAAGAGGTCGTGGCCACCGCGCGAGAGCAGACGAAACTAAACGTCGTGCCAAATATACCTTTCAATGTGCCGGATAGTGACCATTATCCATTTAATGCGTCCCGGATTCCGGCTGTCATGATTTATGTGAGCGGGACGACACATGCTCACTTTGCTTCGGATACCGCGGACAGAATCGATTTTTCACGCGTGGCTCACGCAGCACAGTTCGCAATGGCGATGGTATGGGATCTTGCCATTCGAGCGAGTCGCCCTAAATACGCGCCATCGCCGATGCCGGACTTGGGCCTAATCGGGCACCTCGCGACGGCGGCTGAAGCGGATGCGAAGGGTTTAAGCGCGCCAGGCGGAGGATTAAAAGTAACCGGGGTTATTCCGGGCCTGCCAGCCGGGTACGCGGGGGTGCAGCCCGGAGATTTCGTGACCGACTTCGCCGGTTATCAATTTCGCCGAGATGATAAGGTCTCGGCGCTGATGGCGGTTTACCGTGAAGTCCTGGAGGGAAAGCGAGGAAATGTTCTTCCGCTTAAGATCATCCGAGATAAGAAACGACTAGACCTCACGTTGATGATGCGACGGTGATGGCAGTGACAAAGGACAAGCTTCCTATCTGACGCTGGTTGCTTACGCCAGTTGGTATCGGAGACATCGGGATGAACCGGACTCGCGACACAACGCCACCTTCACATACCTGTCAATGGAGGTCCAGACGATGATTTTTCAGTCAATCGCCCGCAGTGTCCTGCAAATGATGATCGTCGTCGCCGTGACGATTCCCTCACAGGCACAGCCGGATCCTAATACCGTTCTTAATGATTTGAACCAGGCCCAGGCAAAGTCTCAGGCCCGCGATTGGGCCGCCGCGGTGCCCTTGTGGGAGCGTCTGGTGGCCGGCAACCCGCATGTCGGTTGGTGGTGGCATTTCCTCGGAACTGCCCAATTCAACATTGGCGAGTATCGAAAAGCAATCCCATCATTCGAAAAGGCCTTGGAGCTTGGCGTCTTCGTCCCCTTGTGGCGCATCGCTTTCGACATCGCGCGCTCGAACGCGAGGCTTAAGGAGAAGGAGGCGACGATCAAAGCGCTGCAACGAGCGCTCGACCTCGGAGCCCGAAATCGCGATCGACTCGGTACTAATGAGGACTTTGCCTTTCTCCGCGGCGATCCCCGCTTCAAGTCGATGACCGGTGAGATCGACAGGGCGAACGTATCGCGCACCGACGGCTGGCGCCATGACCTGTCGTTTTTCGAGGCCGAAGTCAAACGCATGGGCTATGACCCATTTCACAAAACGTCGGAGGCTCAATTTCACACTGAAGTTGAGCGACTTCGCGCGGACGTTCCCAGCCTAACTGACAATCAAATCATCGTGCGGATCATGCGTCTTTTAGCCCTGGTCGGCGACGGTCACACTTGCATAGCTCCCCAAGTCGTTTCATCCTGGAAGA
>DASSCX010000103.1:0-24929 GCA_035697425.1 Pyrinomonadaceae bacterium | reverse complement strand
AGCGCCAGATCTGCAAAGAAAAGGTGGTGATTTACGACGACGATGTCTGCCTGTTGGGCGCGATCTCGCATGCGCGTGATGAAGCAAGCGTCGTAGTCGGTACATTTCTGTCCCAGGCAGATTTCTGAACGCGCATCGATGTGACGCCAAAACGAAAGTGACTCAGGCAAGTTCAGCAACTCCGCCCGATCACCGGTGGTCGAATCAGTCGCCCAATGACAAACCTCTTCGAAGTGATCGACTTCGTCTAAGCCGTCGAGTACGGGCGAGGTCTCGGCGCGCTTCAACCGCTGTAAGCAGACGTAGTTGTTCCGTCCTTTCATACACGCCGCGGTGAACTTCTTTGGCAGCACCCGCTGGAGAAAAGGGATGTCCTTCTCCATCAGTTGCTCCTGAAGGTTCTTCGTTCCGGTAGAAACGATTACACGTCCTCGACCACCAAGTGCGGCCGCGACGGCAGGAACCAGATAGGCAAGTGTTTTTCCGGTTCCTGTCCCAGCTTCGACGATCAGATGGTGTCGCTCCTCAAACGCGCGCATTACGGCCTTCGCCATTTGAATCTGGCCGGGACGAAACTCGTATTCGGGATGCGCCTGAGCGATGAGGCCTTCAGGGCCAAAGACTGATTCCATATGCGGGTATTTCAAATCCCTGTCTTATGCCGCCTTGATCACTACCGGAATTGGCTTGGGCGTCACGACAAACGAATCCATGAACCTTTGCCGATCCGCGATGCTCAAGTTGTCTGTCCCCAACACCGATGCTCCAAAAGCTTGCCGGCCGACAAGCGTGATCCGCATGCGCCCGTTTAATGGGCCGATAGTAAAGATTACTTCACGGCCTTTATGACCGCTGAACGTGATTTCTCGCGTATCGACCACCTTCGCCCTGAAAGACAAGTTGGCGCCCGCCATCTCTCTGTCGAACCCGTCCGCCGCCCCTTGCCAAACGCCGTCGTAGAAACTGTCTATGGTGGCCTCAGCCCAGTTCAGGGCTACTTCACCGAGTAGGCAGTACTGGGCCACATACGAACCTTCCTTCAGCACCACTGCATAGGAGTAAATATCGATCGGCACTGCTGCATCAGCCGGAGAAGGGGTGAATTGTTCTTTGGGCTGTTCAGGCAAGAGCACGCTGAAATTGCCCTTGCCGAGTTCATAGCGCTTCCATTCATCACCTGCGGTGTTCTGTGCGCCAGCAGTGGCAGCAAAGCCAATCAGGAAGCAACCAAGCATCAATCCGATCAGAGGTGGTTTCAATCTCAGCATCATTAAAGCGGTCAAGAATTTTCAGACTCAGTGAAATTCGCTGCCATTTATTAATCGGCACTCATTGCATCACGGGTCTGTTCCTGCTTAAGCCGTTTTGGATAGAGCGGAAAACGCGCGGTCAAGTCAGCCACGCCCTGCTGAACTTTTGCCTGCACCGCAGCCGATTCGGGCTCATGAATAATCGCCGCAATCAACCTGCCGATCTCTCGCATCTCAGGTTCTCTCATGCCGCGGGTGGTGACCGCCGGAGTACCGATGCGCAAACCGGAGGCAACGAAAGGTTTGTTTTGATCAAACGGAATTGTGTTTTTGTTGACGGTGATATGCGCCGCTTCGAGCGCTTTCTCGGCATCTTTTCCGGTAGTCCCTTTCCCCTCCATCCAAACATCGACCAGCATCAGGTGATTGTCCGTTCCGCCGGAAACGAGCCGCAGACCTTGTTCCTGTAATTCGCCGGCGAGGGCCTTGGCGTTTGCCAGAACCTGCCGCTGATACTCCTTAAAGTCTTCGCGCAGAGCTTCACCGAAGGCGACAGCTTTCGCGGCGATGATGTGAACAAGGGGTCCGCCCTGGACACCGGGAAATAATTTCCGATCGATTTCTTTTGCGTGTTCTTCTTTACAGAGAATCAAGCCGCCGCGCGGCCCGCGCAAAGTTTTATGCGTTGTCGTCGTCACATAATCAGCGTGCGGAACTGGGGACGGATGCAGATCGGCGGCTACTGGCCCGGCGATGTGAGCAATGTCGGCAAACATTCGCGCGCCAACGCTGCGGGCGATCTCGCCGATGCGCTGGAAATCGATGATGCGCGGATATGCCGAAGCTCCACACACGATCAACTTTGGTTTGTGTTCTTCAGCAATACGTTGCAGCTTGTCGTAATCGATCTGCTCGGTGTCGCGCGAGACTCCGTAATCGGCAACCTTGTAGCTAATTCCGGAAAAGTTCATCGGGTGACCATGAGTAAGATGGCCGCCATGAGAGAGATTCATTCCCAGGATCTGATCGCCGTACTGGATGGCCGCGAGATAAACCGACATGTTTGCCTGAGCGCCGCTGTGTGGTTGCACGTTGGCGTGGTCAGCGCCAAACAGTTCTTTGGCGCGATCGATTGCTGCCTGTTCGACGACATCGCTCCACTCGCAGCCACCGTAGTAACGCTTTTTCGGATAACCCTCGGCGTACTTATTAGTAAAGACCGAGCCCATGGCTTCGAGCACCGCTTCACTGACAAAATTCTCTGAAGCAATCAGCTCGAGTCCATTCGCCTGGCGCGCAACTTCTTTATCAATCGCATCGGCGATTAAGGGATCCACTTCGGCGAGGGGAGCGTTTTTGAGATCGTCCATAGAGTCCTCGGAATTTGGTCTTTGGTCTTTGGTCTTTGGTCTTTGGCCTTCGGGCTTTGATCTTTGAGTTTTTCTGAACTTTGTACTTAGTGCTTTGTGCTTTGCTTTTCCCTTGCCTACTGTCTACTGCCTACTGCCCTCCCTACTTTTCCTCAATCTTCCGCACGCGCTCAGCGTGACGGCCGCCTTCGAAGTCTGTACTAAACCACGCGCGCACAATTTTCGGAATCTCTTCCGGAGGCGTCGTCCGGGCCCCGATTGCCAGCACGTTTGCATCGTTGTGCTGGCGTGCAAGTCGGGCCGTCTCTTCTGACCAGGCCACAGCCGCGCGCACGCCGGGAACCTTATTGGCGGTAATTGCCATACCGGTTCCCGAGCCGCAGACGAGCACTCCGTGATCCACTCGTCCGCGGGCAACTTCCTCAGCAACCTTACGCGCGTAATCCGGGTAATCGACAGATGATTCCGAAAGCGTTCCCAGGTCGGCCACTTCCAGGCCTAACTCATTGAGCAGCGTCTTTAGTTTTTCCTTTTCGGAAAAGCCTGCGTGGTCACTAGCGAGCGCAATCTTCACGTGTTCATCCTTTAGGAACAGAATTGGGCGAAGAGGCGTCGATGTTACAACATGGCTGAAGAAGTTTCGAGTTTCGCGTTTCAAGTTCGGCTGGATCGGTCGGGATCGTGTCCAACGTCCAATGTCTTCTTAGCAAACCAGACTTTGGACTTTGGACATTAGACTTTGGACAAATAAGGACGTTGTTAGGCTATTGCCTCGAGATTGCTTGTCTACGTTACAATCCCCGCATGCCAAAGTATCTCGATGTCTCCACCTGGGCGCGGCGCGATCTGTTCGAGTTTTTTCGCACTTACGAAAATCCTTACTTCAACATCTGTACTCAGCTTGAGGTCACCAAAACCCTGGAGTTACTTGAGGCACGTCCCGAAGTCAGCGCCTCATTGACCTATCATTACTTCGCAATGCGCGTGGCTAACGAAATCGAGCCCTTCAAGTACCGCCTGCGCGGTGATCGGGTACTGGTTCACGACGTCATCCATGGGGGAACCACCGTCTTACTTCCCAATGAGAGTTTTACTTTTGCCTACTTCGACTACCAGCAGGAATTCGACAAGTTCATGCGCGATGCCCAGGCAGCGGTGAATGCAGTCCGCACTGGAGCAGGGCCCTTTGAACCCCTGGACGGCGATGATCGAATTCACTTTACTGTACTGCCCTGGGTCTCGTTCACAAGTTTTGCCCACGCCCGCAACAAGACGCGTGCGGTCTCGGTTCCCAAAATCGCTTTCGGAAAATTCATACGACAGAACGAACGCACGTTCCTTCCCACATCGGTAGAGGTGCACCACGCAATGATGGATGGTTTGCATGTGGGACGCTATTTCAATCGCCTGGAAGAAATGCTCGCCAAACCTGCCGACTATTTATAAGGCTCTGCCACTTGGTGCGCAGTAAGTCTCTGACTTACCCCATCTGCTCCGCGGTCTAGTTGGAGCGGGCTGAGGCCGCGCAAGAATATAGACCTAAGCCGGTAAGCCAAAGACTTACAAAGCACCGCACGGCAAGTCCAAGAGAAATTGCCACAGTATCGCGAATCAGATCTTCAAATGACCTGTGGTTGCGTTAACTAATTCGCTAGGCGAGAATGGCCTCACGTTCAATCAGCCCCGATGTAATTAGGATTCGTCTCTAATATGCGCTGGTCACAATATTTTATTCCGACGCTTCGTGAAGATCCTGCGGATGCGGAGGTGATTTCACATAAGCTCTTGCTGCGCGCTGGCCTGGTGCGGCAGCTCGCCGCAGGGCTTTACTCCCTTCTGCCGCTCGGACAACGCGTCACCCTCAAGATCATCGACATCCTGCGTGAGGAGATGAATGGCATCGGCGCACAGGAGTTTTACTTACCGGCTTTGAATCCGCGTGAGATCTGGGATGAATCTGGCCGCTGGGAGATCATGGGCGACAACATGTTTCGCCTGAAAGATCGCAAGGGCGCGGATCTTTGTCTCGGCATGACGCATGAGGAGGTCGTCACTTCTATCGCGCGCAGCGATCTGAATTCTTACAAACAACTGCCCCAGGTTTGGTATCAAATCCAGGTCAAGTTTCGTGACGAAGCGCGACCCAAATCAGGTGTGCTGCGCGTGCGGCAGTTCATCATGAAGGATGCCTACTCTTTCGACATCGACATGAGCGGTCTCGATAAGTCGTTCAACGATCAACACGGAGCTTACCAGCGAATCTTCAATCGCTGTGGCCTGCAATATGTAATCGTCCAAGCTTCGTCCGGCGCAATGGGAGGCTCGGCATCGAATGAGTTCATGGTGAAGTCGGATGCCGGCGAAGACATGATTGCCACCTGTGCGAGCTGCGGCTACGCGGCGAATCTCGAGAAGGCTACTTCGCGTCTTGATGAAGTTCGCGACGGCGCCGGCCTCGATTTTCCGTCAGAATTTCCCACCCCGGGGGTGCGGACGATCGACGATCTGGCAAACTTTGCCGGGGGCGCCGCGGCCGAATCGCAAATCAAGACTCTGGTTTATGTTGACTCCGGAGCGATGACTTACTATCTCGCCCTGTTGCGCGGCGATCATCAACTGCACGAAACAAAACTAGCTGACACCCTCGGCGCGGTGAATGCTCGCGCGGCGACGGCGGAGGAAATCCAAGCTGTGTTAGGCGCTAACCCCGGCAGCCTGGGAGCAGTGGGAGCCAAGAAGAAAGCTTCCGAATTGCAGCCGCGCGCCACCCTTCGCATCATCGCTGACCTGGCGTTACGCAGCCGGCGCAACATGACGACAGGCGCCAATATTGATGACTACCATTTGCGCGGCATTGATGTGGGCCGTGATATCAAAGTCGATCAGTGGGCTGATTTGCGCACAGTTAATTCCGGAGAGAAGTGTGCCCAATGTGAGAACGGCACGCTCGAAGTGGCCAAAGCGCTGGAGATCGGTCACATCTTTAAACTGGGAACCAAGTATTCCGAGTCTATGGGTGCCAACGTCCTGACCCAGGAAGGCAAACAAGTCCCGCTTGTGATGGGATGTTACGGAATTGGGGTCGAACGAATCATGGCCTCAGCAATCGAGCTACATCATGACGAGGACGGGATTATCTGGCCCAAGTCGATTGCGCCGTTCGATGTGATCGTCACAATTACAAACATGAAGCAGGATGAAGTGCGCAACGCTGGGGAGAATCTCTACAAGGAACTTCACCGCGCCGGTCTTGACGTGTTGCTTGACGATCGCGACGAGCGCGCAGGCGTCAAATTCAAGGATGCCGATCTGATTGGTATTCCCTATCGCGTCACTGTTGGTAAAAAGGTTTCCGAAGGCCTGGTTGAGTTGTTTGACCGGGAAGCGAAAACCACTGAAGAAGTAAAGCTGGCCGACATAAGTGGCCGAATCCAGAAACTTGCGCTTGCCGGTTTGTAAGTTTTTTAAGACTTAGAAATGAAATTTCTCTGGCTCTCGTTAATTCTCCTAATCACCTCCGTCCTTCCCTGCACTGCTCAGGAGCTACTGCCGGATTTGGTGCGCCGGATTAAACCGTCGGCAGTGGCAATCGAGACGTTTGACGCGCGTGGTGAAAAGATTGCACGCGGCAGCGGCTTCTTCATCGATTTCGATCGTGTGGTAACCAACCGTCACGTAATCGAGGCAGCCTATCGCGCCGAAGTTCACTCCTATACGGGCATAGTAATGACCGTAAAGGGTGTGCTCGCAGTTGACGCAGAGGGCGATTTGGCGCTCCTGAAAGTTGAAGCGCCGCCGAACCAGGTGCGGCCGCTCTCACTCGATCGCACCTCTCCGCAGGAGGGTGAAAGTGTTGTGGTTATCGGAAACCCTTTTGGTCTGGAAGGCAGCGTCACGAATGGCATAGTTTCCGCAGTCCGCGACATTCCGACTTTCGGCAGGATCATTCAGATCACGGCGCCCATTTCACCCGGGTCGAGTGGTAGTCCGGTGGTGAACATGCAGGGACAGGTGATCGGCGTCGCCACCTTGCAGATCACGGGAGGACAAAGCGTGAACTTCGCAATTCCTTCCGAGCGCATCTCGCAACTGCAAACTACTTCCTTGATGTCTTTGCCAGAGCTGGTGGTTTCCTCGGGCCGAAATAAGCGCGCCAAAGCCGTCCAGTTCTTTCGCGACGGTTTGAGTTTTCTTTCCCGCGATGACTGCGAGCGAGCGCTTCCCTATTTCGAAAAGGCAGTTGATGCCGACAGCAATTATGCTGAAGCCTGGGCTCAGAGCGGTTTTTGCAAAGAGAAGCTCGGCAGGCATGCGGAGGCGATTGAGGCTTCAAAGAAGGCGGTCAGCCTGCGTCCGGCGGCTGAGTCGTATTTCAATATCGGCCTGGCAAATTACTATCTGAAACAATATCGGGAATCAGCAGATGCTTATCGCGCGGCAATTCGTCTTGATCCCTACAACTCCGCTGACGCCTATTACGCCCTCGGACTCGTCTATCGCGATTGGGGCAAGGCTGACGACGAGATTCAAGCTTATAAGCAAGCGATTAAACTGCGGCCTGATTACACGAGTGCGTATGAGAGGCTGGGCAGCCGTTACTTTCGCTCCAAAAAATATGCGGAGGCGGTGGAGATCTACAAGCAGTTGGGGTCCTTGAAACCGGGAGATGCGACCGCGATTAACAGTCTTGGTGAGACTTATTTGGAGATGAACAAGTTCAACGAGGCGCACGACAATTTTCGCCAGGCGATTCGTTTGAAGCCGGATTATGGGCGGGCATATTTCAACTTGGGAAAGTGCTTCCTGGCGATGGGAAATCGCGACGCTGCTCTGGAGCAATACAACATCCTGCAAAACCTCGATCAGGATTGGGCGGAGAAGCTGGGGAATCTAATCAATCCGTAAAGGGTCAACTGACAACTGACCAAATGGACGCACGTGAACTAGAACGGCTGCTGCGCAGCTTCAAGAAGGATGAACTGTCTGCGGAGGACGCAGCACAGCAGATTAAGAATCTTCACTTTGAAGACATTGGCTTCGCACGCGTGGATCACGCGCGCTCCACGCGCCAGGGCTTTCCTGAAGTCGTATTTGGATCCGGCAAAACAAGAGCGCAAGTTGTCGGCATCGTGGAAAAACTGGCCGCCCGTTCTCCCAATGTGCTCGTGACCCACACGGACGCGGAAACCTTCGGTGAGGTTCGCAATGTGATCACCGCGGCGGAATGGCATGAATCGGCGCGGTTGATTCGCATTCAAAGGGAGTCGACAGAACTGGGAATCGGCACAATCGCTGTGGTCACCGCGGGGACCAGCGATATTCCTGTTGCCGAAGAAGCCGCGCTGACGGCGGAAGCGATGGGCAACCGGGTCGAAAGAGTTTGGGATGCTGGTGTAGCCGGAATTCACCGCGTGCTGGCTGAACGCGATTTACTGCAAAGAGCCCGCGTGATAATCGTTGCGGCCGGAATGGAAGGAGCGCTGCCCTCAGTTGTAGGCGGACTCGTCAGCGTTCCGGTGGTCGCAATTCCGACCAGCATCGGCTACGGAGCGTCGTTTGGCGGCGTCGCGGCCCTGCTGGGCATGCTCAACTCCTGTGCTTCTAATGTGACGGTCGTCAACATTGATAACGGATTCGGCGCCGGCTTTGTCGCCAGCTTGATAAACCGCAAATGGATTGACGATTGACGATTGGCGATTGTCGGATAACCATTCGTCTTCGGTACTTTTCAAATCGGCAATTGGCAATCGCCAATCGGCAATCGGAGGCTCGCTTGCCGCGTGACCACCGCGCCAAGTACACTTCCCTCACCGCTCCATGGAATTTACAGTTGCAATCACCGGCGCCTCAGGTTCGATTTACGCGCAACGCACGCTTGTTCATCTTGCTGCGAGCGGCCTCGTTGAACGAATCAATCTGATCATGTCTACAGCAGCCGAGACTGTCGCCCAGGTCGAGCTGGGCGTCGATTTGCGCGGGGCCACGGGCGAGAAGATTAATGCGTGGATTGGCCTTCCCCAGGATTCGAAATTAATCCGCCTGCAAAGGTTGGACAACATGGCAGCCCGGCCGTCCTCCGGGTCGCATCCGCAGGAGGGCATGGTTATCGTACCCTGTTCAATGGGAACCCTCGGAGCAATCGCTTCCGGCGCGGGCACTAACCTTATTCATCGAGCCGCCGATGTAACGCTGAAGGAGAGTCGAAAGCTGATCCTGGTTCCGCGCGAGACTCCTTACAACGCGATTCATCTGGAAAACATGCTGCGACTCGCGCGCGCCGGCGCCCATATCGTTCCGGCGAGCCCGGGGTTCTACCATCGACCCGCCACTATTGAGGCATTAGTCGATCATCTGGTGTTTCGTATACTTGACCACCTCGGCGTTCCGCACTCGCAAGCGACCCGCTGGCAAGGTAAGACTGAAAATGCTGGCAACCTCGCTACAGTAAACGAGCCCATCTAAGAATTATTCAGTGCCCCCACTTTCATACAACGTTCGCACGACGCTCGAAATGATCAAGATCGAGCACACTCTTTTTGCCTTGCCCTTTGCGTTATTGGGTGCGGTGCTGGCAGCTAATGGATTACCTACCCTGCGACAACTGCTGTGGATAATAGTGGCGATGGTTGGCGCCCGCTCGACGGCCATGGCCTTCAATCGGATCGTCGATCGCGAATACGACGCTCGCAATCCGCGCACTCGCTCCAGGGCAATTCCTGCGGGCTTGCTTTCAGTCAGTTTCGTCTGGATGTTCACGATAGTGGCAGCCGCACTCTTTCTCCTTGCCTCAGCGATGCTTAATCGCCTGACGCTAATTCTCGCGCCGGTGGCTCTGGCGAGTGTACTGCTCTATTCGTTCACCAAACGCTGGTCATTGCTTTCGCACTTTGTGCTGGGTTGGTGTCTGGCAATCGCGCCCGCAGGAGCCTGGGTCGCTGTCCGCGGGTCACTGGATAGTCCGATTCCCTTCCTGCTCTCGCTCGTTGTGCTGCTTTGGACCGCGGGCTTTGATGTGCTCTACGCTTGTCAGGACTACGATTTCGATATTGTTGAAGGATTGCATTCGATTCCCCGAAGCTTAGGCATCGCCGGTTCGCTCTGGATCTCTCGCAGCTTGCACGCAGCAGCGTTTGCAGCTTTGATTGCGTTATACTTGACAACGAGATTGGGCGGACTAGCACTCGCCGGTGTAATCGCGACAGGAATACTTTTGATCCATCAGCATCGTTTAGTTAAGGCAGATGATCTCAGCCGGCTCAACGCTGCATTCTTTACTACCAACGCCTTTGTGAGTGTCATTCTTTGCCTCACGTTTGGCGTCGCCGTAATCATTAGGATGTTTTCATGAATTTTTCAGACGATTCCAAATTAGTAGAAATCGCCGGTAAGGTTGAGGCTTCAGAACGGCTCTCATTTGCTGACGGCCTCGCTCTCTATGCGACCAATGATCTCCTGGCCCTCGGCAAGCTGGCAGACAAGGTAAGGCGGCAGAAACACGGGTTGACTACTTACTTCAACGTCAACCGTCATTTCAATCACACTAATGTCTGTTATGCGGACTGTAAGTTTTGCGGCTTTTACCGCACGCCGCGGCAAGCGGACGCTTACACGCACAACATCGACGAGTCGCTTCGGATTGCCGGTGAAGCAGTCGCCGAAGGTGCTACGGAACTCCACATCGTCGGTGGCTTGAACACGAAATTGCCGTTTAGCTACTACACGGATTTATTAACTTCCTTGAAGCGCCAGTATCCGCAACTCCATTTGAAGGCCTTCACAATGGTGGAGCTCGATCACTTTGCTCACTTCTACAAAATGAGCGATGACGAAGTTATTCAAAAGCTGATCGACGCCGGGATGGACTCCTGCCCCGGCGGTGGCGCGGAGATTTTTCGCGAACCAACGCGGTCGATGATCTGCGCCCATAAGTGTGATGCTGATCGCTGGCTCGAGCTCTCGGGAAAGGTACATGCGGCTGGATTGAAAACAAACGCGACGATGCTTTACGGGCACATTGAGTCGATCGAAGATCGTGTCGACCATTTTGTGCGGCTACGTGAACAACAGGACAAGTCCCATGGGTTTCAGTGCTTCATCCCCCTTGCTTTCTATCCTCCAGGCACGCAACTGGCGCATTTGCCCGGCCCTTCCGGGGTCGACTCGCTCAAAACCATGGCCGTCGCACGTTTAATGCTCGACAACTTCGATCACATCAAAGCTTATTGGGTGATGCTGGGCCGTCGTCTCGCCCAGGTTGCCTTGCATTACGGCGCCAACGATATCGACGGCACAATCACCAAAGGTGGCGAGCTTTCGGAAAGCTATTCAGTGGAAACCAACAATGAAGTGAAAATGTCGAAAGCCGACCTTGTCGCGCTGATTGAAGACGCGGGCTTTACCGCGGTTGAGCGCGATACGGTCTATAACCGGGTGGCTCCAGGCAATGTTAGCCTCGTCTGATTTCCTAACTCCTAAACATCAATCGAAGGACTTAAACATAGATTTATGCAACCGAAAAAAGCTGTTCGAAAAATTAGTGTGGCGCATTCTCCCGACTCCGATGACGCCTTTATGTTTTATGGGCTGGCGACAAACAAGATCGATACCGGCACTATCAACTTCACCCACGTACTTAATGACATTCAAACCTTAAACGAAGAAGCGATGCGGGGGACTTATGATGTAACCGCGGTGAGTTTCCATGTCTACGCATACATAGCCGACAAATACGCACTATTACCCCACGGAGCCTCAATCGGAGATAAGTACGGTCCCATCGTCGTCTCTCATGAGCCTGTCAAAGCTAACGAATTGTCGAATCTCAAAATTGCGATTCCGGGCACGCTCACCAGCGCGTTTTTGGCGCTCAAAATCTACAACCCGGATTTCAAATATGAGGTCGTCCCCTTCGATAAGATTATCGAGACCGTTCAAAGCAAACGGTGCGATGCCGGATTGTTGATTCACGAAGGCCAACTCTTCTACGAATCAATCGGGCTCCACAAAGTACTTGACCTGGGCGAATGGTGGCACGAGAAGACTGGTTTGCCGTTGCCTATGGGCGGGAATGTAATTAGGCGTGATTTAGGTCCGGCGACGATCAAAGAAGTATCGCGCCTCCTGCGCGAAAGCATCCGTTACTCGCTCGACAATCGCGATGATGCCCTGCAATACGCAATGCAGTTTGCTCGAGATATGGATCTGGAACTAGCGGATCGGTTCGTGGCGATGTGGGTTAACGACTTGACGCTTGACTATACTGAGCGCGGCCGCTCCGCGGTGCAACGTCTGCTGGACGAGGGGTTCGATCACGGCATCATTCCCAACCGCATCGCCGTGGAATTTGCTGAATAGTAATTAGTGAGCGGATGCTGGGGTGTGCGTGACGACCTTTCCCCCCACTCCGCCCAGAAGGAGCGGGAAAGTCGCCACGCACATCGTCGGTCTCTGGCGATATCAAGCTCCTCCCGAAACTTGAACTTACGCCTCCCGAATGCGAATCCGGGGTGCCGGTTTGCCACTACGCTTGCGCGCCGTATCGGTTCACCGGAACTAGTGACGTAGCCATCTACCGACGTGAGGACTTAAGACTTGGTTTTTGTCCTCAAGGCTATCCCTTTCGCTGAGGATGTCCGCCAATATTATTGACGCCCACTGGACACGGCTGCGGATAACCTATTCAACGGCTGGCACTTTACACTAGCAGCAACGTTTATTGCAAACAAAAATAACGATTGCCAAATCATGGCTCGGCACAGTCCCAATTCTGGCAACAGCGGCTGCAGCGCTGGCATCTGAGGTTGGTGCTTAGTAGTCCCGGGATTGGATCTTATTAGGTCCGGGCTGCTTTCAGTCAACCCTCAGCTTCTGGAATTAGAAGATGCGAAAGATGAATTTCCGAAGAGTTGCAGTTCTCGTAACTGCATTGTCAATCTTAGTTTTGGCGGCCCCCTTGGCGCTGGCGCAGCAAAACTCTGGCGGCGAGCTAAGTCAGGCAGAAATAAATAGAATTGTTGCGGCGTTCACCGCGAAGGAAGCACAGTTTCGGCAGGCGCTGAACCAGTACTCCTTTAAGCGCGACGCCGTTATTCAGAGCCTCGGCATGGGCGGCCAGGTGATCGGCGAATATCACCGGGTTTCTTCCTTCACATTCGACGACCAGGGCAATCGTTTTGAAAAGATCAGTTTCTTTCCTATGCCCTCGTTTGGCGGTGTAACAAACGAAGATCTTGACGACTTGGGGGGAATAAATCCTTTCGCTCTCGATCCATACAAAATCGACAGATACAACTTCAAATACTCGGGAAAGGAAAAAATTGACGAGTTGAATCTCTATGTCTTCGACATTAGTCCCAAGGTTATTCCGGATCCGAAGAAAACTAAAGAGCGGCTGTTTATCGGCCGCGTTTGGGTCGACGATCAGGAGCTCCAGATTGTGAAGACAAAGGGCAAGGGGATCCCGGAAACCAAAATTAACAGATTTCCCGTGGTCGAAACTTATCGTGAACAGTTTGGCGGCCGGTTCTGGTTCCCGACTTACTCCTACGCTGATGAGGAACTCGTATTCGAGAACGGCTCAACCCTTCATATCCGCATGCAGGTGCGGTATAGCGACTTTGCTCCAGCACGCGCCGATGTAAAAGTGGTTGATGTTGAGACCGGCGGGGAACTGCAGAACGAGAAGGCGAAACCAGAGGCTCCGAAGCCGACTCCAACACCCAAGCCATAGAGGTCGAGTTAGTCTCCAGGAACGCCCAGTTCACGTCCGATCAGGCTGTGGACTTTCTTAACAAGTTGTTGTACATCTTCATCTGATGAGAGTCCCGCCGTCGTGACCGCCGGCAGCATAACCACCTCGATTGTCCCGCGGCGAGCCCGGCCAGTTCCCTTTCCCATCAGCACGTCCGTGTTCTTGATTGCTACCGGCACGATCGGAACTCCGGCAGCCACAGCCATGTAGAAGGCGCCCTTCTTAAAAGGCAGGAATTCTCCTGGTTTGGCTCGTGTGCCTTCGGCAAATACTCCAAAGGAAATGCCTGAGCGAATTCTGGCCGTAGCGCTGGCCACCGTTTCTCGCGCTCGCTCGCTGTTTGACCTGTCGATCGCCATGACATTAACGAAGCCCATGCCTACGCCAAGAATCGGTACCTTCAATAACTCCTTCTTCGCCAGCAAGCCAATTCGTCGTCCGGTGTAAACAAACAGAGTAGCTGTGTCGAGATACGAGCGATGGTTAGAAATGAAAACGTAAGTCTGTTTCGCAGCTAAATGTTCGCTGCCCTTAACTGACACTTGCATGCCGCTGAGACGGAGCCAATTTCGCCCCCCAAAGAGAGCCCAGGGATAGACCAGGTCTGGTTTCGCCGCGAGCCACGCGACCAGAAGAACGGGTATGCCAAGGATTACCAGGAGGGCGCCCGCCACAAACAGAGACCACCAATATAGTAGTCGACTGCCCGATTGGAAGTTATGAACTGTGTTAGACTCGCCCAAATTCAAACTCCGGAGTCACAACTCTACTGCTACTCTTTAGACCAACGCGACGCGACCTACTAAAGCATCTCTTAACGATCGTCTGGCTGAGCGCTTTGCTGCTGTCCGGCTCGGGCGCCACGAGGGCGCAAAGCTCCCGGCGCAGTTTTTCCAGAGTCGGATTACCCACGCCCAGTTCATTACTTGGGTTTACACCGGGAGATGATCGGACCATTGCTGATTGGCGTCAGATTACAGACTATTTTGCGCGATTGGACAAGGCTTCTGATCGCGTGTTAGTGAAGAACATAGGCCCTACAACCAAGGGCCGCCCCTTGATCGCCGCTTTCATCAGCGCCCGCGAAAACATTCTGGCGCTCAATAAGTATCAGGAGATTCAACGGCGGCTCGCCGATCCCCGGACGGTTCAAACCAACGCCGCGCGCGACGCTTTAGTTAGTAGCGGCAAGGTAGTGGTCGCGATTTCCTGCTCCATCCATTCGACTGAGATAGTTGCCTCGCAGATGTCGATGCAACTCGCTTACGAGTTAGCCTCCGCTCAAGATCAGACAACCCGCGAGATCCTACAAAACACGATTCTGATCCTGATCCCTTCCGCTAATCCAGACGGCATTGACATCGTTGCAAACTGGTATCGCAAAACACTGGGCACAAAGTACGAGGGACAGGAACCACCCGAGCTTTATCATCACTACGCCGGTCATGACGACAATCGTGATTGGTTTATGTTGAATTTGCTGGAGACTCGAGCAATCTCGCGTTTGTTTTGGCAAGAGTGGTTTCCGCAGATCGTTTACGACATCCATCAACAAGGTCCCAACGGCTCCAGGTTTTTCATTCCACCGTTTTTCGACCCAGCGAATCCAAACATTCCGCCTTTGTTGTTGCGCCAAGTGGGACTAATCGGGCACAAGATCGCCGCTGATTTGCAGGCTGCGGGCATCAAAGGGGTAGTCACTAACTCAACTTACGACACTTGGTGGCACGGCGGCTTTCGCACGGCGCCGTACTTTCACAACTCAATAGGGATACTTTCGGAAGCCGCCAGCGCGAAGTTAATGACTCCCACCACCGTGACTGAGGATCAATTGAAACGAGCGAACCGGCGCGGCTTGCGCAACGCTCTGGAAGCGAGCACAAACTTTCCCGATCCCTGGCCAGGCGGGCAGTGGCGCGCCCGCGACATCATGAACCTCGAAATGATTTCCTCGCGAGCGGTTCTTTCTCTGGCGGCCAAATTTCGTGCCGACTATCTAAAGAAGTTTTTTGAACTGGGACGGGCGGCCACGATGGCAGGAACACCGAACGACCCCATCGCCTATATCATGCAAGCAGGTCAGGGCCGCGATGAAGCAGTTGCAAAACTGCTCGACTCATTGATTAGCCAGGGGATGGAAGTTTACCGGCTCGATCGCGAGCTGCACGCTTCGTTTGGTCCCCAAGTGCTGCAACGGACAAATTCGAGTAGCGAAAAGATTGGGACTTATCGCCGGATCATGAACCACACCACCGGCATGCATGAGGTGCCGCTTGGCAGTTACATCATTTTTCTCAATCAGCCTCAGCGGCAAAATGTTTTGGCGTTGTTCGAGCCCCAAATCTATCCGAACCGCATCGATGGTTCTGGTCAGGTAGAACAGCCTTACGACGTAGCCGGATGGACTCTACCGATGCAAATGGGCGTAGAGGCGGCCGGCGTTATGGCGATTCAGGAAGCTGCGACTGAACGGCGCCTGACGTTGATGCGCGATCCTAATGAAGTCCGCAAAGATCTCGCCCTGCCTCTGAAGACGGGCGACGCCTCACCGATTGCAAACCCGTTGAAGAACCCAGTACGTATTGCCCTCTACAAGTCGTGGACCGCAAATATGGATGAAGGATGGACTCGTTTTGTCTTTGATACCTACAACGTGCCCTACGCTTCACTGACCAACAAGGACATACAACAGGAAGATCTGCCGGCGAAGTACAATGTGATCGTGCTGCCGTCTCAACGCGCGCGCGAAATTGTTGAGGGCAATCCCATCACGAGTCATCCCCCGGAATTCGCTGGCGGGATAGGCGAAGCGGGAGTCGCAAAACTTAAAGCCTTTGTCGCAGAAGGAGGCACGCTGATTTGCTTTGATGCGTCTTGCGAATTGGCGCTCAAGCAATTCAACCTACCGTTGAGCAATGCCCTTGAGGGCGTCAAATCATCTGAGTTTTATTGTCCCGGCTCCGTCGTAGCTTTGGATGTCGATACGTCCCAGCCTCTGGGCCGGGGATTAAGTCCCGCCACGGACGCCTATTTCCTCAACAGCTCAGCCTTTGAACTGGTCGAAGGCAAAACCGCGGACAGCGTGCGGGTCGTCGCGCGTTACGCTAGAGAGAACGTGTTGCGTTCGGGATGGCTTCTGGGCGAGGCCAGACTAAGAGACAAAATCGCGCTCGCGCAGGTGCGAGTGGGGAAAGGCCAGGTGATTCTCTTTGCCTTTCGCCCCCAGCACCGCGGACAAACCTGGGGCACATTTCCTTTCATCTGGAACGCCTTAGCTTCGGCTGCAATTTCTCGTTGAAGTCCCGGCTAGCGAGCACTCCTATGGTGGTGTTTTATCTGGAAATCTGTAGAGGGCGTCCTTCCTGGGTGTACCATTTTAAAAGCGTGGGGCGGCTACGGAGTGCCGCCTCTACAGCAGATTAAGACACCCCACTCCTTGCCATGCTGCCTGGAGGGCGTTATCTTTCTCACGTCGGCCTGCCTCTCCCTTTCCCATTCAGGTAAACGACTGAGCATCTATTTCTGACGCTGGGCATCCAACGTTGTTCCCGCAGCTATTGCTGTGGAAAGAAGGAGCTTCTGCCATGAAAAAGAGTTTCGCGATTTTGGTGCTCCTCTCCCTGTTCACGCTGTCCGCTTTTTCGGCGAGCTCGCAATCGCGCCCACGACGAGTCGGACAGACAACTACGGTACAGCCCAGCTCAACTCCTAATCGCCCGCCCGTGCTCGGCGGCACCAACACTGCCGGAAATCAAACCGGCGGTACGCGGCGAGCTCCCGAAACTGGCCCCGAAGAAGTTGACGCCGGTGACGTAATCAAAGTCGACACTACTCTGGTAACGCTACCGGTCAGCGTCACTGATCGCGATGGTCGTTATATTCCTAACTTAACAAAGTCGGACTTTCGTCTTTGGGAAGATGGCGTCGAACAACAAGTCGCGTTTTTCACCTCTGTAGATAAGCCGTTTTCGGTTGTGTTGGTGCTGGACACCAGTGGCTCTACCCGATTCAAAATCGAAGAAATTCAAGACGCAGCAATTGCATTCGTTAACCAGTTGCGCGCGGATGATCGCGTCATGATCATCTCCTTCGATGACAATATTCGTGTGTTGACGGAATTCACTGGCGACCGTAACCGAATGCGCGATGCTATCCGGCGAACGCGCACCGGAAATGGCACCCGGCTGTACGACGCGGTAGATTTCGTGATTAATCAGCGATTGAATCAGATCGATGGCCGCAAGGCGGTGGTACTTTTCACTGACGGCGTTGATACTGCCAGCCGTCCCGCATCGTATGCCAGCAATGTTCGGGATGCAGAAGAGCTTGATGCTCTGATCTATCCCGTACAGTACGACACGTTTCGTGATGTTGGCGGCGGAGGCGGAGGAGGCTGGCCCGGTGGCGGTCGCTCGACTTCTCCCATCGGCATCCTGATCGACATTTTGGGCCGACGTGGCGGCGGGTCGGGACCGATAGGCGGTGGCCGCGGCGGCGGTGTCGGGGCAAATCGCAGCGACTACGAACGCGCCGATCGCTATCTCCGCGAATTGGCAGAGAAGACTGGAGCGCGGCAGTATCAGGCCGACAGCACGAATAATCTCTCCTATGCATTCCGCAACATCGCTGAAGAGCTGCGACGTCAATACAGCCTTGGCTATTACCCGATTCGCCGGCCTCAACCTGGTGAGCGCCGGCAAGTGCGGGTTCGTGTTAACCAACCTAATCTCGCGGTGCGCTCACGCGATAGTTATGTATTTGGAAAGGACGGCACGGTCAACTCACAAAACACTGCTCAGACACCAGTGCTGCGCAGAAAGCTGACAAACGATTAGCCGACTTTGGGAAAGTTCAATAGGCTGGAAGAGTAACTGTGAGGACGGCACCTTTGCCGTCCTCTCTGTTTTCTGCTTTAACTGCCCCGCCGTGCAGTTCAACCAGGTGCCGCGTAATCGCCAAGCCTAAGCCCAATCCGCCATGACGCCGTGTGCTTGAGCCGTCCGCCTGGCTGAATCTCTCAAAAACATGCGGCAGAAAGTCGGGCGGTATTCCCGGTCCGTCGTCCCGGACCGCAATCTCGGCCGTGCCGTTCTTCCGCTTCACAACAATCTCCACGACCCCGCCATTCGGCGTAAACTTGACTGCGTTAGAAAGTAGATTCCAAATCACTTGCTGTAAGCGCTCGGCATCACCACTGACTAAGAGCTCCGGTGTTTCGAACTGAGTCTTGAGCTCTATCTCTTTTGCCTGGGCCGCCGGGCGGATGACATCAATCGCCGCCTGGATCACTGACATCAGTTCAAGCGGCACCAGTCCAATTCGCAATTTGCCCGTGATGATGCGCGAGACATCAAGCATGTCTTCTATGATTTGCTTTTGTGACCAGGCGTTCCGCTCAATCACTTCAAAAGCATGGGCGAGGTTGTTGGAATCAAGTTCGCCCGACCGCAGCAATCGAGCCCAACCGACAATCGCATTTAGTGGCGTCCGCAACTCGTGGGATATCGTTGCGAGGAATTCGTCTTTAAGGCGGTTTGCCTGCTCAGCCTGAGCACGAGCCTCTCGTTCAGACTCTAACAACTTTGTTCGCTCTTCCTGCGCCCGCACAGTTTCGGTGATGTCCATGGTGACGCCGCGCATGGCCACCGGCTTTCCGCTTTCATCGCAAACCACAACCGACTGCGACTCAACCCAAACTTCACGTCCATCTTTGGTCAACCAACGAAAACGATTCACGCCCCCGGTGCCCGACGCAAACGTGCGCGCTGCTTCGCGTCCGGCTGCTTCCCGATCATCTTCGTGAACTATGGTGCGCCAAAAGTTTGGCGTGGAAAGCCACTCTTCCACGCTATAGCCAAGCATCTTCTCCACATAGTTGCTAACGAAATCGATGCGCTGGTTCTCAGCCGCAGGTTCACCCCAAGCCTCCCACACCACTCCCGGCACATGCGCCACGATGTCTTCCACACGCCTTCGCTGCTTGGCAACTTCTGCTGCGAGGTCCAGCCTTTCCTTTTGCGCAGTCGTGCGCTCGTGCATTACGGCATAGAGAACGTAGGTAAGCAGCGCCGTCGAGCCGATAAAAAGTTGCAGCAGCAACAATGATTCGTTGGCCCCACCACGGACGAATGAGCCATAGCCCTGCGCTGTACCCCAAACAGCCACCGCTGACAAAAGCAACGTAGCAGCAGTTACGGTACGCTGGTCCAGTCTCAGTGCGGCCCAGACGAGAAAAGGCAAAGTTAGATGGGCAATCGGGTAACGCTTGTCCGCGCCGGGGATCCAGCCGGCGAAAGCGACCAGGGAAACGAGCCATAACGCTGCTAGCAAGATCAGTGCTTCAATCACGGCCTTCGGGGACACGCGTTTCTTCAAATTGACATCCCAGGCCAGCAGGAATGGCGCTACGATCAAAGCTCCAAAGCCGTCGCCCAACCACCAAGTCAGCCAAAGGCTCCCAAAGTCTGCCCAGCGCGCTTCTCCGCCGACGCACAAACTGACGTTTCCAATCGTGGAGCTGATCATTGGACTGACGACAACGGCAAAAAGTATGAACTTCAGCACACTCCGGATGGAGCTAAAGGAATGATCAAAGGTAGATCGATAAGTAAGCAGGTAAGCAGCGGCGACTGCTTCGAGCGTGTTGCCCATCGCGATTCCGAGGGCCACCGGGGTTGAGACCTGGGTCCATAGATTTGCGAGGAAAGCTCCAATCAGTATCGCGGGCCAAAGCCGGCGGCCGAAGATTAGAAGAACGGCGATGGCGATACCCGTCGGCGGCCACACTGGGGATACGTTCGTATGGACAGAGGCGAGTGACAGTCCCACCTCGGCGGCCAAAAAGTAGGCGAGCGTGACGATGCCAGCCAAGCCGAAGTAGCGCCAGGATCCAAATTTCATAGCAGAGAAACCGTAGGAATGCGGCGTCTGAACCGAGGTCAGATTGGAGAGATCCGAATGAAGTCTAGATTGAAAGCTTGATGAAGCAAGGCGAGCCGTCAGGAGACGACCCGCCGAACTGTTTGACCACCCCTTGTTCGTTGCCCAATAAGATAGCCAGGTTGTGTTCGGATTTTGTGTCATGAAGCACACAAAATTTGGATGCATGCTGGACACGAATTACCAGGTCTCCTTGTCCAAACCTTTCAGGCTGCCGACGTAGCGGTTGGCTAGCTGTAACCAGAGGGGTCCTTTAGCCACGTCCACACCGATTCAATTATCAGCTCGAGCTTCTGAAATTCGGGAGACCAGGCCAGGTCTCGCTTGATTGCTTGCGAACTAGCAATCAGAGTTGCGGGATCACCCGCGCGCCGCTTGGCGATCCTCACTGGAATCGAGCGGCCAGTTATTTTTTTCGCGCAATCGATTATTTCGCCGCAACCAAGATTGTAGATGGCGTTACGTGGACTCTCGAGCGCAAGGATATGAGCGCGCGCTAGATCTATGTTATCCCGGACGCAGGTGCCATCTGCGGCGGGATAATCGTCACCGTATAGTTCCACGCTGGAGCGGGGCGTCGAGCTGTGGTGAATGGCACTCACCCTAATCATTTGATTCCGATTGTCCTGCAAGTCGCAGCAGGCGCTCGCTATCTCGCAAATCTGCCTGGATGAATTCCGCCCCCGGCGCGACTGCTTGACGATGCCCCTTGGAGAGATTGTCGTAAACAGTGACCTCATGCCGGTCGCGCAAAAGTTCCTCAACGACAACGCTGCCTATGTATCCGGCGCCACCCGTTACAAGTTACGTTCATCAGTTTCCTTATAGAAACCTCAGATGAGATTCCTGGCGCATCCGGCTGCGGTCACGCAAGTAGTGTCAACCGCGATGCCCCAGAGTGCGCATTATCTCGTGCACGGTACTACCGATCAAAACATCCTCGGTACTTCTTTATGGAAAGGCTAACAGAATTATGAAGAGGAAGGATGAGAAATTGGTCGTGGGGACGCTACTAGTAAAAGCGGCAGCTGACTAGTAAGGCCCCCACATTTTGCGAGTTTTGCACCAAGGACTCCACACTAGGCGCTCGCGGATCAATGATCAGTACACTGGCGAACGAAAAGTCTCTTGGTTCTGATCACGAACCCGGTCGCAATGGCGGCAAAGCGAATAGCCGTCAGGTTTCGCGCGCAGTAAGCTCAACCCAGCAATACGCGGTTCTTCCATTACGATCGGCATTAACTTCACGCCACACAAAGTTTGTTCTCTCGACGGCTCCGTCAAATGATAAATCTTGCTATTTGCAGTCGCTGCATACATTGCGAAATCAAACCCTCCCCTAGCTTGTTTCAGACGGAATTAGCAGGGGCGCAAACCAAGGGCCAAAAGTGGAGTCTGGTGTTGCGATCAGATTTGAATCTGATTGCACTTCTTGAACTCGAGTTAACTAAAACCTCAATTCAAAGTATCTGCCCATAGGGATAACAACGTTCATAAGGCCCATGTCTGTTGGCACTCCTCTTGCGAACCCAGACGCAGGGGAGTAAATGGCCTCGGAAGTGTTTTGAAACCGAGTCGATTTAAGTCCATCCCGTATCGGACAGATACACGGAGTTTTATTCATGTAGTGAACAACAATCACAATGGCGCGGAGTACACTCAGACGCACAGAAGACGGCCAGTGCCCGAACTGATTACGATCGAATACCGCCAGCGAATCCGGTAGCAGGAGGATTCGGTGAGCAACAAAAACAGGGTCAGAGTGATCAGGACCCTGGCTGAGTCAAAACTAGCGGCTTCATTTGAAGAGAACCTGAGCCGAAGTAGAAATGCGAATAACAACCTCGAGTGAGGAAGGAGATTTCTAATGGCAGAATCAAAAACCACAATCGATCACGAAGAGATTCGCAACTGGGTGGAAGAACGTGGCGGCAAACCAGCGAGAGTGAAGAGCACCGGTAAAGGCGCGGGAGGCGGATTACTGCGCATTGATTATCCTGGTTTCACTGGCGAAGATTCGCTTGAAGAGATTACCTGGGATGAATTCTTTGCGGCGTTCGACGAGAACAACCTGGCCTTCCTATATCAGGACGAAACGAAGGACGGCAAAGAAAGTCGCTTCTCGAAACTGATCGATCGCGACTCGACCAAAGAGAAGTCTCGGGCCGCTCGTTCATGAGAAGCACGAAGGTCAATCGTGATCGAGTACAACCCTGGTGGCTCGCGGAAGATAGCGAAAGCTGCGCCAGTTGTAGCCATCAGTATGCCCATCGCACCGAAGTTTATTGCTTCGATTGCGACGCGCCCATTTGTCCTATTTGCATAGAAAGAACTACGACATTCGAATTGATCTGCCCAGGCTGTGCTGAGTCGCGCAACCGGGAAGAGGTGTTGTGATGGCCGCTCGCGCCATTTGGAAAGGTATCTTAAAGGTTGGTTCGACGAAGGTGCCGGTCAAGTTGTATTCGGCCGTCAGCGATCGCACTGTGCGCTTTCATATCCTTGATGATCGCAGCAAGATGAGGATCAAGCAGCACATGATTGCTCCAGACTCAGGTGATGAAGTTGCGACCGCAGAAATTCAGAAGGGTTACGAACTGGAGCCCGGCAGGTTTGTGATTCTTACCGAGGACGAACTCAAGAGCATCGAGCCCGAGCCCTCACGTGAAATTGAAATTGCAGAGTTTGTGCCGCCTGCCGAAATTAGCCAACAGTGGTACGAGAGACCGTACTACCTTGGTCCTGACGGCGATCAAAAATCCTACTTCGCGTTCGCCGAAGCCTTAAAGAAACGCGAACTCGAAGGTGTTGCACATTGGGTGATGCGCAACAAGGCTTACGTTGGCGCATTGCGGGCGGAGGGCGATTATCTGATGCTCGTTACCCTGCGCAACGCCGCGGAAGTGATTTCCGCACGCGAGCTCACCAAACCTGCGGGCCCGGCACCGACAGCAAAAGAGCTCAGCATGGCAAAGCATTTGGTGTCACTGATGCAAGGTGAGTTTAATCCGAAGGAATTTAAGGACGAATATCGCGAACGCGTGATGGAATTTATAGAGAAGAAAGCCAAGGGTCATGCCCCGCGGCTGCGAGCGGTCAAAACAAAACGCAAAGCAGGATCTCTGGACAGTGTGCTGGCGAAGAGTCTCGCGGCTTTGAAGAAGGAGAAACGCGCTGCCTAAGAAATCGCAAAAAGATGAAGAGCTCGGCGAGGAGCAATCGGGAGGACGTCCCTTTTGGTCTGGAACGCTAACTTTTGGGCTGGTCAGTGTCCCGGTCAATTTGTTCCCGGCGACACGCTCGACGCGCACCACGTTGCGCATGCTCGGACCGGAGGGCCAGCCCCTCGCGCGGCGATACTACTCGCAGAAGACCGAAAAGGATCTCGATGCCGACGAACTAGTCCGCGGTTATGAAATCGAAAAAGACAAATATGTAATCGTCACGGATGAAGAGCTCGAACGACTGGCACCGGAGAAAACCAGAGACATCGATCTCAAGTTGTTTGTTCCAGAGGAGTCAATTCCTCCAATCTACTTTGAGCGAGGCTACTTCCTAACCCCTGCGTCGGGCTCGCAAAAAGCCTACAAGCTGCTCGCTGAGACGATGAAGCGAAGCGCCCAAGCAGGGGTCGCCACTTTTGTCATGCGTGGCAAGGAGTATTTAGTTGCCATTTTTTCCGACAACGGAATCCTGCGCGCTGAGCTGATGAGGTTTTCCGATGAGTTGCGCACGCCGGCTGATGTTGAGTTGCCCAAAAAGCAAAAAGTTCCGGCGGTAAGCGTGCGCAAGTTTGAGAAGCTAATCAGTGCACGTACGAAGAAGCAATTTGCGACTTCTAAACTCACAGACGAAGAGAGTGAGAAACTCCTTAAGTTGGTCAAGAAGAAAAAATCGCAGCGCAAGAACATCGTTGAAGTTGAGGTAGAACGTGAAGAGCCGGCTGAAGGAAAAGTCATCGATCTGGTGGCGGTCTTGAAAAAGAGCCTCTCGGCCAAGGCCTAGGACATTGGCGATTGCCAATTGTCGATTGGTTTCTTTCGCGGGGCAATCGTTAATCTCCAATCAAGTGGCGCCCCGCTCTTGGTGATCAACGTAGCTGCACGCCGCCTGGACTCGGAACTCCGATCGCCCAATCGCCAATCACCAATCGGGAATCGTTAATCGAAAGAGTCTTTCTAGCGTTACCTTTGGCTTGGTACGTTAACGTACTGACGCCCAGACCCTTACGCTTTACTGTGCGCGCGGTACGCACTATCAGACCGGGTCCATTAACCTTCCTTCTACTGAACTATGATGGTCCCGGCCCAACTTAATGTATAGACCAGCCTGGCAGGGGTGGTCTGACCAGTCTAGCAAGACAATTCCGGATTAATTCAAGCGAACGACGCCTTGGAAGGGAGCCAAGATGTTGCAGCGCCGCATTCTCTTCATTGAAGATCATCCAGACACGCGCGAGCTCGTTACCTTCGTTCTGGAGGCGAGTGGTTACAGGGTGACGTCTGACATCACTGTGGCCGCGGCTTTGGACCTCGCCAAAGCTGGTAAGTTCGACCTTTACCTGATCGATAATTGGCTTCCCGATGGTGAGGGGGTTGAGCTGTGCGAACGAATTAGAGA
>DASSCX010000102.1:0-4793 GCA_035697425.1 Pyrinomonadaceae bacterium | reverse complement strand
TTGACGCTTTCATGCAACTCAGTTTTCTCTACGACCTCATCGGCCAATACGGTCTCTACGGCGTTATGATCCTGGTAATGATTGAGGGAGATATAACTCTCTTGATCGCCGGAGTGTTGGCCCACAGCCATTTTTTTGGGGAGTACAGTTTTGCGCGAGTCTTGCTGTGGGGAACGATCGGAGGGGTTGCCAGCGACAACATCGCCTACGCCACCGGCCGCGGGTTTCGGAAGGGCGTCAGCGATCTCCGCTTCTACCGTAGCGCCAGTCCCCGCATGGAGCGGTTGACTACGAAGTTTGGCCCGCTGTCGATTTTTCTTTCCAAATACATTTACGGTTTGCGTTGGGCGACCTGCATTTTCTACGGGGTTAGTCGCATGCCGTTCTTACGTTTTCTCTTTCTTTCAGTCGCCAGCTGTTTTCTCTGGGTGTTTGTCTTGAGCGGCGCCGGTTACTTTTTCAGTGGCGCCGTTATGGGATTGATTGGCGACTTCCAGCGTCTGGGAAAAGTGTTGCTGGTAATTGTAATAGTTGGCATCGTCGGATTTTATCTGGTAGAGCGCTTCTGGTTGTCGCAGAGAGTTGAGCGCGCGAACCCGGAGCTGCTGCAGGAGTTGGAGCATGTCGCCCACGAAAAATTGCACGATCTAAAACAGGAGTTCCAGGAACACATTCCCTTTACGCACGCGCGCCGTGATGAACAGAAGAAAAGAGTGGAGTCGAAAAGAAGTGAGACGGATGGCGACTGAAAACGCCTTTTTGAACTTTGAGCTTTGAACTTAGTACTTTGATTTTCTTCTTAAGTTGAGACTAACAGCGGTACAAAAATTGGCTGCGATACGCGGAGCAAAGTACAAAGCACAAAGAACAAAGTACAGTTGCGCAACTTAAAAGAAACAGGGCCTCTTTAAACCTATTTAGATGATTATTGAATCTTCCGCTCCGACCCGGGTTGATCTGGCCGGAGGCACCATCGATATCTGGCCTCTCTATCTCTTTCATCCCGGGGCCGCGACGGTAAACTTCGCCATATCTTTGCGGGCCCATTGTCGCATCGAGACTCGCAACGATAACCGCATCATCCTTGAATCTAGCGACCGCCAGCTCGGTTTTGAAACGAGTGTTTCCGCAATCGGTGACCTGGCAAACGAAGAGCGGCTGGAACTGATCTCAAAGTTGGTCCATTTTTATCAGCCTACCAGTGGCTTCCATCTGACAACCACCAGCCAAGCGCCAGCGGGTGCGGGGCTGGGAGGTTCTTCCGCACTGGCCATCGCCTGCATCGGCGCCTTGAATCGCCTGCAGGGAAATCGTTACGACGAGCGTCGCTTTATCACGTTGGTTGCGAACATTGAGACCACCGTAATTCGCGTGCCCGCCGGATTTCAGGATTACTATCCGGCCTTTTACGGATCGGCATCGTGCATTCACTTTCGCCCGGACGGGATCGAGCGCGAGGCACTTAACATTAACGAGGCCGCGCTCGAAGATCGCTTTGTGATTTGTTACACGGGAGAACCGCGGCTCTCTGGAACGAACAACTGGGACATTCTGAAGCGTCACATCGACGGCGATCGAGAGCTGTTTACATTGTTTGAAGGGATTCGTGATTCGGCCATCAATATGCGCGCCGCTTTGTTAAATGACGACTGGGCAGGTGTCCACTCGATCATGAGTGCGGCATATCCGAATCGCAAAAAGCTTGCGCCGGGGGTGACTACACCGCAAATGGAATCGTTGGTTGCGAAGGCCCTGGCAAGTGGCGCGCTCGCCGCGAAGGTTTGCGGTGCGGGAGGCGGCGGTTGTATTGCTTTCCTTTGTGCTGAGGGAAGGAAACAAGATGTCGAAAGTGCCCTCGCCGCGGAGGAAGGCGCCGAGGTCTTGTCCTGGAAAGTTGCGCGTGAAGGTCTGACGGTACGCGAAGGCTAATACTTCTGCTTACCCGCCATCGGCCCGCTGTTTGACGGCGGCAGAGAGTTTCGCTAATCGCTCCACCTTTTGAGCGAAACTCTCGCCAGGAACCGGGCCTGTATCGACAACCCCGCAATAGGTTGAACGCTTCATCAGACTTCGATCCGCCTGACCCGTCGATTTGTGTGCCGCTGGGGCTGATGGCGGGGCTGTTGTCTCGGGCGCTGGTGCACTTGGAGCCGGTGTCTCGACCGCTGCCGCGATCGGTGCGGACGCGACCACCTCATTCACAACTTCGGCAGCGTGACCTCCGCCACCTTCGTCGGCCCGTTGTTTTACCGCTGCCGACACTGCCTTCAAGCGCGCCACCTTATCCGCAAAACTCTCGCCCGGAACTGGTCCAGTGTCTTTTACGCCAGCGTAAGTGGAGCGTTTGAACAATTGCCGGTTTGGTTCTGCCCCAGTTTTTGCAGCGGCGGGTTTTGGCGCTGCGGCAGCCTTGGGTGCTGCGGTCGGAGCTTTTGCGGCTGCAGTGGGTGCCGCTTTTGCTGGCGCCGCCGCCGGCTTTGCAGGGGCGTGTCCCGCGGCACTTTCGACCATCACGTAAACGCCGCGGTCGTCCTTCTTGATTACAGGCAGCGTTCCCCCAGCGGCTTGCAACAGCGCTGACAGTTCGGCTTCGACAAACCTGCTTTGCTTGTAAGGATCGCGCACGTGTCCGAGCGGCGGGCCCATGTAAAGCGTGCCGCAGGTCTGACACTTGGATAGAACGTCGTCTCCACGCAAGTGGATCTCGGAAGCTTCACCTGCCGTGCGCAACTGCTTCAAATGTCCATTGCAGAGTTTGCCCTTGGCATTCCTTTCGTTGCAGACGGTCTGCGCATTGGTGATGCGCTTGGGCACCTGGGGAGTTGTGGCCGCCGAGTCTGATTTTGGATCGTTGATCGTTGCTGACATGTTGGCTGATTTGTATCGTCAGAACCTTGGCTTACTTGATCCGAATCTTAGCCAGTCCGGGCAACCCAGGTCAATGTTGACTAAAACGGCCTTAGGTCTTTGGACTTGGGTTTTGGATCCTTGATCTTGGTTTTAGACCCTAAGTGTTCAGTGCGTCCGGCGCGGGCTAAGTCCAAACGTAAAATCCAAAGACGAAATTCAAAGACCAAAGCTCAAAGATCAAAGACCGATCTTCCGCGTGTTAAGCTTCGTAAGTATGCTACGAGATCTGGCTGAGAGCGTTTGGCGGCACGCTCCGAGAGTTTTACGGCGCTGGAGCGTACGCTTGACCAATGGACGTTTCACGGTTACCGCAGCCGGCATCATTTCGGATTCTGAAGATCGCGTGCTCTTGCTGAAACACCGCTTCCGCGCGGGAAGCGGCTGGGGAATTCCCGGCGGCTTTATTGAAGCGGATGAGCAGCCTGAGGAAGGTTTACGGCGCGAGCTGCGGGAGGAGATTGGACTGGAGTTGCAAACCGTAACACTCTACAAAGCACGCACGTTCAAGGGTGCGCGGCAAATCGAAATAATCTTTTCTGGCCGGACGCACGGCGCCGTAACGCCGCAGAGCCAGGAGATCAAAAAAGCTGAATGGTTCGCGCTCGATTCACTTCCGGAAGGATTGCCGGCTGATCAGCACCAGTTGATAAAAGATGTCTTCAGTCGTGGAGCAAAACTCGAAGATTGATGTATGCTGTGCGGCACCGACAGCAGTTCTACGTGCTTACTGATGGGTGATTCGCAATTCAACACTCGCTATGTCATCAACCGCGTTCACGGAGCTAAAAATGGTCTCACTGATTCCTTCGCCAGATACCGTTCTGGAGATGTTGAAGCGCACCGGGGCTTTTCGCGAAGGTCACTTTGTTTATCCGACCGGCAAACACTCACCTTATTACTTTCAGATGCCGCTCGCGTTTCGCTACTACGACACCGCGCGCGTTTTGGCCGTCGCTCTCAGCCGCAAGTTTCGACTTGAACGCGACATTTCCAGTCAGTTGCCCAAGATCGCGGTGATTAGCCCCAGTTCCGGCGGTATTCCCGTAGCCTTCGGTGTTCGTGATGCACTTAGTGCCGAGCAGATCTACTGGGCCGAAAAAGAAGCTGACGGCAAGCGCATGTTTCGTCAGTACGTCAATCAAGGCGAAGTGAATCCTTGCATTATTGTCGACGATATCATTCGCAGCGGCGGCGCAATCGAGGAAACTGCCGCTTTGGTAAAGGAGTTGGGAGCAACGATCATCGGATGCGGCGCGATTGTCCGTTTCTCATCGGCGTCCGATACCTTTGAAGGTTTCCCCATTAGATCTTTAGTTGATTTTGACGCGAAGATGTACGACTCCGCAGAAGAATGTGTTGATTGCAAGAAGGGAGTTCCGGCGGAGCAGGTGAGGTTTTGAAGGTTTGGTGTAGGGTGCAGCATAAACTCTGAAAATCCACAATACCTGTGAATAACTTACGTCTCGAGCCGTACCATATCCGCGGAAACCCTTGCACCATTAAACTGGAAAGCCTTCAACGGTGCCCTATATACACTTAAAGAAAAGCTAGTCAGAGCAAAGGGAACCCGGACCACCTCAAAAGCATGCTGATTCACCCTTCAACTGCCAGCTTTTGACTGTGTTGTTATAACGTCGCGTCACCGGTTGTGCCCGGCTTCGCTCTCGCACACCTTCTTCACAAAACGGTGAGAGTGATGTTCGCCCGGGAAAGATTCCCCAACGCCTGCGAAAAACGCCGCATTAATTAAGACGCGAGCCGCGTTATCCTACCATTAGGGGCGTCCGGCACAGTCATTGCGGTTCGCAATGTCGACAGGAAATAAGTCGCGGCCGCTTTGCATAGACGTTCGAGTAAGCAACTTGGCAAAACCAAAGTTGCTG
>DASSCX010000101.1:0-17285 GCA_035697425.1 Pyrinomonadaceae bacterium | reverse complement strand
GATGGTCGCCGCTCCACCCGTTTCAATAGTTTCGCAAACTCGCTTTCGAAAGACCGCACCATTCCGACGCCGTCTTCGATCTGGGGATAGTTTCCGTAGTGATTTCGGCCGGGTATGTCATGCCCGGCTCGTAAATAGATCTCGTCACCTAAAAAGGCGAAAGTAGTTCCCAGGCGGCCGCGCAATTCCTTTTGCACTTTGGTCACTTCACTGATCACATTGCGACAAAAGTCGGGTGAGACTGGAGTAAGACGCTCGTCCGTGTTGTAGCGAGTCAACGCGAGCGGAACGATCGCGACGCTCGTGATGCGCGGGTAATCTGCAGCGAGGTCGTTTATGGTGCGCCGGAGAATTTCGCCATCGTTAATCCTCGGGCAAAGCACAACCTGCGCGTGGATCTCAATGCCGGCATCAAGCAAGCGCGCCAGATTCCTGGATATGTCTGCTCGCTTTTTATCGACGCCCAGCAGGTGTGCGCGGACGTCGAGATCAGTCGCGTGGACAGAAACATACTGCGGCGAGAGGCGCTGCTCGATGATGCGACGCATTTCATCTTCGGTGATGGAAGTCAGCGTCGTGTAGTTGCCGTAGAGAAATGAGAGGCGAATATCTTCGTCGCGGACGAAAAGAGAAGGTCGAGCCTCCTCAGGATTGCCTTTGCAAAAACAGAAGATGCATTCGTTTGCACATTGGCGAGGAACGATCTGTTCAAAGCTAAAACCAAAATCTTCGTCTTCAGCGCGTTCGATCTGGAGTTCCCAGTCCTCGCCGCTGCTTTTGCGGACTTCGATAGTTAACTCCGTTTCGCCCCCCGTCTGAAAACGAAAATCGAGGTAGTCGCGGATTGTCCGCCCATTCACCTTAGTGATGCGATCGCCGGGCTCCAGTTCAAGCTCAGCGCCAATGCCTGAGGGCGCGACTTCGGTAATCTCGGCGCCGCGACGCCGGATACTTGTGACCGCTGGTGTGACTGCAAATTCGTACATGGATTTGAAGGCCAGTCCAAAGTCCGAGGTCCAAGGTTCCGTGTCTCCGGCGCGGGCCATCTATTCAGTCAGGGTCTGAATAGCGACCTTGGACTTTGGACGAGGTCTGGCTGCTTCTGACTATAACAAAGGCCCTCGAATTTTGCTGAAGGGGCCCTCCAAGGACCCTTTAATTGGGCTTTTCGTGCCATTCCGTCTTTATAAGTGAGGAGTCGCTTTCTGACTTCTGACTTCAAACTCCTGAGATTCTTGAGGTATACTGCGCCCAACACGGCTTCGCCCAAGTTAACTCCACTTATCGCGGTTGATTCCGCGTCTAACCGCCGGCAATACAAGTTATGAAACGAACATCCTCCTTAGTGGCTTTCCTCCCCATTGTTTTTTTGAGCGTGCTTGCTACCCCAGTGGCTTTAGCCCAGTCGACAGCAGCTTCCACTGAAGACACAGTTGAGCAACAGGCGATCGCCTCGGCCGACCTCACCAAAAGCAAAGAGGGGAGCATTTCCGCCGAGGGCCAGAAGCAATACGAAGCCGGCGTCCGCCTTTATGATTCCGCCAAATTTGCCGAAGCCATCATCGCTTTCAAAGAAGTGATAAAGATGAGGCCGAATGACGCGCAGGCTTACTTCATGCAGGGGTTGTCTGAAGCACGATTGCAACTCTACGGAGAAGCGGTGGAATCATTTAGACGCGCGGTGCGAATTAAACCCGAATGGCCGGATGCCCAATTTCGACTGGGCATCGTCTCGCACGTATCTGGACGCCGAGTCTTAGCCATTGACGCCTATACCTCCCTGGTCAAACTGAAATCACCGCTGGCACACAGCCTCTTCCGTGTGATCAAAGACGAGAAGAACGATGTTGCAGCTGGGGAAAGCGTGGGTGCCGATTTTTGGTCTTACTCAGAAAAGCCTCGCGAGACAGTCGAGAAAGTTCCGCCCTCCGCGCCGGAAAAGGTCGCGACCCCGAAAGAAACAATTCCGGCTCCAGTTGCGACTCCTAATCTTTCAGAGATTTATCGCATCGGAGTCGGCGACATTCTCGATATCCGGTTGCTCAACTCTGTTAGGCCGAGGTCAACTCTTTACACTGTTCTCGAAGGCGGCTTGATCGATTATCCAGTTACTGGCGGACCGATGCTGGTTGCTGGCTTGACGGCTGATGAAGTCCAGTTGAACCTCGCTGTTGAGTTGAAACGTCGTGCAGTCGAAGAAGGCGCGCGTGTGACGGTGGGAGTGCGACACTACGGCAGCCACACCGTGCGCATCTCCGGACTCGTAAGTAATCCCGGGACCAGATACCTGCGACGCGAAGCTGTTCCGCTTTACGTAATCATGGCCGAGTCGCAGGTGCGCCAGGATGCTGGCCGCGTTACGGTGCTGCGAGGGGGTAGTGAAGTCTTACTCGATCTGGCTAATGCCGCGTCTCAGAACTTCCTGATCAAGGCAGGCGACTTGATTAGTGTCACGGGCCGTCCGCAGCAGTTCTATTACATAGGCGGGAAGATAAATTATCCCGGTGAGAGGGTATTTCAACCAGGGCTAACGTTATTGCAGGCGATTCTGGCGGCAGGTGGTGCGTCAAGACAGGGTGACAACGTCGTCGAGATTTCACGTGACGCTGGCGCGGGCCGGCTTGTGACTACGAAGTACAAATTGAAAGACGTTAAGGCGGGCAAGATTCCGGATCCTCCCCTCCAGCCGGGAGACCGAATCGAAGTTGTGAAGTAGTTTTGCCTGTTCGGCGATCATTAACCGCCGTTGTGGGCCAATTTCCATCCCAGGAATGGCTTTGGGGTCGCGCAACTGGGGCTCCCGTCCTTTGCCGCGCCCGCGACGTGCGTTTCCAGAAACGACTCTCCGTCAGTTACGTCCTCAATCATCTGCCAGGTAATTCCGCGCAAAGGTATCTTCAATCTGCGGCTCCAACCAGTCCCCGTTTGTCCCGCATAAGTGCCGATGTCGATGTACACAAATCTCTCCGCGGTTGGACCTTGCACAAACGTGCCGAGAAAATTTGGCGCGGCTCCTTTGCCCGTCGTTTTTGCTCGCACGGTGAATTCGAAATGCAGATCCCGTCCTTTGGATCTTTGGGTTTGAAGGGTCTCGTAATCACCACCCCGACCTTTTTGCAGCCCGTAATCCACGCCAGCCGGCGGTTTTTCTAAAACGATTCTCAGGTTTAGTTCGCGTTCCATGAGCAGAAAGAATACCAGAGAGCCTAAGCTTGGAGCAGGAGGCAGGGGCAGGAGCAGGAGGCAGAAGGCAGAAGGCAGAAAGCAGACGGCAGAAAGAAGAACGCAGGAAGCTTTATGTTGCTTTGCGCCTTGGGCGTCTCTGCGCCTTGGCGTTAATTTGGTCGCACTAACCAGCAGCTGAAGCACGACCCAAAACTTGAAACTCTTCTAATCAGCAATTTTATTGACAATCCCGCTGCTGGTTTGTAAGTTATGCAGCGTCCACATCCTGCAATCCCAGTTGGTTGCGTCCCAGGGCCAGCTTCCAAGTTTAGTTTTAGGTTATCCAATCTGCGTCGCTAAGAGAGTACTGTTCCGATGAATAACAAAATAAAGCCGGCACTCCTCGGCGGCGGAGCTTTAGGACTGCTGCTCGTAATCACTGTCGTCATTTCGTCTTGGGTGCCCTTCATCGGTTGCTGCAACTGCCTCTGGCCAATCGCCGCCGGTGTGCTGTCAACCATGTTTTATGTGAAGGGTTCCGCGACACCGGCCACTATAGCCGATGGGGCGTTCGTAGGCGCGCTCGGGGGCGTGGTTGGCGGCTTGATTTATCTGGTCGTCGGTTTGCCGCTCTCATTTCTAATCAATGGCGTCACCGCGATGGACGCGCAAGTGCGCCAGTTCAATCCCGATTTTCCAATCGGGGGCGTGGTCTTGCTGATCATCGGCGGCATTATCGGGTTTGTGATCTTTGTCGTGCTCGCTACCCTTGGTGGCGTGCTTGGCATTCCGATTTTTGAAAAACGTAAAGGCATTGTTGATGCGCCCCCTGCGCCACAGGATTTTGGCTCCGGTCCGGGCGGATCTTACGGCTCTGGCTTGTAATTACTTTTTCGCACACCTAAAAGGTTGCGTTACAACTCTTCGCAAATAACAGTTTGCGTTACAACTAAAGAAACTCAGGAGATACTAAATGTCACAACAGTGGACCCCTCCACCACCGCCGGGAACAGTGCCGGCCACAGTACCCAACTATTTGGTTCCGGCCATCATTTCCGTGTTCTGCTGTTGGCCGCTGGCTATTGTCGCGATCATTTTTGCGGCCCAGGTTAACGGGAAAGTTGCGGCTGGCGATATTCAGGGAGCAATGGACGCCTCGAAGAAGGCCAAGATGTTCAGCTTTATCGGGATCGGCCTGGGCGCGGCGCTCATTTTGATCTACATCATATTCTGGGTCATTATCGGCGGGCTGAGCGCCATCAACAGCTAAACGCCATCACAACTCTCACTCATCACGAGTCAACTAATGAACTGACTCGTTAGCGACCTGATCTATAGAAGTAAGAACTGCGGAGAAATCAATGACCAAATACTGTACGAAGTGCGGCTCGCAAAACGACGACTCAGCGCAATACTGCGCTACCTGTCAGGCGCCGCTTCCAAACGTGGGTTATCAACCGATGCAGGGGGTGAATCCGGGGCAAATGATTGACTGGAAAGCTATGGGCGGCGACAAGAAACTGGTTGCCGGCCTGTGCGGAATTTTGCTCGGCGGCTTTGGCGTGCACAAGTTCATTCTCGGCTATACAACCGAGGGAATTATTCAGATCGTCATCACTTTCGTAACCTGTGGCGCCGGCTCGATAGTGGGACTGATCGAAGGCATCATCTACCTCACCAAGTCTGACGAAGATTTCGTTAGAACTTACATTCAAAATAAGAAAGGCTGGTTCTGAACTGGGGTCCAAGTCCAACGTCCAACGCAAAAGTCGAACGCCAAAAGGCCCGAGATGAGACAGCAAACGTTGGACATTGTACTGTCGGCCCTTGATCCTTTCTCATAGCTTCATTCCCATGATAATTTCGGCGTCTCATGTTTGTCTCTGAGATAGCTAATTCTCGGATCGGCGTCGTCATGCTCTGGCTGACCTTAGCAGCGGGGGGCGTTTGCCTCTTCCTGCTCGAGCCTGGCAAGTCCAGACTGCTTCCTGTTTGTCCTTTTCATGCTCTGACGGGCTTTACCTGTCCGGGTTGTGGCTCGACGCGCGGAATGCATCAGTTGCTGCACGGAAATCTCGGTGCAGCTTTCGAGTTCAATCCTCTCTTACTGCTGGCCCTCCCATTTCTGCTTTACGCGCTTTTAAGCTACTCCCAGAGGGTGCTGAGGGGACAACCGGCGCAGACCAACGCACTCGCTCCTAAGTACATTTACACGATTTTTGGCGCCGTCCTTTTCTTCTGGATCTTCCGTAATACGCCGCTGTACCCGTTTGTGTCCTGAGTCGGGAGAAAAGTGGAAAAGGGAACGCGGGCATGGGAGACGCGGAGACACGGGAGACACGGGAGACGCGGAGATACGGAGACACGGAGATACGGATAAGGGAGAAGAGATGAGAATAAGAATTCTATCGATGCTGATCCTGGTGCTGGTAGGAGCTGTCATAGTCATTAAAGCCCAAACCTCGCCGCGTCTCCGTCTCCCCGCATCCCCGCCTCTCCCCATCTCCGCGTCCCCGCGTCTCCCCATCTCGTCCCGGCCGGTTCACACCTTCTCGATCGTTGCTCGAGATCCCGTTACCGGAGAACTCGGTGTGGCGGTGCAGTCGCATTGGTTTTCCGTAGGACCAATAGTAGCCTGGGCCGAAGCTGGGGTTGGCGCCATCGCCACTCAGTCCTTTGTCGATCCCAGTTACGGAAAACTCGGACTCGATCTGATGCGCGCAGGCAAGAGCGCTCCCGATACTTTGAAGGCTCTACTGGCCGGTGACGAGGGTCGTGAAGTGAGACAGGTGGCGATGATTGACTCGCAGGGACGAGTCGAAGCATGGACCGGAAAGAACGACATTCAAGCCGCCGGGCATATCGTTGGTAAGAATTATTCCGTGCAAGCCAACCTGATGCTAAGCGAGAAAGTCTGGCCCGCGATGTCAGCGGCTTTTGAAAACGCGAAAGGCGATCTCGCGGAACGAATGCTGGCGGCTTTGGATGCGGCGCAAGCGGCCGGTGGCGACATTCGCGGCAAGCAGTCAGCCGCTTTGATCGTGGTTACCGGTAAGCCGACCGGACAAGCCTGGAAGGATCGCATTTTTGATCTGCGCGTTGACGACAGCTCCAATCCACTTGGCGAGTTGCGGCGACTTGTGAAACTGCAACGCGCTTACAACCACATGAACGCCGGCGATCTCGCGGTAGAACACAAAGACAATGAAGGTGCGTTGCGCGAGTATGGCGCGGCCGAGAAACTTGTCCCCGACAATGCGGAGATGATCTACTGGCACGCGGTGGCTCTGGTGAACATGGGTCGAGTTGACGAGTCGCTCCCGCTTTTCCGCAAGGTCTTCACAATGGATCTTAACTGGGCAACGTTAACGCCGCGTCTGCCGAAGTCGGGATTATTGCCGGATGACCCGAAGGTTATTGAGAAAATCTTATCGGCCAAACCGTAAGGAAGAAGCTTGGATGCGTTCAGTCAGGAAGGCCGGCTTGCCGCCGCTGTGCTTGAATGCCATTCCAGCAGCGGGGGCAAACCACTCTTCCTGACTGAGCATGCTCGACTGCCGCCTTTTCCCGCTCTGACCTCTTCCCCTCTTTCCCACTTCCCCTGCTATCCTCAATCGGTGGCCGAATCGAACGAACATCTCAAAGAGCGAGTGCGCGCTTTCTGGCAAGCGCATCCCTGCGGCACGAAATTCGCGGACGCCGAACCCGGCTCAGCGAAGTTCTATGAACTCGTCGAAGCTCATCGCTATACAAAAGAGTGGCATATCCCCGCAGCGGCGAATTTTGCCGGCACGAACGGACTAAAGGTATTGGAGGTAGGTTGCGGTCTGGGCACTGATGGGGCGCAATTTGCGGCAGCCGGGGCAGACTACACCGGAGTCGATCTGACAGAGGCTGCAGTGGAGCTGGCGCGGCAGCGCTTCGAAGTGTCCGCACTCAAGGGGCAGTTTCAAACAGCCGACGCCGAGAATCTCGAATTCAGGGACGAGAGTTTTGATCTCGTTTACTCCCATGGCGTCCTGCACCATACTCCCGACACCGCGCGGGCCGTAGACGAAATTTGGCGTGTTCTCAAACCCGGCGGCCGAGCCGTGGTAATGCTTTATCATCGCGATTCTTATAATTACCGCGTGAACATTTCTTTATTGCGGCGCGCGGGCGCACGCTTGCTTAAGTCGGAATCAGGAATTCGCTTCGTGCACCGGCTTACAGGCGAACCACTAGAGTCGTTGCGCGAGCACGGGAGCCTGTTGCGGGAAGGCGAAGAGAATTATTTAAAGCCGGATGAGTTTCTCAGTCAGAATACAGATGGGGCCGGCAATCCGCTCGCTCGCGTTTATTCGCGGGAGGAAGCGCGGCAACTGTTTAAGAAGTTCGCCCGTGTGGAGTTACGGACTTACTTTCTAAACAAGCGCTGGCTGCCGTTGCTGGGAAACTTCTTGTCGCGCTCGTTGGAGTCGCGACTAGCCGCCCGCTGGGGTTGGCATATTTGGATATACGCTACTAAGTAGTTTCCTTTTGAAATTGTATTTTCGAACTTTGAACTTAGTACTTTGGGCTTTGTTCGCTTTTCAAAGTTGATCATTAATCGGACTCTTAATGCTGCGAAACGAGAACAAAGTACAAAGTACTAAGAACAAAGTTCAAGAAGAGTCAAATCAAAAAGACTAATGCGCAACATTCTTGTTACCGGCGGCGCTGGCTTCATCGGATCACACCTCGTTGATTGCTTACTCGGCGAAGGCGAGTGGCGGGTTACGGTTGTTGACGACTTCAACGACTTCTACGCTCCGGAGATCAAACGAGAGAACATTCGAGCCCAGCAACAAAATCCTGCTTACAAACTCTTCGTCGCCGATATTCGGGACAAAGAAAGCCTGGTTAAGATATTCGCTGAACAAAAGTTTGATTGCATCGTGCATCTGGCCGCGCGCGCAGGTGTGCGACCATCGTTAAGCGAGCCGCAGCTTTATGTCGAAACCAATATCAATGGCACGATGAATCTCCTTGAGCTCGCACGGGCGCACGGAGTGACCCAGTTCGTGTTTGGCTCTTCATCCTCGGTGTATGGCGTGAATGAAAAAGTTCCGTTCAGCGAAACTGATCCGATCTTTAATCCTATTTCGCCCTACGCTGCTACCAAGGCTGCGGGTGAACTTCTTTGCCACACCTATTCACATCTTTACGGCCTGCGCTGCATCTGCCTCCGCTTCTTCACGGTGTACGGCGCGCGGCAACGCCCCGATTTGGCAATTCACAAGTTTGCGCAGTTGATCACTAAGGGAAAACCCCTGCCGGTGTTTGGTGACGGCACGACGCGGCGCGACTACACCTACATCGACGACATTATCGCTGGTGTACGCGCGGCGATTGATTACGACAAGAGTAACTACGAAGTGATCAATTTGGGCGAGTCGCGGACAGTTGAGCTCCGCGAGTTAATCGGCTTGCTCGAGAAGGCGCTCGACTTGCAAGCCGCGATCGACCGGCAGCCAATGCAGCCAGGTGACGTGCCGCAGACATTTGCCGACATCAGCAAGGCGCGGCGTCTGCTTGGCTACAACCCGCAGACACAGATTGAAGACGGTATTCGGCTCTTCGTCGAGTGGTTCCGCGACCGGGGCAATCGGCACGAGCAGTAGGCACAACGCGGGAGAAATAGGTCGCCCTCGGTACAGTACGGGAGCGGTAGCGACCGCATTCAAGAGACGGCTTCACTGGTGCCGGTAGCCACCGCGTTCCCCGCCGGCGCCAGGCAATACAAGGTAGCGACTTTCAATGCCCCTGGTTTGGGCTAAGCCCTTCGAACTTATTGGGCCATAGGCCATACCAAGGGCATAGCCCCAGATGCAAAAGGCACATCTACGGCGGGGCAGAGCCACCGCCTCACATCCGGCGGCAAAGCCGAACCTGACACGTCTATTACTTTTGAGGCAAAGCCACCAAGCCAACGGGGGCAGGCGCCCTTCCCCACCCCTGCAAATCTCCTTTAGATCTTTTCCAGAACTCCAAATTCCTCCTGACCCGCGAATATGTTCTACAATGCGATGTTACCCCGGGTGGCCCCGCGGGTAAGTCGAACCCCATGGCCAGCAACGCAAACATCATCTCCAAACCCCTGCCGCGCGAAATGCAGCAACATACTTACTCGATCATGTACAAGGTCGAGGAAAGTCACTGGTGGTTTGTCGGAAGGCGGAGAATTCTCAGAAGTTTCGTTGCGCGCATAGTGGCTGATCTTAAGCACACAAGACCGCAAATCCTCGACATTGGTTGTGGGACCGGAGCAAATCTGGAGATGTTGGCGGAATTTGGTGAAGCGCGGGGAGTTGATGTCTCCGCCGAAGCCCTCGCGTTTTGCCGGGCGCGCGGACTTGATCAAGTACGGCAAGGCGAAGCAGAGCAGTTGCCTTACGAGGACAGCCAGTTCGACTTGGTCACCGCTCTCGATGTGGTGGAACACCTGGACGATGATCTCGCCGGCCTTAAAGAGATGCGGCGAGTCTTGCGTCCTGAAGGGCGCGCTCTGATTTTTGTGCCTGCGTTCATGTTTCTGTGGGGCGTGCAGGATGACATCAGCAATCACCGGCGACGTTATACTTTGAGTGGGATCAAAGATGCGTTGCAGTCCGCGGGCTTTAAACTCGAGCGGGCAACTTACGCGAACATCACTTTCTTTTTGCCGATTCTGCTAGGCCGGATGTTGATGCGGGCCACCGGTTTTCGTCCGGCTTCGGAAAACAATCTGACTATCGGAAGCTTGAATGGTCTTCTCGGCAGCCTGTTTGGAGCCGAAGCACCATTGCTTCGTTACCTCAACTTTCCTTTTGGCGTTTCCATCATCTGTGTTGCCCGGCGCAGCGACTAGTTCAAACGAACAACCAATGAAGCTTTACGACGACGATCTACTAACTGGCGACACGTTGCGCATCCCAGCCCCTGCTGACAAAGGGCCGGAGATCTCTGTCTTTCTTCCTGTTTACAACGAAGCACCTAATCTGCCGCCACTGCATGCAAAACTCGATGAGGCGCTCAGCAAACTCGGACGTTCCGCGGAGATTGTTTTTGTCGATGACGGTTCAACCGACGATAGCCTGAAAGTGCTGCGCGAGATGGCGGCGAAGGATGATCGCGTTCGTGTCGTTGCGCTGAAACGCAATTACGGACAAACGGCAGCAATGGCCGCCGGCATTGATGCCGCACGAGGCCAGGTGCTGATACCGATGGATGCGGATCTGCAAAACGATCCAGCAGACATCGTGCGCTTACTGGAGAAGCTCGACGAAGGCTACGACGTGGTTTCAGGGTGGCGGAAGAATCGTCAGGACAAATTGATAACGCGCAAGATCCCCTCAATGCTTGCCAACCGCTTGATCTCCTGGATTGGCGGAGTGCCGCTGCACGACTACGGCTGCTCGTTGAAGGCGTACCGGCGCGAATCTTTACAGGATGTGAAACTCTACGGAGAGATGCATCGCTTCATTCCAATTTATGCCTCCTGGGCCGGAGCGCGAGTGGCGGAGATTCCCGTAGAGCACCACGCGCGCACGATGGGCAAAAGCAAGTACGGGCTTTCGCGGACCATCAAAGTCATTTTTGATTTGATGACAATTAAATTTATGGCCTCATATCAAACCAAACCGATCTACGTGTTTGGTTCGTTTGGCATGCTGGCGTTTCTCATCTCGATCCTCGCCGGTCTGTATGCGGTGTTTCTAAAACTATTTCACAAGGCAGACTTTGTTCAGACGCCGCTTCCGATTTTGGCGATCGTGATGTTTGCTGTGGGAATTCAGTTTCTCTTGATGGGGTTGCTGGCAGAGATGTTGGTGCGGACTTATCACGAGTCGCAATCGAAAGCGATTTACGCCGTAAGGGAGCGGCTGGGGTTCGGCGATTGATAAGTGGCATGCGGAAGGTATGCGCAGTCAGGAAGGCCGGCTTGCCGCCGCCAATGGTTGAATAAATTCAACCAGCGGGGGTAAACCACCCTTCCGGACTGAGCGTTCCGGACGATTCACGATTCACGATTCACGAGAATGTGCGGAATTACCGGTTGGGCAAATCTTGACGCGCGCACGCCGCCTCCCGAAGGCGCGAAGCAATTGCTGCACTCGATGTGCGAGCGCATGGTGCATCGCGGTCCTGACGCCGAAGGGTTGCTAGTCTCTACCGGCGTTGCCCTTGGCATGCGCCGGCTCGCCATCATCGATCTCGTCACCGGCGAACAACCCACTTTCAACGAAGACTACTCCGTTGCCGTTGTTCTTAACGGTGAAATCTACAACTACCGTGAATTGCGCGCCGACCTCGAAAGTCGCGGCCACACCTTTCGCAGCGCTTCAGACACCGAAGTTTTGCCGCACCTTTATGAAGAGTATGGCAAGAACATGGTGCAGCATCTTAACGGCATGTTTGCCTTTGCGCTTTGGGATGCGGCGCAGCAACGGCTCTTCATCGCGCGCGATCGCTTTGGCGAGAAGCCGCTTTACTGGGGCATCTTCGGCAACCAGCTGCTATTTGCTTCGGAGCCAAAAGTACTGTTGGCACATCCTGACGTTCGTCCGGGTTTGAACTTGAATGCACTGCGACAATATCTCTCGTTTGATTACATACCGGCCCCGCTTTCAATCTATGAAGGCATAAATAAACTTCCGGCAGCTCACACGCTGACACTGGAAGGAGGACACGCCTCAGTCGAGCCGTACTGGTGTTTGAGTTACCGGACGAAGCAACCGGTGCCTGATGAAGCGGAAGCTGCTGAGCGCCTGGAGCAATTACTAGCTGAATCGGTGCGCATGCGGCTCGTGTCAGACGTGCCCCTGGGCGTGTTGCTTTCAGGGGGTGTTGATTCGTCGGCGGTAGCGGCTTTTGCTGTGCGTGCCTCCTCCGAACCGGTGAAGACGTTTTCGATCTCGTTCTCAGAGTCGTCGTTTGATGAGTCGTCCTATGCGCGGGGTGTCGCGAAGTATCTGGGGACAGATCATCACGAGGAGCGTCTTAGCTCGAACCTGGCCGCTAACCTGATTGGCGAAATTGGCTCCTGGATGGATGAACCATTTAGCGATCCTTCTCTCGTACCCACCTATTTGCTTTCGCGGTTCACGCGCAAGCACGTAACGGTAGCCCTTGGAGGGGATGGTGGTGACGAGTTGTTTGCCGGCTATCAGATGTACAGAGGTCACCATTGGGCGAAAATCTATACGAGGCTGCCTGCGCTTTTGAAACGCGGTTTGATTGAGCCGCTGGTTCACTTGCTGCCCGTCAAGACTAAAAACCTTTCGCTTGATTACAAGGCCCTTCGTTTTGTTACTGGGGCGAAATACGATCTGGTGACTCGTCATCACGTCTGGTTTGGTTCCTTTACTCCTGAACAGCAGGAACAGTTATTGACTGCTGATGCCTTGGCGACGAGCGAGGGAGACATCTACCGTGACGCGCGCCGGATGGTTTCGGAATGTGATGCGGAAACCTTGCTCGAGCGCATGCAGAACCTCGACACGCAGCTCTATCTTGCCGAAGACATTTTGACTAAAGTCGACCGCGCCAGCATGGCGGTGTCGTTGGAGGTGCGGGCACCGTTCCTCGATCCAAATGTCGCAGAGTTTGCTGCCTCACTCCCGGCGAGTTACAAATTACGCGGCGGGAAGAGCAAGTACATTCTCAAACGCGCGGTCGCGGATTTGTTGCCGCCCTTCGTGACGCGTCGCAGCAAGAAGGGCTTCGGGGTACCGGTAGCCGAATGGCTCAAAGGGAAGCTAAAGCCACTTGCGCGCGATCTGCTTTCGCCCGAGCGAGTGAGACGGGCGGGAGTTTTCAATCCGGAATATGTGACGCGTTTGCAGGACGAACATGAGCGCGGCGTCGCCAATCATCGCAAGTTGCTCTGGACGCTCTTGATGTTTGAGCTCTGGCATGAAAGCTTTGTCGAAACACCACGACGGATCGAGACGGTCGAGAGCAGATAAAGTTTCGAGTTTCGAGTTCAAAGTTTCGCGTTCAGACTTACGAATCTTGAATCCCTAACTTTGGTCCCAACCCGGAACTCGAACCTGGAACTCGCAACATGTTTTATGGACGACTCCAATTTCGCACAGGCCTATGCCGAGCTCTTTGAGTGGTGTCGCCAACATAACTTCGCCGGCTACGACCCTTTCGACGCCCTGAATAGCAAGATCTTTCAAGCAACCCCTCTCAAGCATTCAAGCATGGCGCGTTTGCTCTGGACGCAAACAGCCAAACGATCCCCGCTCAACCTGCGCGGGCTCGCCCAAGTGCCCTTAGAAAAAAACTCTAAAGGCATTGCCTTGTTTGCGCTGGGTGCCTTGGCAAACTATCGCCGCACGCGAACGCAGGAAGCTGAGGCTGAAACACGCGAACTGTTGCGCCAGCTAATTTCCTTAAGGCTAAAAACTGCGCATGGCATAGCCTGGGGCTACAACTTTGACTGGCAATCGCGCGTTTTCTTTGCGCCCCGCGGCACGCCCACCATTGTGCCGACCGCGTTCGCAGCGCGTGCTCTCGTCGAGGCGGCGGATGCTTTTGACGACGAGGCCTATCTCGAGTGTGCACGCGAGGCGTGCGCTTTCATTGTGCGAGACCTTCCGCGCAGCATTGAGAACGAAAACGAAGTTTGTTTTAGCTATGCACCGCAGACGAGTACGCGAATCTTCAATGCCAGCTTATTAGCTGCGGAAATTCTCGCTTTGGTAGGCAAACGTGATGTGAACAAGGACTACTGCGTTCTTGCCGTAAAGGCCGTCCGCTTTGTTGTGAGGAATCAGCGCGACGATGGTTCCTGGTCGTATGGAGCAGATCCTGGTCAAACCTGGCTCGATAATTTTCACACCGCGTATCTGCTCAGCTCATTAAATCGCATCAGCAATTCCTGCGCGTCTGCTGAAACTGATGAAAGCAGGACTGCGCTGCGGCGGGGATATGAGTTCTGGCGAAAGAGCTTCTTTCTTGCGGATGGGTGGGCGAAATACTACCATGACGCGCTCTATCCGGTTGACACGCATGCAGCAGCCGCTGCCATTGTTTCTCTGCTGGACTTGCTCGAATTGGATCGAGACGCGCTCTCATTGGCCCAACGGATCGCAACCTGGTCAATTCGCAATTTGCGCGACCGGCAGGGATTTTTTTATTACCAGCGCCGGCGCTTCTACACAGTTCACACGCCCTACATGCGTTGGACCCAGGCCTGGATGACATACGCTCTGGCGCGTTTGTTGGAAGCCGGACCGCAATCTTCGTAAGTCAGATGGTTCAGAGAAATGCCGGTTGCCGCTGACGTAAAACTCGGTACAGACGTAAAGATCTTTCAGCCTGACCTCGTCAATCTTTATGGCTGCACGATTGGTTCAGAGACGAAGATCGGTGCGTTTGTTGAGATTCAAAAGAACGCGACAGTCGGCGCGCGCTGCAAGATTTCTTCGCATAGTTTCATCTGTGAGGGCGTCACCATTGACGAAGAGGTGTTCGTCGGTCACGGGGTTATGTTTACCAATGATCGCTACCCGCGCGCGGTCAATGAAGACGGTTCGCTGCAAACAGAGACTGATTGGAAAGTCTTAGCAACGCGAGTCAAACGCGGCGCGGCCATTGGCAGCAATGCCACGGTTGTTGCCGGCGTTGTCATCGGCGAAAGGGCGCTTGTCGGAGCTGGAGCGGTTGTTACTCGTGATGTGCCTGACTATGCGATTGTGGCAGGTGTGCCGGCACGAGTGATCGGTGTCATTAAGAGAGAGTAAGCAGCAGAAACGGCCAAGTCGCCAAGGACCGCAGAGTTCGCCAGGAGAAGAAAACGAACTTAGTACTTGGTACTTTGTTCTTAGTCGTTTGTTCTAATAGCGTAGGCCTGACTCTGCTTTCCAAGTTTCATTAGCGAACAAAGTTCAAAGCACCAAGCTCAAAGCTCATGTTTTTCTTAAGCAATGATTAAGCTAGGCGTAATCGGCTATGGCTACTGGGGTCCGAACCTGGTGCGCAATTTCATGGAGGCGCCTGGTTCGACAGTCGTGACAGTGTCCGATCTGCGCCCCGAACGACTCGAACAACTAATAAACCGCCATCCCTCGATCAAGACGAGCACAGATACCCAGGCGCTCCTGAACGATTCGCAAATTGATGCAATTGCGATCGCCACCCCCGTATCGACCCATTTCGAACTCGCGCTCGCGGCCTTGCGCGCTGGCAAACATGTCCTGGTCGAAAAGCCTTTGGCCGCCAACTCCGAGCAGGCGCTTCAGTTGATCGAAGAAGCCGCCCGGCGCCAGCGAGTGCTGATGGTCGACCATACATTTGTTTACACCGGCGCGGTGCGCAAGATTCGGGAGTTAATCACAGAGAACCACTTAGGCGAGATCTACTACTACGATGCAGTGCGCGTTAACCTTGGACTGTTCCAACACGACGTCAATGTGATCTGGGATCTCGCGATCCACGATCTTTCAATCATGGATTACGTGCTGCCATCACGCGCAGTCGCAGTTTCTGCCACTGGCATCAGCAACATTCCCGGGCAACCGGAAAACGTCGCCTACATCACGCTCTTTTTTGCTAATCCGCAAATCGCGCATGTGCACGTTAATTGGCTTACGCCAGTCAAAGTCCGTCATACGTTAATTGGTGGTAGTGACAAGATGATTCTCTACGATGATCTCGAGCCTAGCGAAAAGGTAAAGGTCTACGATAAGGGCGTCCGGGTCTCGCAAAGCCCCGAAGATGTTTATGAAATGCTCGTCAGCTATCGCTCGGGCGACATGTGGGCGCCGCGTCTGGACGCCACCGAAGCGTTGCACACCGAGGCGCTACATTTCATTGACTGCATTCAAAACAATAAGCAGCCGGTGACCGATGGCCACGCAGGACTGCGACTGGTGCGCATCGTCGAAGCCGCTGAGCGATCTCTGCGCGCTCGCGGCGAACTGGTTGAGATTCTGTAGCCAATACCATGATTCCTTTTGTAGATCTCAAAGCTCAGTATCTAACGATCAAGGATGAGATCGATGCTGCCATTAGAGATGTCGTGGAGAGTTGTCATTTTATCCTCGGCGAGCAGGTTGAGGCCTTTGAAGCCGACTTCGCGAGGTTTTGTGGGACCGAGTATGCCCTCGGAGTGAATTCCGGAACGAGTGCGCTACATCTCGCTTTGCTGGCGGCTGGAGTAAAAGCGGGCGATGAAGTTATTACCGTCAGCGACACCTTCGTCGCGACGGCAGCTGCGATTTGTTATACCGGCGCCAAGCCAGTGTTCGTGGAAATTGATCCGCGTTCCTGCACGATGGATCCGGCCAAAATTGAAGCGGCGATCACGCCGCGCACCAGAGTACTCATGCCGGTTCACCTCTATGGCGGTTGTGCCGATATGGATCCGATTACGGAAATCGCGATTAAGTACCAACTGATTGTGATCGAGGACGCGGCGCAAGCTCACGGCGCCGAATATAAGGGGCGTCGTGCGGGCAGCCTCAGCGACATTGCCTGCTTTAGTTTTTATCCTGGAAAAAATTTGGGTGCTTACGGAGAAGGTGGAGCAGTCGTAACTGATAATGCCGAGTATGCGGCAGCAATCAAGCGCTTACGCGATCACGGCCAGAGTGAAAAGTACTATCACGACGAAGTTGGTTATAACTACCGCATGGAAGGCATTCAGGGCGCGGTCTTGCGCGTGAAGCTGCGGCACCTTGAGAACTGGACAGCCGCGCGGCGCCGGCATGCGGCTACTTATCGCGAGTCACTGGCCGGCTCAGGCGTGCGCCTGCTTGAACCACACGGTAGTTCGGCCTGGCATATCTTTCCGGTGTTCCTGCCGCGGAGAGACGAGTTGCTCGACAACCTGAAGGCACGCAAGATCGCGAGCGGCATTCACTATCCCATTCCCGTTCACCTGCAGCGTGGCTACGCTGAGCTCGGCTATAAGCAAGGGGATCTCCCACTCACCGAGCAGGCTTGTAACGAGGTATTGTCGTTACCTATGTATGCGGAACTCCCGAACGAGCATTTGTTGGAAGTGGCAACCGCGATTCAGGAGTTTACTGCTAATACTTTTGAGCCCACCGCGGAAGCCGAGCCCACTGTGGAAGCAACGCGTGCTCACTCCTAGTCTTCCGAAAGAT
>DASSCX010000100.1:0-8879 GCA_035697425.1 Pyrinomonadaceae bacterium | reverse complement strand
GGATCGGTAGCGTGCTGGCGGAGAAGCTTCATGATGATCTTGGAATTGAAACTTTGGAAGAACTGGAGATTGCGGCACACGATGGCCGGCTGGAGAAAATCGCCGGATTTGGTAGCAAACGCATAGCCGGCATCCGCGATTCATTGGCGACTCGACTCGGGCGAGTCCGAATTCACGATGCCAAGGTGCGAACAAGCGAACCGCAGGTTTCAGAGATCCTCGATGTCGACGCTGAGTATCGTCGGCGAGTAGCCCGCGAAGAGCTGCCGAAGATCACCACCAGACGTTTCAATCCAGAACAGAAGCGCTGGCTGCCCATTCTTCACACGGTGCGAGGCAAAAGACATTACAGCGCACTCTTTTCGAATACACCCCGGGCTCATCAATTACGGAAAACCTCCGATTGGGTAGTGATTTATTACGATGGCAAAGGTGGCGAGCGCCAGTGCACAGTGATCACTTCTACGTTCGGACCCCTCGCTGGCAGACGAATCATTCGCGGCCGTGAGCCCGAATGTCTCAAACATTATCTAAATCCGATTCCTACTACTGCTCGTTCACGGAGTATCCAGAATGGCTTTAGCATTTGAGCGGTGCGGCCTGTGAAGTTGGCGTTAGGCAGCCTGGGCTTTTGATATTGATTCCAAGCTCAGGTAGGCGGCCCGCTCCCCGACGGCAATCATCCGATCAATGGCTGCAACTCCTGGAACATAGCCGGTCGCGGGAATCTCAGGATGAATGTGAATATCAGTATGGGCCAACGCGAATCGATAATGGGAAGGATAAGCCCGAGTGGTCCACCGACGTTCGAAGGGGGAGCAACCGAGTGAGCGCATTATCGAGCTCCACTCCCAAACATCGGAACCGATGACAACCTCTGCCCCCAGCTCGCGGCAAACCTGAGCTGGAAGTACACAGGAAAAACCGCCATCCTTCAATCGTAACCCTTCTCGAACCACGGGTCGGCGAAGCAGGCGCAAGGCGCAACTAGCGCTGATTGCCGACGGAAGCGGCCCACTCGCGATCGTGTGGGGTTGGTTTAGTGGCACAACAGTCGCAACTGCTGCAAAGCGAGTTTCAAGATGTTCGAACGTCGCTGGCAGATATTGTGCCGAGAATCGCTCCAGTGTTTTGCCATGTAAGAGCCTGGGCCAGAAAATGGAGCGTGCCATGTCAGCCATTTCGCGCCAATTCATGCCGGCTGCGAGAGCGGCGCCGATGATGCTGCCGACGCTTGTTCCCGCAACGACGGCAGGCCTGATTCCGGTTTCATGCAACGCTTTGATAACGCCGATGTGCGCCAGTCCGCGCACTGCCCCGCCACTAAGCGCCAGGCCCACGCGTTTGTTTTGAAGTGAGTCAAGAAGGTTTTCCATGTCTCGCGATTATCACATTGACCAACCGAAACTAAAAATCGACACCCAAAGAGCGCGTGAACGGCTCGACCATGTTTACCGCCTATTGCCAAAGGTCGAGAGTCCAATCGCTAAGAATTTTGGACGAAATGCTTTGACGCGCGCTCTCGATAAGGCGTTCGCTTTAGTTCGCAGATATCTACCGCCGCTTCATTGGTTCTTTGCGGCAACGACCGCAGCGCTTATGTTTCTCTATGCTCGAATAGTCGCGGTGACTTCCCGCCTTAATACTACGAGTGCCGCAGGTTGGCCACATGTACCCGCTCCGTGTGTGCTCGCCATGTGGCACCGCGATGCGCCTTCACTTCTGGTGGCATTCGCTAAACGACGTCCACACGTTCGAACGGTAATCATGATTGCGCACGACGCACGCGGTGATTATTTGGAAATGTTATGCCGTCTGGTTGGTCTTGGCGTTGTCCGCGGAGACAGCGAGGAGGGCGGCTGGGAGGCTTTGCAGCAACTCGCTACCGAGCTAATGGATGGTGCCTGTGTAATTCTAACGGCGGATGGCGGGGGACCAGCGCGAATTGCGAAGGTTGGTGCAGTTGCTTTGGCATCGAGCGTCGGCGCGCGACTAATACCGCTGGCCGCTGATTGTCATCCGGCAATTGAAGAGCGACATAAATGGGATGCTGCCCGCAATCCTCTGCCCTTCGGCAATTTATTAGTACTGCTCGGACCCGCGCGTTACTTCGAACCCCTAGTCGAGGTCTCGTCGATCGAAGGGGCAAGAAGCTGGCTTGAGGTAGCGCTCAATCGCGCCAGTTCTGACGCAGTTGCTGCGCTGAGGTCTTCCTCAGACAACCGAATGCGCGATCCTAAGAATTAAAGCTTGACCAATAATTTAAGTGAGCATCATGAAGGATGCCAATTATGAAAACATTAATGACGACCGACGGATCACGTGAGGCGACAAACGCGCTGCGCGCGGCGAGTCGCCTCTTGCGTAGGAGAGAGAATGAAGTTCACGTACTCTGCGTAGCACCGGCATATGAACCCGGAAGCCGGAAAAAAGAGGGACGGCTGCGCGCTGAATATCAGCGACGCATTGCGCAAGAGACGAAAACGATTCTGGAACTCGCCCGCCAGACCCTGCTCGCAGAAGGAGTGGCTGCGGAGATCGGCGCGGAGTCCGGTTCGCCAGCCGAAGTGATATTGCGTCTCTCTAATGATTACAACGTCACCGTTCTTGGAGCTACAAGCCAATACGACACTACCAGGCCGGGCATCGGCTCTGTGGCGAGCAGAGTGGTTGAACACGCTCCGGGGATCGTGCTTGTGTGCCGGGAACCACGTGGAGGAAGCAGCCTACGAATCTTGCTTTGCCTTGATGGTTCACGCGCGTCGCAGCAAACTCTCACTGCGTTGACGACTTATTTCAATACTGAATCTGCTGAAGTCACGCTCATGCATGTAGTCGAAACCCCCTGGATAAATCTCGGCCTTGAGCGGGATTGGTTTGACCAGGGTGGAGAAACGAGAGAGCAAAAAAGCTCAGAGATTCAGCTGGAAGAAGACCTGCAGAACGAAGCCAACGAAATCATAGAGGACGCGAGGGACCAACTTACTCGACATGGCCTTGATGTAACAACCGTGATTGCCGAAGGGAATCCAGCCACTGAGGTTTTGGGACAAGCGGAACAGGGTGAATATGACCTCATAGTCCTGGGCGCCTCTGGCGCTACCGATATGAAACACCGAATGCTCGGAAGCGTTTCGGCCAAGGTGACCGCGCAAGCCCCTTGTTCGGTTGTAGTGGTCAAGTAATCGAATATCCGCAGTTCTGGTCAAACTGATCGGATTGTTTGCAATTCGGCGCGGGTTCGGAGCAGTCGCAGCACATCGCCTCGTGAGATGATGCCGGCAACGCTACCGTTCAACACCACTGGCAGTTGGTTCACGTCCTCGCGGCCCATCATCTCCAGCGCCTCTGTAACAAGTGTGTGCGGATCGACCGTATGCAGTCTTTCGAGCGGCAGCATCACTGCGTCAACAGTCGTGTATGGCCACTTCGCACGCTCGACGCCTTTCAATTGATGCGGGGTGATGATTCCACTTACGCGGCCTTGCTCCTCCACGACGAAGCAGCGGTGCCCGGTGCGCAGTAGGTGCTCATTAACGAAGGTCTGAAGGTTGTTGCGTGAGTCGATCACCGGACAATTCGGCGTCATCACCTCAGCTACCCGTACCCCGCGCAAGCTTTCGCTCGTCTCCAGGGATGCACGACTGACGCGAGCGGCGTCGAGCAAAAACCAGCCGATGAAGACAAGCCACAAGCCGCCGAATCCTGCACCGCCGAAGAAGCGAAAGATGCCGAAAATAATCAATCCGAAGCCGAACGCTGAACCAGCACGCGTGGCTATGCGCGTCGCCTTCACTGCGTCTCCAGTAACCCACCAGACGATGGCGCGAAGCACACGCCCACCGTCCATAGGAAAGCCCGGAATCATATTGAAGATGGCGAGCACGATGTTGATGATGCCGAGCCACATCAGCATGGCTCTTAGCGGAGTTTGCGGCGCCACTGACGGCGTCCAACCCAGGGCCATCACGAGTCCCAGACAAGCGAAGCCAATAATGGCGCTAGTAATAGGACCGACGATGCCCATCCAGAATTCGGTTTTAGCGTCCTCGGCCTCCTTCTCGATCTGCGCCACACCGCCAAGCGCAAACAACGTGATTGCTTTTACGGGCAAACCGTTCGCTTTGGCCACGGCCGCGTGCGATAGTTCGTGTATGACGATCGATGCGAAAAAGAGCAAAGCCGTAACAACCGCCGTCGCCCAGATTACAGCCACGCCCCACTGCGGATTAGTGGCTTGGAACTGGCCCTTGAGCGAAAGCGTGACCAATAGAGCGATAATCAACCAACTGTAATGAAGTCCCACTTCAATGCCGAAGATGCGACCGAGCTTGATGTTTGCTTGCATAACGAACCATTGATGCTTCCCGGGGCGCCATTGCAGGTTCCCGGCAGCGATCGAACGATCGCACTCTTTTAGATCAACCTCACGCTGTTTGGTGCAACGACTGCCGAAGGTCAGTCGCCATCTGACGTGCTACGAACACAGGACACGGGGCGCGTCGCAGCACGCGATCAACGGTTGAGCCCAGGAGTGCGTCAGGTCTAAAACCAGCTCCGCTCGCCCCCATGCAGACAATATCGATTTCCTTTTCTTTAGCGTAAGCCAGGATTTCATCGGCAGGTCGACCGCAGCGAACGGCGTTAACAACATTGCACCAGAGGAAAGCTTCTTTGGGAACTCCCTGCTGTAGTCTGCGCGCGGAGTCTTTGTAAAGACTCTCAACATCAACATGCCTCCAGGCAAATTCCGGCGCGGCTTGTACTTCGCTAATAACGTGTAGCAAGTGCACTTCTGCCTGGTATTCCTCTGCGAGCGACATGCCATAGTTCAGGGCCAGGTTGGAGTCAGGCGAGAAGTCGTGGGCTACCAAAAGACGGCGGATCCCGATTTCACGGGTTGCGACGCCGACCCACTCACGCTCATTCGGATGCGTCACAAGTATCGGGCAAGGCGCAGTCCTTGAAACCGTCTCGGCGGTTGAGCCAAGCAAGACTGCAGCATGGGGCCTCCGTCGCGATCGCATTACGATCAAATCGCATTTTCTCTCGGCGGCTTCCTGGGTAATTGTCAAACCAACGTCTTCACCCACCGCTACGACGCCCTCCCAATCGAGCCTCTTCAGCTCGTTTGCATCAAGATGTGTAAAGATCGACTGCTCGAACAGCTTCTGGGCTCTGGCACCGTTGACCCACTCTGAAACGGAACCGAGCCGCTTGCAATAAAGCAGGATCAGTTTTGCTTCGTAGGCCAGTGCCAATGCCAACCCATAGCGCAAAGCTTCGTCTGATTCCACGGAGAGATCAGTCGGACACAGAATTCTTTGAATATTCATGATCAAAAGCTCCTTCCCGTTAGTCGGGCAACGGTCGTGCCGCACGGAACCTCGGGAAAGTCGGCCAACTGGCCTCCGCAATGAGGAAAACAGCCTTAGCCGTGCGAGTATTTCCGCAGTAAAGCAAAACCAATCGTCGAAAATCGGCGGCCTTTGCCGGGCCTAAACCTGCTCTCCAGATCCATGAGCAATTCAATTGATTAGGCACCCAACTTCGAACCGGAATAACACTCTAGGTTTCTCTAGGAGGGCAATCGAAATGCGGGAAAAGCACTGGTGAAGACTTGGGGCCGGTAAACTGTGACTCATTTTGCTCTTCTTGTGGCGTGATGGTGAGGGTGGTCATCATAAAGGATCTTGTGCCGCTTTGTTTATTTTGCTGTGCTCGAATGCTCAACAAGAAGAAGATTGTCGCGACTGAGATTACCCATCGAAGCGGCCAGGTCAGGTGAGAACAACGTGACGATCAGTTTGTGTCGAAAGGTGTGTAGGAAGGTCATGATCCCCAGGCGGCAATGGTTCCCAACGAGAAGTGCTTATCCAATCCGAGTTAAAGAAATACTTACGTGGCCACCCTCAGCTACCACAGCAAACCGCAGTCACGATTTTGATGGTCGTTTCTTTGTCGAGTTTAGCAGCGCCTTAGGCTCCGACCGGCCGCGCGTTCGACAGCAGCCACATTCTCCTCAATCTTATTCTTCGCTCCTTCTTCATCCTCGATCCGTAACGTTGTAAGCACGTGAGGCGACATGCTGCGGGCTTTGTCATGACATCGCCTAATCAACGGCATCACTTCGTCCCATTCGCCTTCGATGCAGGTGCCAAGCGGCGATAACCCATATGGAATTCCGCTCTCATCAATTACTTTCAGAATCTCGCCCAAATCACGGCTCAAGTGCGTACCCCGCCCCAGCGGGTTGATGCTAAGTTCAACTAACATGGTTCTTCTCTCCTTCGTCATCAATTAGGCAACGGTTATGCCGCCCTCAGTCTGGTGATTCATTGCATATTCAAGATGTTGGCGACCTTTTGCCGGGCCTCTATTGCGCAAAGTTACGCATGGCAATGCGTGAAAGAGTGGCGGTTAGCTTGCCGATGCGATTTAACCCTTAGTTTTTCTGGCTAAGTGAGGAATTGCAGGTCTGCCCTAATGGGCATGCACGTTGCAAATCGAAATTCTGAACATTGAATTGGAAATGAATGTGGCTAGCACGCACTGGGAACATTTTGCTCATGAGGCCGATATGGGTGTGCGAGGCTTCGGAGTAACCAGGGAAGAGGCCTACGAACAGGCTGCCCTTGCGCTGACCGCCGTCATCGCCGACCCGAAAACTGTCACGGACAAGGAAGTTGTCGAAATCACGTGCGAGGCTCCCGACGAGGAGTTGCTGTTTGTTGATTGGCTGAATGCTCTCGTCTACGAAATGGCGACGCGAAGTATGTTATTCGGTCGGTTTGAAGTCGGTATAGACGGCCGACGACTTCAGGGGAAGGCGTGGGGAGAGAAAGTCGATGTTGCTCGGCATCGGCCTGCCGTCGAGGTTAAGGGGGCGACCTATACCTCATTACGTGTTTCTCAGAATGCCAGCGGCCAGTGGATGGCTCAGTGTGTGGTGGATGTCTAGATTGTTATTTAGCCACGGGTGAAAGTTATGGATACTTCATTATTAAAACGCGCATCAGATTTCGAGTGGCAAATTCCGCAAACCGGGAAGATGAGAGTGCCAGGAATTATCTATGCGAGTGAAGAACTCATTCGCGAGATGGACAACAAAGTGTATGAACAGATGACGAACGTCGCATCGCTGCCCGGAATTCAGAAAGCGTCTTTCGCCATGCCTGATGCGCATTGGGGTTATGGGTTTCCAATCGGCGGTGTGGCGGCTTTTGACCCGGATCAAGGCGGCGTGGTTTCCGCCGGGGGTGTTGGGTTTGACGTTTCATGCGGCGTTCGCACCCTGCTGTCCGGACTCACGGCTGTGGAGATCGAGTCAGTTAAAGAACAGCTCGCTGACACGCTGTTTCGCGCTATTCCTGCGGGCGTCGGCAGCACGGGCAAGCTCCATCTAAACGTCGAAGAAATGGATGCAATGCTGACTGGTGGCGCGCAATGGGCGGTCGAGCAGGGTTACGGTCTGCGCGAGGATCTCGAACGCATCGAGGAGCATGGCCAAATGAAACACGCTAAGCCCGGCGAGGTCTCGGACCAGGCAAAGAAACGTCAGCGTGACGAAGTCGGCACTCTCGGGTCGGGAAATCATTATCTTGAGGTCCAAAAGCTGGTCGAGATCTATGACACGGACGTGGCTTCAGCATTTGGATTGCGCGCGGGAGACGTGGTTCTTAGCATCCATTGCGGCTCGCGCGGCCTCGGACATCAGATTGGTACCGACTTTTTGAAGAAGATGGTGATCGCGGCGCCGAGCTACGGCATCACGCTACCGGACCGCGAATTGGCGTGCGCACCGATTAATTCCGAGCTGGGCCGGTCGTATCTCGGCGCGATGCGCGCGGCGATCAACTGCGCCCTCGCCAATCGTGAGGTCATCACTCATCTGGTCCGGCAAGCCTTCGGCGCGATCCTTCCCAAAGCGAATCTCAAACTGATCTATGACGTTTCGCACAATACCTGCAAAGTTGAAGAGCACGCGATCAATGGTGAGAAGAAACAGCTTTTCGTTCATCGCAAGGGCGCGACGCGTGCTTTTGGACCTGGCCATCAGGATCTTCCCGAAGCGCTCAAAGCAGTCGGTCAACCGGTTCTGATCGGGGGCACGATGGGAACTGCTTCTTACATTCTGGTCGGTACCTCAGTGGGCGAAGCACGCTCCTTCAGCTCATCATGTCATGGCGCCGGTCGCCGCATGAGCCGCCATCAAGCAACAAAACAATGGAAGGGCCGGGAGCTGATCGATTATCTCGCCACAAAGGGAATTTTCATCCGCAGTCCTTCTTACCGCGGTGTGGCCGAAGAAGCACCTGGAGCATACAAGGATGTAACAGAAGTAGTTGATGCAGCTGATGAGGCCGGACTCTCGAAGAAAGTTGCGAAACTCGAGCCGATAATCTGCATAAAGGGATAGAACAGGGCAGCCGAAACTGACCTCAGTCGCGCCGGAGTTTGCTAAAACCTGATTTGATTCTTGCTGCGGGGCCATCACGCCTGAAAATACTCATGAGAGCGACTGCATTCTCCCTAACCTGCATCGCTTCCCTTAGTGCCGCAGATAGTCGCAGGATGGTTTCGGCTTCAGGAGAGTGTGATCGATGAGCCATTTCTTCAATCTGAGATAGCTCGTCGAGCGTTAGGTCATTTCCGAGCGCCAGACCATTTCTCTTTCGTTTAGATATTGGTTCGCTATCTCGCAAACTCGCTTACCTTACCCTAAGGTTTGCACAAAATCGCCCATCGTTTCACGAAATGGTGAACGTAGTTGTAATTGAGATTTGCTATCTCTCGGCACTATGACGCGAAGGCCGCTTCGCTTGTCGGGAACTGCGAGGCCGCATCGTGCGGGTGTACACCGGTTTCAATGAATGATT
>DASSCX010000099.1:0-18954 GCA_035697425.1 Pyrinomonadaceae bacterium | reverse complement strand
CCAAAGTTTCCGATCCTGAAAGTCCAGACGGAACCAGCGTCAACTGATCAGCCAGCGATTTCTCCTTTTTCTTGTCGCCAAAAGGAGGCGGCAACAAGCTCGCCGCAATCTGCGGTGGCAACTCCGCGGCGATGTCCTGCCACTGTTGGACCAGCTTGGCCCCGGCTCCTTTGATCAGGTAGTTCGTACCGAAGGAATTTCGCGAAGTAATGTTGCCGGGCACGGCAAATACTTCGCGATTTTGTTCAATCGCCAGGCGCGCCGTGATCAAAGATCCCGAATTTTCCGCTGCTTCCACCACTACCACGCCCAAACTCAAGCCACTAATGATGCGGTTACGGTAAGGAAAGTTTTCCGCGACCGGCGGCGTGCCGAGCGGGAACTGCGTAACTATCGCCCCACCTCGATCGATGATCTCGTCAGCGAGTCGCCTATGATCTCGCGGGTAGTACTCGCCCATTCCCGTGCCTAGCACTGCCACCGTGCGGCCGCCCGCTTCAAGTGCACCACGATGCGCGGCCGCATCGATGCCGCGGGCAAAACCCGAGACTACTGTCACGCCTCGTTGCGCCAGATCACGCGCTAACATAAGAGCCGCGTTCTGGCCGTAGGTCGAACAGCGACGCGAACCAACTACCGCCACGCAAGGCCGATCGAGACAGGCTTCCCAAGCACCTTTGACGTAGATCGTGATCGGCGGATCGTAGATCTCGCGCAGCAGGGCGGGATAGACGCCATCATCAAGTATTAAAAGATCAGCGCCGAGGCGACGAACGTTTTCAATCTCGGCTTCTGCCCGGGTAAACAAATCGCGAGCGATGATGCTCTCGACCGCCTCAGGCAGCAGTCGCAATTTCTCGAGCTCAGCTCTGGTGGCACTGTAAACTGCTTCGGCGGATCCAAAGCGCTCCAGGAGCTTGGCAGCGGCGCGAGGTCCGATGCCGGGGGTCATGTTGAGGGCAACCCACTCTTTCATACGATTGCAGACTTCGGAGTGAGGATTGCAGATTGGACTCGTTCCAATCCGCGGTCTGCGTACCACTATTGCTGACGCTTTGCCGTTTTGATCGAAGCAACAACTATAGCGAGAATCTCGTCTGCTTCGCTCATCAGGTCAGCGATCCGTTTTGGTTTCACAATTCTCGTATCGATTAGTAATTCCATCGAATAGATCGTTTCGTCTGCTTCTTCTTCTACCGTTCCCATCTTTGAGACAAATCAGGCTTTGATTTGGCTCGACACGCAGCCCGGTAATTGGCAGCCGACCGACGAACCGCAGCGAATCATTTGGTTTCTGATTACCCGTGCAGTCGGCGTGTCCGGCAAGCACTCGGCCAAGCGGAAGACTCTTAAGGCAAACCGCCGTGTCCGACTCTTTAACTCGTCTGGATTCATAGATCGCCCCGCAATCTATAACCCGCAAACCGCAATCGTACTGGCGGAGGCGTGTAGGAATCGAACCTACCTGAGCCTGCTCTCACAGTCTCACTGACGGTTTTGAAGACCGCGCCGTTCACCAGAACAGATTCGCCTCCAGCAACGAGACGCTAGAGAGCCGCGCAATGCCAAGGACCACCAAAGGCTGACAACCCTACGCGCCGAAATGCGCGACTGTCAAGCAAGGGTCCGAAGCGACTCAGTACAGCGCGTTGCTTGTTTTCGAGCGTCGGTTCTCAGCCGCCCGCCAGCCAATTTGGCGAAATCAGGCCCGTTCTTCGCCGCAAGCCTCGGCCGCCACGCCCCGTCTCTACGCTTGACCGTAACAAAAGTCAGAGGCTAATATCGGGCTTTCCCGAACGAACGTTCGAACCGGCATGGCCGAGAATGTTGTCGGAAAGGCTGCGACTTTACCGAGGTATGGATGATTAACTTTCAAACAGCGCCTGATCAATACCGCCACTGGAAATTAGCCATCGACGGGGCGATCGCTCACCTTTCCATGGATGTTCAGGAAGATGCGACCCTGGTAGAAGGCTACAAACTCAAACTCAATTCTTACGACCTCGGCGTCGATATCGAGTTGGCAGACGCCGTGCAGCGCATACGCTTTGAGCATCCGGAAGTGCGTGTCGTTGTAGTCACGAGTTTGAAACCCCGTATCTTTTGCGCGGGCGCAAATATCTACATGCTAGGCACGTCATCGCATGCTTTCAAAGTCAACTTTTGCAAGTTCACCAACGAGACGCGCTGCGCGATTGAAGACGACTCCCGACATTCCGGCCGGCGTTACGTGGCCGCCTTGAACGGTACAGCTTCAGGCGGCGGTTACGAGTTGGCAATCGCCTGCGATGAGATCTATCTCGTTGACGATGGTAACTCGGCTGTTTCCCTGCCAGAGGTTCCACTTCTTGGAGTACTTCCCGGCACGGGTGGCTTAACGCGTCTCGTGGACAAGCGCAAGATTCGTCGCGATCGGGCCGACGTCTTTTCCACGCTCGCTGAATGGCTGAAGGGTAAGCGAGCGAAAGAGTGGGGACTGATCGACGACTTCTTTCCCACCAGCAAATTCCAGGAAGCAGTGGCTACAAAAGTCCAGGGCATGGTTGATGGCGACAAATGGAATGGGGGGCCGGGAATCAAACTGAATCCTGTGCAATTTACGGATAGCGATTCTGGGCGAGACTACAAATATGTTTCCGTGAAGCTAAACCGGGAACAGCGTTATGCCGATCTGACCCTCCGCAGTCCGGACGCAGAGCTACCCACCTCGCCTGCTGAAATTCAAAAGCTCGGCGACAAGTACTGGCCGCTTCAGGCTTATCGCGAATTGGATGATTTGTTGTTACACATCCGCGTAAATGAGCCGGAGATTGGATTGGTTTGCCTACGCACTGAAGGCGACATTGATCGAGTCTTAGCCGTTGACCACACCCTCGCAAAGCACGCCGATCATTGGCTGATTAGAGAGATCACCCTGCACATGGCGCGCGTGCTGCGACGTCTCGATCTAACAGCGAAGAGCTTTTTTGCTCTCATAGAGCCAGACAGTTGTTTCGCCGGCAATCTGCTGGAACTCGCACTGGCTTCAGATCGCGTTTACATGCTGAACGATCCTGAGGCGAGTGAAACATCGATCGCAGTTTCCGAGTTGAATGCCGGAGCCTTGCCGATGAGCAACGGACTGACCCGTTTGCAGTCGCGCTTCCAGGCCGACCCCGAACTAGTCACCCAAGTACTAGCGCACGAGGGGCGGTTGGATGCGGAAGCAGCCGACGACGCTGGCTTGATTACGTTCGCCCCAGATGGTCTGGATTGGGATGATGAGATCCGGGTCGCGATTGAGGAAAGGACTTCACTCTCGCCGGATGCACTGACGGGAATGGAGGCTTCCTTGAGATTTGCCGGTCCCGAATCATTGGATACAAAAATCTATGGGCGTTTAACGGCGTGGCAAAACTGGATCTTCCAGCGGCCCAATGCTGTCGGCGAGAAAGGCGCGTTGACTAATTACGGAAAGGCAACGCAGGCGCAATTCGACTTTAAGAGAACTTAGTACTTTGAACTTTGAACCTCGTCGGGAGGTCTTTACTACCGGAATAACTCAAGATTGGATGGCGAACAAAGTACAAAGTACCAAGTACAAAGCTCGATAACACATGACACGGATACTTAGTGGCTCTTGTAGTGAACAACAATGAATCTTAACGAACGCATTCCTAACAACGTCAATCTCTCGGAAGATAAGAAACTTCAGCGCGCCCTGGAGAAGTGGCTGCCGAACTATCTCGACTGGTGGCACGAGATGGGACCAGAGGGCTTTCAATCCAAAGAAGTCTACCTGCGCACCGCAATTAGTGTGGAGCCCGATGGCTGGGCCAACTTTGATTTCGTGAAGATGCCCGATTATCGCTGGGGCATCTTCTTAAAACCTGCCGAGCCCGGCGCGACGATTGGCTTCGGCGACAATTATGGCCAGCCCGCTTATCAGGAAGTGCCCGGCGAGTTTCGCAACTCGCTGCGTCGCATCATCGTCACGCAAGGCGATACCGAACCGGCTTCCGTTGAGCAACAGCGCGAGCTCGGGAAGACTTGTCCCTCGCTCTACGATCTGCGGAATCTTTTTCAGGTTAACGTGGAAGAAGGCCGCCACCTGTGGGCGATGGTCTATTTGCTGCATCGCTACTTCGGCCGTGACGGTCGCGACGAAGCCGATGCTTTGCTGGAACGGCGCAGCGGTAATCCCGACAAACCACGGATCCTCGAAGCCTTCAATCAACCGTGTGACGACTGGCTGAATTTTTTCTGCTTCACGATGTTTACTGATCGCGACGGTAAGTATCAGCTTTCCGCACTGGCCGAATCAGGATTTGAGCCGCTCGCGCGTACCTGCCAGTTCATGCTCACTGAAGAAGCGCACCACATGTTCGTCGGCGATACGGGAATCAACCGTGTGGTGAAGCGCACCGCGCAACTAATGAAGCAAGGTGACGTCCGTAAGCTAGGCGGAATTCCGCTCGACATTATTCAGAAGCACATTAATTTCTGGTTCAGCTATTCGCTCGATCTTTTTGGCGGCGAGATCAGTTCCAACGCGGCAGACTTTTTCGCCGCCGGCCTGAAGGGTCGTTACAAAGAGCAGGAGCAATACGAAGATCACTCGGCCGCTAACCAGAGCTTCGCGATGACGGTGGTGGAAAACGGCAAGCTCACCACGCGCGATGTACCGTTGCGCAACGCGCTCAACGAAGTCCTGCGCGGTGAGTATGTGCGCGACTGCGAAAAGGGTTTGGCACGTTGGAACAAGGCGCTGGCTGAAGAGGGCATTGGCGAGCGATTGTACTTGCCAAACGTTCGCTTCCATCGCCACGTTGGCGAATACGCTGGTCAGTACTTCGACATCGAGGGCAATCTGGTCTCGAAGGAATATTTTGAACAACGCAAGTCTGACTGGCTGCCGTCGATGGAGGATCGTGAGTACGTTGCCAGCCTAATGCATCCGGTCACCGAACCCGGAAAGATCGCCAACTGGATCGCACCGCCGGCAAGCGGGATTAAAGGGAAGCCATTTGAGTTTGAATATGTTCGACTCTAAAAAAAGACGGTCTTTGTGCTTGGGTCTTTGGCCTTGGATAACTCTGAGCTTGGTGCTTTGTACTTAGTTCTTTGTTCGCTGCTGAAACTTGACCGACAAATTGGAAGACTCAAGAGGCGTAACTCAAACAAAGTACAAAGCACCAAGTACAAAGTTCAAAGACCAAAGGTCCAAGACCGAAGATCAAAATTGGCTCGCAAAGTGACCAGGTACGATCAAAAACTAGAATTTATCCTGCGGACGGCGGCGCGTATCTTCGCGGAAAAGAGTTACCACTCTACATCTATGCGCGACATCTCGCGCGCGACCGAGGTCAGCCTCGCCGGTCTTTACCATTACTGCAAATCCAAAGAAGAACTACTCTTCCTGATTCAAGACAATTGTTTTGGGCGCGTGCTCGAACGTTTGGAAGAACGACTTGCCGAAGTGACGGATCCGATCCAGAAGTTGCGCATCTTCATCGACAATCATCTGGCGTTTTTTGCGGCTAACATGGCAGAGATGAAAGTGTTGTCACACGAAGCGGATTCGCTCGCTGGTGATTTGCATCAACACGTCTCTGGAAAAAAGCAAAGGTACACCAAACTTGCGCGTGAGATACTCCAGGAGTTACAGCAGCAACAACCGCCTGCGGAGCGAATTGATCTGACGGCTTCTACTTATGCGCTCTTCGGCATGATGAATTGGATCTACAATTGGTACGACCCGCGGGGCAAACTCAAGGTCTCGGGGTTAGTCGAAAATATCAGCCGTTTATTCCTACATGGATTCATTGCCGGTTTGCCGGCAGCGGAACTAAACTTTGCCGCGAACACGCAGACTGAATCCTTGAGCGTCTGGCGCGCAGTCAATGAGCCGCGCAGCGGCGGAAGAGTTTAGCCCCGGGTGGAGCGAGCGTAGCGAGCGGACCCAGGGGATTTCGACCCGCAAAAATCTGAGCTCGCTTTGCGAGTGACAGAAATTCACCTTGGTAACGCGCGGGGTAGAGTTAATCTCTCGAAGGAGCTCCACGAATGGCAGAAGTTGCTGAAAAATTAGATCTCGTGCGTTACACCGTGAGCGATGGCGTTGCCGTACTCACCCTCAACGACCCGCCCGCAAACACGTACAGCTATGAAATGATGCAAGCGCTGGATCGAGCCATCCTGGCGGCGCGCATGGACGAGTCTGTTCAGGTGATTGTCCTCACCGGTCAAGGCGAAAAGTTTTTCTGTGCGGGCGCCGACATCCAGATGCTCCAGAGTGTCACACCAACCTTTAAGTACTATTTCTGCCTGCATGCGAACGAAACTCTCCTGCGCCTGGAACAGACGCCGAAGCTGGTGATTGCCGCGATCAACGGTCATTGCGTCGGCGGCGGTTTGGAAGTGGCATTGGCTGCGGACCTGCGCATCGCGAGGAAAGGGGCCGGGAAGATGGGTTTGCCGGAAGTTTCCCTCGGCGTTTTGCCGGGCACCGGCGGCACGCAGCGCCTGGTGCGGTTAGTAGGAAAATCCAAAGCAATCGAATTGATGACGACTGCCGAACTTTTCGCATTTGAACGCGGGCTGGAACTCGGCATTATCAACAGCATTTACGAAGCACCATCGGCCGAAAACTTTTTGGAGCAAGTGCTGAGCTACGCTCGCCAATTCACTGCGCCGGGTCGCGCGTCACACGCCGTTGGTCTTATCAAACGCAGTGTGCAAACTGGCGCCGAGATTCCTCTCGAATCAGGCCTCGCACTCGAGCGTGAGTTGCAACAACAACTCTTCCAATCGAGCGACGCGAAGGAAGGCATCGACGCTTACATGAACAAACGCAAGCCGACCTTCCAAGGGAAGTAGTTTCGAGTTCCGAGTTACGGGTTTTGAGTTAAAACGAAGCCAAACTCGGAACGCGGAACCCTGGACTCCGAACCCGAACTCGAAACTCGAAACTGTCGTGTACGACCACATCGACATCACTGAAGCCGACGGCATCCTGACGATTACGCTTAATCGTCCCGAAAAGCTAAACGCACTCGTCGGTCACATGCGGCGTGATCTCGCTGAGGCCCTGGAACATGCCGGCAGCGATCGGACTGTGCGCGTGGTGATCATCACGGGTGCGGGCCGCGCCTTCTGTGCCGGGGGTGATATCGCTTACATGGCAGAACTGATCGAACGGCGAGATACGGAAGAGTTCGCGCGGTTGCTTGGCTCAGCGCGGCGAGTGGTCACCGTCATTCGGCAGATGACCAAGCCAGTGATTGCCGCGGTAAATGGACTCGCCTCAGGCGCGGGATGCAACCTGGCGCTCGCCTGCGATTTGCGCATCGCCTCGAGCGAAGCAAGTTTCAGCCAATCGTTCGTGAAGATCGGATTGCATCCTGATTGGGGTGGCACTTACTTCCTGCCGCAACTCGTCTCACCCAATAAAGCGTGCGAAATGTTTTTCCTTGGTGAAGCCATCGATGCCGATGAAGCTTTTCGTCTGGGGATCGTAAACCGCGTGGTGCCGCCGGCTGCTTTGGCTGAAGCGACGCAAGAACTTGCAGTTAGGCTCCGCGACGCGTCGCCCATTTCAATTGGAGCTGCGAAGCAGGCCGTTTATCGTAGCCAGTCAGCTGAGCTGGAAGAGATGTTACGCTACGAGACCGAAGTGCAGTTGCGTTGTTTTGAATCGGAAGACGGGCGTGAAGGAGTGCGCGCGTTTTTGGAGAGACGCCCGCCACGGTTTACTGGAAACTAGCCTGCCTAAGGTTTTGAACGTTACCGGGTTTGGTTTTTGTACTTTGAACTTAGTGCTTTGTACTTTGTACTTTGTTTTGTTTGCGGAGGCGGTTCGTTTTCTCTTGACGTCCGGACTTTCGAGCGATTTTTCGAAAACATCAAAGTACCAAGCACTAAGTACCAAGTTCAGAAACACGCAACTACATAACTCAATTGTCGTCGAATCCACTTAGGAGATTTTATGATGATAAAGAAATTTTTCATCCTGCCGCTGCTGGTATTGTTTGTCGCCAGCACCTCATTCTTTGCGGCCACAACCAAATACGAGACCGACGCGGCCCATTCCAACATCGGTTTCTCCGTACCGATCGCGGGTGGTCTTTCGCACGTGCGCGGAAAGTTTACTGACTTTAACGTCGCTATCGTTTACGACGACAAAGACATTACCAAGTCTTCCGTCGACGCGGTGATCAAAGCCATAAGTGTTGACACGGGCATCGAGCGTCGCGATGCGCACTTGCGCACCGCAGATTTCTTCGACGTCGAAAAGAACCCGGAGATCACGTTTAAGAGCAGTCGCGTCGAAAAAAAGGGCAAAGGCTTTATCGCTCACGGCACTTTCACGATGCGCGGCGTGTCGAAGGAGATCATGCTTCCGTTCACAATCAATGGTGTCACCCGCGACGAGAAATCGGGCAAGACAACTCTTGGCGTCACTGCTCGAACCACGATCAATCGCAAGGACTACGGCGTAAGTTGGAGTCGCGCGGACAATCCCAACTTCCTCGGCGATATGATCGACATCGAGTTGAACATCATCACGCGCGCCGGGTCTCCGCAATAAGACGTGTCCAAAGTCCAAGGTCCAATGTCCAATGTCGGTTTGATTAGCGGAAATTGAACTGTAGATCTCGCAGTTGGGACTTAGCACTAAATAGGACTGGCCAAGCTCCAATGTTCTAGATCAGAGTCGGGGGTTCATTGGCGGACATTGGACCTTGGACTTGGGACTTTGGACTTATTCCCGATCTATGAAACTCAAACATAGACTGGCACTAATTACCGGCGGCGGCCGCGGCATCGGCCGGGCAATCGCGTTAGCGTTTGCTGAGGAAGGCGCTGACATCGCCGTCGCCGCGCGCACACTCGCTCAGGTTGAAAGTGTGGCGCAGGAAATCGCGACTCAATTTCCCGTCAAAGTCCTGCCCGTGGTCTGCGATGTTTCGGATGTGCGCAGCGTCGAGCAAATGTTCAGTCGCGCAACGGAGTTCTTTGGACGCGGCCCAGACATTCTCGTAAACAACGCCGGCATTGCCGAAAGTGCACCGATTACTAAAACGAACGACGAGCTCTGGCAAAAACATCTGGCTATCAATCTCAGTGGCAGCTTCTACTGCACTCGAGCCGCGCTGCCGGCAATGTTGGCGCGCGGTTGGGGACGAATAATCAACGTCGCTTCGATTGCCGGAAAGACCGGTGCTCCTTACATTGCCGCTTATTCAGCGTCGAAACATGGGTTATTGGGATTGATGCGTTCCACCGCCCTGGAAGTCGCTGCCAAAGGAATCACCGCGAACGCCATTTGTCCGGGTTATGTGGATACGGAGATGACGACGCGCGGAGTGGAGAACATAACTAAGAAGACGGGACGATCGGCGGAAGAGGCCCTCGCGGCGATTAGAAAAATGAGTCCGCAAGATCGCTTAGTGACTGCGGAAGAGGTGGCTGCCCTGGCCTTGTTGCTTGCTTCTGACGCCGGTGGAGCAATCAACGGTCAAGCGATAAACGTCGATGGCGGCAGCGTGTTGTTTTGAGCTAAAGGATTAGTGCTCCGCCGCTTGTTTGGTGTTTGGTTAATGTTTTTTCGTGTGGCTTCGTGGATCGTTTTTTCGGCGCGGCTAAAGAAATGCGATCCGCGAAACAACACGAAGCGGCACGAATAACATTTATACCCGCGTGAAGTTTTCCCGGATCAACTTGTAAACCAACCGCATCGGTAATCCCACGATATTGAAATAGTCACCCTGAATTTCTTCAATGAAGGGCGCGGCACGACCTTGAATCCCGTAGGCTCCCGCTTTATCCAGCGGTTCGCCTGTCGACACATACCAATCAACCTCTGCTGCCGAGAGTTGCGCAAAGCGTACTTGCGTGACTTCTTGCGCGACGATTAGACGCGCATCACTGACGCGTACCAGAGCCACTCCCGTTATCACCTGATGCCATTTTCCGCTGAGAAGGTTCAGCATCCACTCAGCAGTAGCAGCGTCGCCAGGCTGTTCCAGAATCTCATCGCCCACTACCACAGTGGTGTCAGCGCCAAGCACCAGATCGTAAGCAAACTGCCGCGCTACTTTCTCTGCTTTGGTCTGCGCCAGACGTCGCACATAGGCGACTGCCTGTTCGCCGTCATGACGGGTCTCGTCGATGTTTGCGGCAACTGCTTCAAACTGCCAGCCCGCTGCGGCCAAAAGTTCTGCGCGACGCGGACTCCTCGAAGCGAGAATTAGTTTTTGGTTTAACACCTGGTTAGTTTCACAGTTGCACAGGAGGTGGTGGTGATTTCAGTTCTGCTTTCTTTGGTCGTGAAAATACTAATAAGACGCAATAGCTGAGAATTGTGTAAAGGAATACGTTAGAGCCAATTATAAAAAGAAGAAGCAGAGTCTCATTGCTTAAAACATCTATCGGGACCAGGCGGTAAAGAATGAGTATCGGCAATCTAACCGGATAGCCCAGATAGTGATTCAGGGTCTCGTTTTTAATATAGGTACTTAAGGGGCCAACGATGATGCTGTAGACGAAAGGTATGGCGATACCGCCGAGCAGTGACCACGCCAAACGTTTCATGGCGCGATTATAGGCTAATCGAGACCGTGACAATATCACTCAATACCCTCGGCTTGTTGGTTTTTAAAATTCTCCGTTACACTACGGCGCTACTTCCCGAAAGATTCCACACACGACTCCTTTAGTTGACATGGACAGCTTAATCAAGACATTACCCGCGATCATGAAAGCCGCCGGCGACGCTCCTGAGGTTGCCGCCGCGGCCTGCTTTGTGGCGTGGAAACAGATCGCCGGCGAAGGTTTGCGGGGCAATGCCGTGCCTTTGCGTCTTGAAGATCGGACTTTGGTAGTAGCAGTCGCTGACGCTGCCTGGCAAAAACAGATGCAGTCGTTAAGCGGCCAGCTTTTGTTTCGTCTCAATTCACTGCTGGGCCAGCCGGTTGTTACCTTTTTGGAGTTTTGCGAAGATCGCGAGACAGTTGCACAAGCACGGCTTGCACTTGCGAATGCAGCGGAAGTCCGCGAGCCGGCGCCCGTCCCAGCCGAGTTAGTGTCGGCCGCGGCAGTAATTGAGGATGAAGATTTACGGCGCGCATTTCTCGGGGCGGCAACGAGCTGCATCAGACGCGTTGAGAATTCTTAACGCAAACTCTTTGTTTGCGACGCTGTTGCGCAAACTGTTGGTGGGTTCATAGTTCATGCAAATCAAAGAATCAGACATTGAAAAGATTGCTGACCTCGCGCATCTGGAAATCACTCCAGAAGAAGTTGCGATGTTCACCCCGCAGATGACCGAGATCGTGACCTACGTTGAACAACTTAACGTGCTCGACACGAGAAATGTCGAACCTTCGCTCGGCGGCCTCACCCCCGAAGGCAAAGCAACCGATTCCACGCGCGCAGATGAGGTGGCGCCTTCACTCGGACAGAAGCTTGCACTTGAGGAGGCCCCCGACGCAGCGGCCGGGCACTTCCGGGTACCGAAGGTGCTTTAAGACAGGTTCCGAGTTCAGAGTTTCGAGTTTCAAGTTTGTCTATCTTGGATCGGAACGGTTATTGGCGGCATCGGATTTGAAGAAATGAAAAGCGTTTCGGAAATAACCAACGAGGTCGGAACCGGGAAAACCACCGCGGTTGCCGTCGTTAACGCATCACTGAAGTCTGCGGCAGCGCTTCAACATGACTTGAACGCGTTTCTGCAAATCGACGGCGAAGGGGCTCGTGTTCGGGCGCAGTCGATTGATGCGCGACAGCACGAGGGCGCCTCCCTGCCGGCGCTCGCAGGCGTTCCCGTTGCTATCAAAGACAATATCTGCGTCCGCGGCATGCAAACTTCCTGCGGCTCAAAAATTCTCGGCGACTATCATCCACCTTACGACGCCACGGTAATCCAACGGCTGCAAGAAGCCGGCGCGGTGATTATCGGAAAAACAAACTGCGATGAGTTTGCCATGGGGTCTTCGAACGAGAACTCTGCCTTTGGGCCGGTAAAAAATCCCTGGGACGTCACGCGCGTGCCGGGAGGTTCCTCAGGTGGCTCGGCAGCCGCCGTGGCCGCGGGCATTGTCCCCGTGGCCCTGGGTTCCGATACCGGTGGCTCGGTGCGACAGCCAGCCTCGTTGTGTGGCGTCGTTGGCATGAAACCAACATACGGTCGCAACTCGCGTTACGGTCTGGTCGCCTTCGCTTCCTCGCTCGATCAAGTGGGAATCTTTGGCCGCAGTACGCGCGACGTGGCCACCGTGCTGGGCGTAATTGCCGGACGCGATCCGCACGACGCCACCACCGCTGATGTTCCTGTTCCTGATTACGCCGCCGAATTGGAAGCCGGCAGCAAAAACCTGAGGCTCGGTTTTCCGCGCGCGCTTTTCGGTGAAGGACTCGACGACGACGTGCGCGGCGCGGTCGAAAAGACAATCGAAACTTACCGGGAACTGGGTGTCGAAGTGGTTGATGTTGATTTGCCGCATGCCAAATATTGCATTGCGGTCTACTACATCATTGCGACGGCCGAAGCTTCTTCCAATCTTGCACGTTTCGATGGCGCGCGCTACGGATTCCGCGCCGAAGAAACTCCAGAGCTGCGGCAGATGTACCGGAAGACTCGCGATGAAGGGTTCGGCCCCGAAGTTAAACGAAGGATCATGTTAGGCACTTACGTGCTCTCGGCCGGTTATTACGACGCTTACTATCGCAAGGCCCAACAAGTGCGCGCGCTCTTGAAAGAAGACTTCGCGCGAGCGTTTCAGATTTGCGACGCGATCATCACGCCTACCTCGCCAACGCCTGCCTTTCCTCTGGGCGCGAAGGTTGACGACCCGCTCGCCATGTACCTGAACGACGTTTACACGGTGACGGCGAATCTGGCGGGAGTTCCGGGGATCAATGTGCCGTGCGGACTATCAACGGAGAACCTTCCGATTGGATTCCAACTGCTCGGGCCCTACTGGTCGGAATCCACTCTCTTTCGACTGGCCCATGCTTATGAGCAAGCGGTGCCGTTTACGGCTCGCCCACCGGTGCATGCCTGACTTCTAAATAAGCAATCTTTCTGTCGGTTCGCTCGGTTTCGTGGTTCGTCTTTCTTCCGACGGAAAGAAACTAACACGAAACGCACGAACCAGTACGAAGTTACTCTGCTAATGCGGACTTTGGTTTGTCGGAGGGTTTTTCTGGTTTCTTGATGGAGGAAGCGGGTTTGGTTTTATCGGGGATCCAATCCCCCGTGAAGATCTCCACTGCGTTCTTCGCTGTTCCCACTACCGGAGTCACATCCAGAGCTACGTGCACCGCGCCAGGAATTAATCCCTTCTTCTTAATATCATGGCCGGCGAACCCCACGGAGAAGACCGGACCGATGATTGGAATCATCTTCAAGAGCTTCTTGACAACCTCAAGCGCGCCCTTCCTGGCAATTCTCTTCTTGTTCGACTCGGCCATCAGTAAGCTCCCTGGTATCACCCCGTGCTTGTCCTTCCTAGTTAAAGTGGGCTTTGATCGATGGCTTTAATAAAAAAGCCCACGAAATTATTGTGACCACAACAACTACTGCAATCCACTTGTACAGCGCCGTCATGCGGGTGAAACCGCCAAGCAATTGTATTACCGTCATGTTGAAATGCACGAACAGTAAGAGGACTAAGTAAACCAGCCACGTTTTTCTGGCCCACTCTTTATGAAGGAACAGGCCAACCCCGATAACAATTGCAGCCATGCTCAAGACGACGTCTAAAGTAATGATGGCCAGTAGCAGGTGAAACAAAATGAGCTCAGACCGTACTGAGGAGCTTCTGGTCAGTAGCCCCACTGCCTGGATTAGGTATGGCAAACCAAACAAGAATGCGAATACCCCAAGCATTCTTATCACAACGGATTTGGGTTTCGCTGCTATGTCCTCAGAAGCTGCCATCTTCCTTGTCCTTTGGGATCCCCGCGTTTCGCCCGCACCTGTCGGATCGCGGGCGTCTCGCCCGCATTTTCAATCCAACATCAAGTCGTTCGCGCTTCGCGCTCATTGCGGGCGGGACGCCCGCGATCCATTTTTAGCGGGTGGCACGCCCGCGAATCGAGATCTACTGTGCTAGCATGCACTCGTATTCAACACTCATTACGCGGAGCCACCTTAACCGTTGCGATCGAAGACTGTTTTCACGCTCCTAATCGTCGTTTGCATTGCCGGCTCTCTGTTCTCTTGCAAGCGCTCCGACAACCAGACAAGCAAGCGCCAGTTGCTAATTTACACCCCGCACGGCCAGGCGCAGCTAAAAGATTTCATTTCGCATTACAAACAACTGCACGCGGATGTGGATGTGCAGTTTCTCGACATGGGATCGCGCGAAATTCTCGAGCGCCTGCGTGCGGAGCGCAACAGGCCGCAAGCCGATCTTTGGTGGGGGGCCGCGCATACCACCTTTCAAACAGCCGCCGAAGAAAACCTGCTCGCAACTTATCGTCCCACCTGGGCGGATAACGTTCCCGCCAGTAGCCACGATGCGCAGGATCGTTGGTACGGCATTTATGAAACTCCCCAAGTGATCGTCTACAACAGCGAAGCGGTCACTGGGGATCAAGCGCCGCGTGACTGGGATGACGCGCTCGATCCGCGTTGGCGCGATAAGATTCTGATTCGCAATCCCAACCCATCCGATTCCATGCGCGCAATTTTCGGCGCTATGATCTGGCGCTTCTACAAGGACACTGGATCGCCTGAAAAAGGTTATGAGTGGCTGCGACGCCTTGATCTTAATGTGCACGAATACACTGCCGACGGCACTCTGCTGATGCAAAAGCTGGCGCGACGCGAAGGCTTGATCAGTCTTTGGAATCTGCCCGATGTTTGGGTTTACAAGCAGAGAGGATTGCCTTTGGCGTATGTGATCCCTGCAAGTGGCACCCCAGTGATTTCTGACGGAATCGCCGTGGTGCGCGGCGCGCCCAACGAAGAAGAAGCGCGTCGCTTTTATGAATTCGCTACCACATTAGAGAATCTGACGCTTGCTGCTCAGACTTACTATCGTATCCCGGTGCGCACCGATATCGACCGAAACGCACTGCCGGCGTGGATGAATGAACCATTCACGCGCATGCCACTTGACTGGGAGTTGCTGCGCAAGGAAGGCGGCGAGTGGTTGCGTTATTGGGACATTAATATTCGCGGGCGCCATTGATGCGAAAGCCAAGAGTATGTCACCAGGTTTAATTAAAGGAATCTTAGTTACCGGAATCGTTTTTGGATGCGAGTCGTTGCTATGGGCAGGTTACTACTGGATTCGCTCCCGCCGTAGCAGCAGAGACAGCAGTACGAGACACAGCATGATCAGGCCAGGCAGGCATTTAGCTCGAGGAGGCCTTCTGATCCTTCTCTTTGCACCAGCCTACTACTTGTTCAGGGTCGGAGTTTTTAATGAGTTCATGCTGATAGTCGTGATGCTCGGATTCTCTATGGGCGGGATGCTGCTGGAAATTCTTTTCCAAGGGGGCCCTTCAAAGTTTTTTTCTAAGCAGCCGATGACCGCAGAGATTTGGCAACAAAGAAAGCTAACAAAGCGCCAAGCTGTTCTCGTCGGGACACTAGGTGTGACCCTTGTCGCCCTGGAAACAGCGATTGTTTTCACAATAGTTTCCCCTGAAGTACTTGCACTTCATTGGTGGTTCGTATTGGTATTGACGGTGAGTCTGATGGGATTCGGTTTCGCTCTGTGGCAATGGAATGACTGGGAGAGAAAGTTTGGATCCAACACAACGCTTTCAAATCTATAGAAGATGTCGCTTCTCACTTTAAATCAGATTTCCAAACACTTCGGATCATTAAAAGCGGTTGCAGATGTTTCACTAAACGTCGAACGCGGTGAGTTCTTTGGCTTGCTCGGTCCGTCAGGCTGTGGCAAGACAACGACGCTGAGAATGATCGCAGGTCTGGAAACGCCCGACTCCGGCACAATTCAATTCAATGATCGCGACATTACCTTGCTCTCGCCGGAAAAACGCGGCTTCGGCATGGTCTTTCAAAACTACGCACTCTTTCCCCACCTGAACGTCTTCGAAAACGTCGCTTTCGGACTCCGGGCACGCCATAAACCAAAAGCCGAGGTAGTTAGCGCGGTCAGCAGCGCTTTGGAGCTCGTTCAGCTTCCGGGTTACGAGAAAAGAAGAATCGACGAACTTTCGGGCGGCCAACAGCAACGCGTGGCGATTGCGCGCGCGATTGCTATCGAGCCCGCCCTGCTTCTGTTTGATGAGCCGCTTTCAAATCTCGACGTCGCCTTGCGCGAGGAGACCCGCAGCGAGTTGCGCGAGCTCGTTAATCGTCTGGGATTGACGGCCGTTTATGTCACACACGATCAGGAGGAGGCGTTTGCGCTTTGCGATCGCATCAGCGTGATGATGGGGGGTCGAATTCTGCAAACAGGTGCACCGCGCGAGTTGTACGAACATCCGGCTCAGGTTCAGGTCGCACGATTCCTGGGACGTAACAACCTGATTCAAGTAATGCGCTTGAGTTCCAGCAAGGCGATGGTCGCGGAATTCAAGACACTCGCAGGAGGTCATACGCTGCAACTCCCGGCAGCACCTGACGAACTAGCACCGCTGAACAAGCCCTGCTCGCTCGCGATTCGTCCGGAACATCTAAAACTGAGCAAGACAAACCCGGACCGGCCGAATGTTGTACCCGCCCAAGTCAGCGAAATCAATTTCGCCGGCGCGACTTCGAGCGTCAAACTCGATGCGAACGGTCTGCATCTTGAAGCACTCGTGCTGCAGCCGGATGGGTTTTCGGCAGGAGACCAATGCTTCGTCGAATTACCTTCCGACCGACTCTCACTCTTAACTGAGGGATGAGGGATAAGATCATTGTGAGCGGAGAGCTCAATTCAGATGGTAATGCTCAGTCACGAAGGTGTTGCCCTGCCTCACCCCGATAGGGGTGAAATTCAATACCCGTGGGCAACGCCCACGGAACAGGTTCGTTAAGGTGGCCCCGACCCTGAAAGGGTCGAAGGTTTGACCCTTTCAGGGTCATATAAATTGCAGCCACCTAAACCGTGGGCGTTGCCCACGGCTACTGACTTTCACGCCTTCGGCGTGAAGCAGCGTCGATGACTAAGCATCCATCACCTGGTAACAACCGCGTCATTCCCTCATCTCGCTTCAGAGTCGCGGCGCCGGGGCGTCTCATTCTCCTTCTCATTACCGCCGTCGTTCTCTTGTACGGAGTTGTTTATCCAAACGCTCAGACCCTTTTGAGCTCTCTACAGATTGACGGCAAATGGTCGCTCGCAACTTATCGCGAAGTCCTCACTCAGGGCATCGTGATCGAATCGGTGCTCACGAGTCTGGGAGTCTCGCTGCTTACGGTGCTGTGCTGCGCATTGGTAGGCGTCCCGCTGGCATTCCTCTTCGAGCGCTATACCTTTCCCTTACGCAGATTGTTTGCGGCACTCGCCGCTTTGCCACTCGTGTTGCCGCCGCTCGTCGGCACCGTCGCCTTCATCCTGCTCTGTGGTGAATCAGGAATTCTGGCGCGAGTGATTCAAACGGCGCTTCAACTGGAAGCGCCCCCCTGGACGTTACGAGGCTGGGCGGCATTACTACTGTTTCACACCTACACCATGTATCCGTTTTTCTATGTGCTCACGGGAGCGGGATTGCGGCGCATTGATGCGGGACTTGCTGAGGCGGCCAGGAGTTTAGGAGCAAATCGCGTCTCTGTTCTTTTGCGGGTAACGCTGCCGCAATTGACGCCATCGTTACTAGCGGCCGGTTTGTTAACCTTCATGGTCTCAATGGCATCGTTCAGCGCACCGCTACTCTTTGGCGGCAACGTGCGCGTGCTGACGCTTGAAATTTTCACCGCGCGGCAACGCGGCGACACGGGCGTGGCGTTAACAGAAACTGTGATCCTCGCTGTGATTTCCCTGAGTGCGCTGATCTTTTTCCAGCGTTATGAAGGAACGAGAAAATTTGCGGCGGCCGCGCTTAAGGGAAGCTCCCGCCGATTGCAACCAATTACGAACGGCAAAGCTCGGCTTGCAGCAATGCTCTGCGGCATTGCTTTCTCAGTGCTTTTGATTCTACCCGTTGCAACTCTCGCCCTCGTGAGTTTCGCGCGTGATGGGATCTGGACTACGCAGACATTTCCACCGGCATACACACTCGGCAATTACACGCGCATCCTGACCGAACAAAACTCGAGCGAAGTATTCCTGAACAGCCTGGCAATGGCCGGCATTGCTTCCGTGGCGGCCCTGCTCTGGAGTTTCGTGGTCGCAACCCTCGTCACCGCGAAGACTCGCAGTGGCCCGCGACGTTTACTTTCCCTGCTTGTACTCGTGCCCTGGGCCTTGCCGGGAACTGTGGTTGCAATCTCAATCGCTGAGGCTTACGGCAAACCTGGACCACTGCTTGGTTCTTTTATTCTCGTCGGTACGTTTTGGATCCTGCCTGTAATTTACTTTCTTCGTTTCATGCCCCTCGTCGTCCGTGCTGTGCAGGCGAGCATGGAGCAGCTCGATCCGGCCCTAAACGAAGCGGCAGGAAGTTTGGGGGCGAAGTGGTGGCAAAGATTTTTGCGCATTACCTTGCCTTTGGTTTGGCCGGGAGCCGTAGCGGGTACCCTGTTGGCGTTTGTCATCGCTTTAGGCGAGTATGTCGCGTCGGTGCTCGTATTCGTTCCCACTAACCGGCCAATATCGATCGCCATCGCTTCGGAGCTGCGCGATTTCAATCTTGGTTCGGCGGCAGCATATGGAATGATCCTGATTGTGATCATCGCGGTGAGCATGTTTTTCGCTGCTAAGTTGGAAAGATTGCGGGCTTGATGGAATAGTTGTGCATTTGCAGCTCAAGCTTGGAGCTGCTTTTGGTTACGGCTTTGCCGCCGGATGTGAGGCGGAGGCTCTGCCCCGCCGTTAAGTGGTTCGTTAATTTTCGGGCTGCGCC
>DASSCX010000098.1:0-21153 GCA_035697425.1 Pyrinomonadaceae bacterium | reverse complement strand
AATGTGCCCGAAGATTCAACCCTAAGACTTCGAATTACCGATCCTAACAGCGCCTGGGGCCGTGCAGGTCTGCACACTGGTGATCGCCTCGTTTCCGTCGACGGGCAGCCCATCACGACATCCACAGAGTTCAGAGCCTGGGTTGGGAAGCTGCGTGTGGGCGATACTGCGAAATTGGAAGTCGCACGCGATGGAGCTGTCTCGAAAGTTACGGTGGTTATTCCTGGTTACGATCGTCCGGTGGTGAAGATTGAAGAAACTTCTGCTGCGACTTCGGAGCAAAAAAGACTTCGGGCTCGATGGCTGGCTTCGGAGTGAAGCGCAAGAGGCTAAGGATAGGGAAAAGGGGAACTGGGGAACAGGGAAAATATTTTCCATATATCATTTTTCATTTCTCATTTTTCATTGAACGGGAAACGCAAGCACCAAACGAAACCGCAGAGACGCAGAGTCACAGAGACGCAAAGAATAAATAACCGGTAAGCGTTGTTTATTCTCTGTGGCTCTGCGTCTCGGCGTCTCTGCGTTAGAGCTCTGTACTAAGAAGTCCGTCGAGATTCTTCAGGAACCACCTCGAGCTTCAGTTTCTGCGTGCCTCTGATGATCACGAGCGATGACTTATGGCCGATGCGATCCTCTGACAGTAACTTATGAAGGTCATCGATGCCCGAGGTCACTTGATCGTCAAAACCAACTATGATGTCGCCTTCGCGCACTCCTGCATTTCTTGCCGGGCTATTAGCTTCAAAAGACATAACCAGGATTCCGCTTGCAACGGCAAGGTCGTAGTAGCGAACGATTCGTCGTGGCAGCGGCACGTTCTGCCCGGCAAAGCCGATATAACTGCGACTCACCTTGCCATCGCGAATCAAACGGCTGGCAACGAACTTGGCGGTATCAATCGAGGTAGCAAAACAAATTCCCTGGGCCGGCAGGATCATCGCCGTGTTAACGCCGATCACCTCTCCACGAGAGTTGACGAGTGGCCCACCAGAATTGCCGGGATTGAGTGCGGCGTCTGTTTGAATCACGTCGTCCATCAATCGGCCGGACCGGGAACGCAGCGAGCGCCCGAGCGCACTGACGACTCCAGCCGTAACGCTGTATTGAAAGCCATAGGGATTTCCGATCGCTACGACTAATTGTCCCACCCGAATCTTTTGCGCGTGGCCAAGCGCAGCAGGCACCAGATTCGGCGCGTTAATTCTGACTACCGCCAGATCAGTATCGGGATCGTCACCAATCAAATCGGCCTGGTACTTGCCGCCATCTGCGAGAGTGACCTCGATCTTTTTGGCGTCGTGGATTACGTGACTATTGGTGAGAATGAAGCCGTCAGGAGTGAAGATAAAACCAGACCCGCTACCACGAGTCTCCTGCGGCATTCGCGGAGCGTTTCCTCTTCTGCTCCGAACAGGTTGTTGAACCTCTATAAAGACAACTGACGGGCTGACCTTCTCCGCGGCCGTGATGACTGCGCGCGAATACGCATCCATCAGGTCCTCGTCGCCTGAATTGGAATCAACGAAGCCACCTCGCCTAGCGTGGCCCTTTTCCGACTCAAGCCGATCATCACTCAATAATTCAATTTCCCTTTGCATGTTCCTTTAGACTCCCTAATTGCTCTGCACAAAAGTCATTCCAAGATACCCAAAGGAATGTTTCTCATTCACACCTGGCTTCAGCCAGGTGCTTCGGCCCGCAGCGATTGGCGGGAAACCGTTTAAACGGTTTCCTAGCCTGGTTAATTCTCCCGTTCACCTGGCTGAAGCCAGGTGTGAATGAGACTTTTTGTGCAAAGTCCCCTCGAGCTGGCTCATCCTAGAACTCGTTTCATGATACCCACAGGCCAAAAACTCGATTTATCCAGCGCTGACACCTACGTCAACAGCCACTGTCTTGTTGCACGGCAAGTCTTGGAGGCATATACGCTTCATGGCGCGCACGGCGGAATTAAATGCGGTGATGATTGATCCACCCTTCTTACCAACCACCAGATCACCAATCAGGAAAAGGCCCGCTACATTTGTCGCTCCGGCTTCATCGAATATCGGGCCCTGATCATTAAAGGCTATCCCCAGGGTTCGCAGGAAATTTGTCGGCGTGGTGCCCCCCAGCGCGTATATCACCCGGTCAAATGTGCGAGTGGGAAATTCAGGTTCCTTGAATACGACACGAGGGCGTCCGGCCTCATCCTCAACCTCTTTAATATTAGAGCCGCGCAGTATTTTAACCTCGTTACGTCCTTCCATTGCGAAGAGTGCGTCGTGATTCTGTTTACTTAGCCGAGTAAACTCCGCCTGGCGGTATGAAAGCGTGACGCGGTTGAGTTGTCCGTGTAGGTACTGGACATACTCCGCTGCCGTATCGCCGCCACCAACGACAAGCACGTCCTCGTTTTGAATCGGACGCGATGTCATGTCGAACAGGAGTCTGTCCTTTAGAGACGGCGGCAGTGGATACTCCTTCGGTTTATTCGGACGGCCAAATATGCCGATGGCGACCGCTAGAACCCTACTCTCGTAAGTCCCACTTGATGATTCCACTCGAAAACGGGCGCCTCCCTCCTGGTTGACCCCGTGAATACCGAAAACCTCTACATTAAATTGGATGTTGATTCGGTAGTCGGCGATAACTTTATCGAAAAACTCGATAGTCTCTGACTTGCTCATGTCGCCGACGCATAAGAGTCCCTCGCAGCGTGCGGCGAATCCCTTGTAGTTCGCGGTAGTGAGTTTCTGATCAGGATAGAGCTGTCGAATGGCGGAGTTGTGAGTCGCCCCCTTTTCCAACACCAGTATCTGCGATTGATTAATACCCGACGCACAGGCTTCGGCTGCCAGGGCAATTCCGCCTGGGCCAGCACCAATAATGATCAGGTCATACATCGCGTTTTAATCTTCACGTGGCTCTTAGCAAAGTATAGCCGCAGTCGCGGCAATCGCTTGTTGATGATCCGCGGAACCTGTTTCTGGGAGCGCGGGCGTCTCGCCCGCAACGCGCCGAAGGCGCGCAATCTTGCAGGCCCGCCTTTCAATTCACTTTCGCGCTTCGCGCTCATTTCGGGCGAGACGCCCGCGCTCCCAGTTAGGAGGTTGTGCAAAAACTCCAAATGACCCACTACCAAAGTAATGCTTCTGTGTTGACCGGCACACTTTGATGGACGCCAACCTTCCACCTCCGCTGCTTCGATCATTTAAGCGTTAATCGTACCCATCCGACCGTGTTGGTAATCTTCAATCGCCTGGCGGATTTCCGCCTGCGTGTTCATCACAAATGGCCCGTAGCGCGCGACCGGTTCATTCAGAGGGATCCCGGCAATGAGCAACACTTCGAGCGTAGCCTTCGCGTCCGCCGGGTTTTCGATTCTCACTTCGTCGCCGTCCTGCGCGAACAGAACCATTTGCCCGTCTACCCCGCGTTCGCCCTCTGCTCCGAACAATCCCTCTCCCTCCACGATGTAGGCGAAGGTGTTGTAGGCGCCCGGCACCTGTTGAGTGGCCGCACCTCCGGGCTTGATCCTGTAGTGCAGGTAGATGATCGGCGTGCGCGTTTCAATGACGGCTTTCTCGCCCATCGCTTCACCCGCGATTACGCTCACCGTCACCAGGCCATTGGGCGAAGTGGCTTTGGGAATTTGCGCGTTCGGAATCTCCTGGTAGCGCGGGTTCATCATCTTGTCGCGCTGGGGCAGGTTCACCCAGAGTTGGAATCCGTGCATTCGCCCGCCGGCAAGCGCGAACTCTTTGCCGGGCATCTCTGCGTGGATCACGCCCGCACCGGCAGTCATCCACTGCACGTCACCCGGCGTTAAGCGTCCGGCGTGTCCGCGAGAATCCTTATGTTCCATGTCCCCCGCCAGCAGATATGTCACAGTCTCGAATCCGCGATGCGGATGATCCGGCGCGCCTTTCGCCTCCCCGGGCGCAAGTTCCATAGGTCCCATCTCATCAAGTAACAGGAACGGATCAAATTCTGAAAACGCCGCTTTGGGGAAGGGACGGCGGACCAGAAAACCGGCGCCTTCCAAAGTCTCGATGCTGTTCACAATTCCGGCGACCGTGCGCGTTCCGCCCGCCAGAGTCTCCTCATTTCTCAAAACGTTACTCACCATCGACATAAACTCCTCTCTCTTTACCGATTTATCACGCGAGCAGCTTGCCTCAGAAGTCATGCGCCCTTATGAGGTTCGGCGGTCGACTCTTAGGGCAAAGCAGGCGCGCGCTAACCAACAGCCAAAACGAACTCACGCCGAGCCTTCTGCTTCACTTCGCCCCAACGTGCCTGCCGCCTCATAACCAATCTTCTTCAAAAGGTTAATGAGCGTCTTGCGCTCGGCCCTTGTTAGGGAGGCGGACGCGAGTCGTTCCATGTCGGCGGCATGATCGGCGTAAGCGAGCGTGATCACCTTGCGGCCTTCCTTCGTCAAGTGGACTATCCGCGCCCGCCGGTCGCTGCCGTGTTCACGGCGCTCCACCAATCCCTTCTTTTCTAAGCGATCAACTGCGACCGTGATCGAGCCGCTCGTCAGCAAGACTTTTTTTCCGATCTCATTAACTGGGAGCGGCCCTTTGTGCAGCAGGGCTTCAAGCACGGCAAAATCGCTGCCGCACATCTCCAGGTCCAGGATGCTCTTTTCGGCATAGGCCTGAGCCGAACGCGCTGCCTTCCACAACACCAGGAAAACGTGAACGCCACTTCCGCCCGTCAACGACTCCAATTTACTCATATTTAGCTTGATATCAAGATACTTGAGTTGAAGGTACGTGTCAAGAGGGGGGATAGCGGCGGAAACCGAACCGTGGTGCCGCAGCTCTGAAGCTGCGGGAGAGCATATTTATTGATTGTTAGAGTTTCTTATTCGTGTCAGTTCGTGTTGATTCGTGGTTGGCTTTTTCGATTCCGTTAGAACGAACCACGAAACCACACGAACCATCACGAAGAAGAAACTAACAAAGGGGCAACGAGCTCGTAGGACCGGATGCGGGCGGCGTGATCGTAGAGGCTGCTGACGACCATCAACTCATCCGCCTTTGTTAGGGCGACAAAACTTTCTAAATCTCTCCGCACCGTCTCCGCCGAACCGACGATCGAATGCTTCAGCATGCGCGAAGCCTGATGCTTTTCCGCGGGCGTCCAATATTCTTCAATGTCATCGAGCGGCGGTTGCAGTTGTCCGGGCGCACCGCGCACGAGGTTGGTGAACGACTGCTGCACGGTGGTGAATAAGCGTCTCGCTTCCTCATCGTTATCGGCCGCGACAACATTCACGCCAACCATCGCATAAGGATGATCGAGCTGTTTAGATGGCCGGAATTGTCTGCGGTAGATTTCGAGTGCTTCGAAGAGAGCGTCGGGAGCGAAGTGCGATGCGAACGCGTACGGCAGTCCGAAGGCTGCCGCGAGTTCGGCACCGAACGTACTCGATCCCAGAATCCAGATCGGAACTTCAGTGCCGCGGCCCGGAACAGCCCTAACTATCTTGCCTGCAGGGCGAGGTTGGCCGGGTTCGGGTGTTGCGAGATACGACTGCAACTCCAACACGTCTTGAGGAAAAGTGTCAGCGCTCATCGGATCGCGACGCAGCGCCCGCACCGTTCGTGGGTCGGTGCCCGGCGCGCGACCCAAGCCCAGATCGATGCGACCCGGATAAAGTGATTCGAGCGTGCCAAACTGTTCGGCGATTATGAGTGGTGCATGGTTAGGCAGCATGATGCCGCCCGCACCCACGCGGATGGTCTTGGTGCCGCAAGCGAGATAACCAATCACAACTGAAGTAGCGGCGCTCGCAATGCCCGTCATGTTGTGATGCTCGGCAACCCAGTAACGCGTGTAGCCAAAGCGCTCGGCATGTTGGGCCAGGTCCAGGCTCTTGCGCAGCGCCTCGCGTGGTGTTTCACCGACGATGACCGGAACGAGGTCGAGGATGGAGATCGGGAGCATGAGGGTTCAGATTAGTCTGAACGGGGGAACGGGGGAAGAGGGAAAAGGGGGAAAGGGGTCAGGAAGAATTTTCCATATATCATTTTTCATTTCTCATTTTTCATCGGCTGAAGATATCAAACGCTGAGACGGAACTGTAGGGGGCGCAACTATGGATTAAGGAGAAGCGACCTTTAAGACGCCCGCCACTTGTGAGGGCTGGCCTTCGTGTTCGTTCGTGTTATTTCGTGGTTGAGTGTTTCGCTCCCTTAAGAACGAACCACGAACACACACGAAACATCAGGAAAGGACTTTTCACAAGTCAAACATTAGTGCGGCGAGTTTGAGCCAAGTGCAGGATCGCTCCCAATCCCGCGCCCAGGAACAACCCGTATGCTGCTCCCCAGAGCAGCATCCCCGCTCGCCCGCCTAGAGCGTTGTTCAGGGCGGAGCCGAGAAAGTATCCGACCGAGTTTGCTACGAACAGCACGGCGGAGAAACTCAACGCCGAGCGCCACACTCCGAAACCAATCGCGAACACTGATCCCATTAGCAGAGAGCCAACCAGCGAACCGACCCATTCACCTGCCACGCCGCGAAGCGCAAAATAAGCCCCCGTCCAACCGACAGCGTACGCGAAGAAAGCCAGACCAAAGAGCAGATAGAATTTCGGCACGCGCCAGCGGCCGACGACAAGTGAGCCCAGCACGGCGCCACCTAAGAGGATGAAGAGAGCCGTCCAGACAAGGTAGGCGCCAGCCAAACCGAGACGCGTGTACATCCACCTTTCGCCGAAAGCGACCGTGGCGAACACGCACAGACTAACGAGTCCAAACCCGAGTCCGCCGATTAGCAGAGAACGTTTCATCGTGAAACCGGCTGACAGATTACTGCCAGGCCACCAAGAACCGCGGGGTTCGCCAAGTAATGCGCAGTCCGGAAGGGTGGTTTACCCCCGGTGATCGGGTGGCATTGAATCTTAGGCGGCGGCAAGCCGGCCTTCCTGACTGAGCATTATCTTCCTGACTGAGCATTATCTTCCTGACTGAATTTAGCCTTAAGAGGCAAGTGCGGTTGTTGCTGCCTTAAACATCCCCGGCTGATAGTCGCCGGCTGGCGTGCGGAAGGCGATGTTCAGACGGTTCCAACCATTTATCGCCACCACGGCGAGCGTCAAGACGGCCAGCTCCTGCTCGCTGAACTGAGCGCGCGCCTGCTCATACACCTCGTCAGGAACCTCTTTGTTTGTGAGCAGCGTCACGGCTTCGGCCCAGGCAAGTGCCGCTCGCTCGCGTTCCGAATAGAAAGGCGCTTCGCGCCAGGCCTCGAGCATATATAGTCGCTGCTCAGTCTCACCCGCGGCCCGCAAGTCTTTCGAATGCATGTCGAGACAGTAGGCGCAACCGTTGATCTGTGACACTCGAAAATCTATCAATTCGATCAGCGAAGTCTCCAAACCGCTCTGCGCGACGGGCGCTCCGAGAGCGAACATCGCCCGCAGCAGTTTCGGGTCAACCTCCGCGTAATTCAATCTCTGTTTCATGATTACTCCTTTCCAAATATTGATTGGGCTCGCCTAGAGATTACCGCCAAGTCGTCAAGACACGCCAAAGCACGCCAAGCCAGAAAGATAACGCGCAGTCAGGAAGGGTGGTTTACCCCCGCTGATTGAATGTCACTCAATCAGGGCGGGGGCAAGCCCACCTTCCGGACTGCGCCTTACCGAACTGAGCATTACTCTGGCTGTAATCCTGGCGAAGATTTACGCCTTCGCCGCTGAAGCAGCTTTCTTTTGCTCCTGCTTCATCCACTCTCTCATCACCGCTATTTTTCCTGGCGCGCGGCGCTCCTGCCAAGCCTCGTAACGCTGAGTGGCTTTCTCAAGATTCGAGAGCATGGTCGGATCCTTGAACTGCTCGCGAAACTGCGGCACTACCGGCTTCAGTAGTTCCCAAACACCAAAGAACTCGCCGCTGGTCTCAAAGAAAAGATCTTCGTGCAGCAGGCCATAGTTGAGCAGCGCGCAGGTCTGCTCCCAATAGCCAATGATCATGCCCACGAAATTTCCTGTTTCCGTTCCCGGCGCCGCGATGCGCATCGCTTCCTCGAGCGTTTGCGCGTGGTAGTTCTGTTGAAACCAATCCCGTGCCTGGCGCAGGCGCGGCTCGCGGCGCAAGTCGTACACCTGCAAATGAAGTTGTGCTTGTTCGTGCGTTGGTTTTGTTGCCATGACTTTCCTTTCTCTCCTTATTTTTGCGTTGCTTATTATCGGGGAAACCGCCGGGAACTGCCCGGAAGCGCTTGCTGCTTTGCGAACAGCTGACTTTCATTATTAAGTCGAATAGCAGCATACTGAATCGACATTACATCCCTGAGACAGCGAGAATTTATTCATCTTCTTTTATGCCCAATCCACGCACTTTACATTGCTGAATGAGTGCTCATTCAGTATTATGGCGGGCGGGGTGGGTAACTGCAGTCTGGAAGGCGGGCTTGGCCCCGCCCAAGCTTGAATGGCACTCAAGAGCGGGGGTAAACCGCCCTTCCAGACTGAGTGTTTGGGCACCCTGGCGGTAATCTGAAAGCAATAACTCTTTCGAGGTACTGGAATTGTCGATGATGCGAATTGAGAAAGCTGCCGTCCTTGGCGCTGGAACCATGGGGGCGCAGATTGCCGCGCACCTGGCGAATGCAGGTATCCCAACCGTTCTGTTAGACATCGCCCCGCGCGAGTTAACACCGGAGGAAACCAGCAAGGGCCTCACACTCGAATCAAAAGACGTACGCAATCGAATCGCGCGCGCCGGATTCGAAGCGGCACGGAAAGCAAAGCCCGCGGCGTTTTTTACTCCAGACACGGCGGCGAACGTTAGCATCGGAAACTTTGAAGACGATCTTGCCAAACTAAAAGACTGCGATCTGATCATCGAAGCTGTCGTTGAGAATCTCGAGATCAAACGCAAGCTTTATGAGCGCGTCGATGGACAGCGAAAACCAGGTTCGATCGTCGCTTCAAACACGAGTGGCATTCCGATTCGCCTGCTCGCCGAAGGACGCTCCGACGATTTTCGCGCGCACTTTGTCGGTGTGCACTTCTTCAATCCGCCGCGTTACCTGCATCTCGTCGAAGTGATTCGTACTGAATGGACTAAACCGGAAGTCTCATGCTTCCTGTTTGGGTTTCTCGATCAACGTCTCGGTAAGGGCGTCGTCGCTGCGAAGGATCGTCCGAACTTCATCGCTAATCGCATCGGCACGTTCGGCGCACTGCACACGATCAAGACGATGCTGGAAGACGGCTACTCAATTGAAGAAGTCGATAAGATCACCGGCCCGGCGGTGGGACGCCCTAAATCGGCGACGTTTAGAACATTTGACCTGGTCGGCCTGGACGTCTTTTCACATGTGATCAAAAACCTGTACGACGCCCTCCCGGAAGATCCCGAGCGTGAGATGTTCGTCGCTCCTGAATTCCTGAGCCAGATGGTATCGAAGGGGATGCTCGGCAATAAGACGAAGGGTGGCTTTTACAAGAAGCAGAAAGCTGACGGTGGAGTTAAGCCTGAAATCTGGACGCTCGAAACATCGTCACTCGAATATAGGCCGGCGCAGAAGGTAAAACTTCCCTCTTTGGATGTTGCCAAAAATATTGAAGACCTTCGCGAGCGACTGCAAGGCCTGGTGTGGGGGAAGGATCGAGTGGGTGCGTTTCTCTGGAAGACGCTCACGCGCACTCTTACCTATTCGGCCAACAGGATTCCCGAGATTGCTGACACGGTTGTGGATGTTGATCGGGCGATGCGCTGGGGCTTTGGCTGGGAGCTCGGCCCGTTTGAAGTTTGGGATGCGATCGGCGTTGAGAAGTCTGTCGCGCGCATGAAGGAAGAGGGTCAGGCGATTCCTGACAACGTGCAGAAACTGCTCACGGCGGGTGGCAAGTCGTTTTATAAGAAGGAGGACGGCCAACAGTTCTATTTCGACTTTGCTTCCGGCGGATATGTTCCCCTTGCGGATCCCGTCGGCACCATCATTCTGAAGTCAGTCAAGGACCGCACGGGAGTGATCAAAAAGAATTCGGGTGCCTCCTTGATCGACATCGGCGACGGCGTTGCGTGTCTCGAGTTTCACTCGAAGATGAATGCGATTGGCGGCGACACGTTACAGATGCTGAAGCAGTCGCTCGCGGAAGTGGAGAAGAACTTTGTCGGCCTGGTGGTCGGCAACCAGGGACAGAACTTCTGCGTGGGCGCGAACATCATGCTGATGCTGATGGAAGCGCAGGAAGAAAACTGGGAAGAGCTCGATATGATGACGCGCGCTTTCCAGGCTTCCACGATGAGCCTGCGCTATTCGCCCAAGCCAGTGGTTGTTGCTCCTTTCAATATGGTTTTCGGTGGCGGCTGCGAGATGGTTTTGCATGGCGACCGGGTGCGCGCGGCGGCGGAAACGTATATTGGCCTGGTGGAAGTTGGTGTGGGCATCATTCCCGCTGGCGGTGGGACGAAGGAGTTGTTATTGCGCACGCTTGATTCGATTCCGAAGAATGTTGACGATGCCGATCCTTTTCCCTTTGTGAAGCGTGCTTTCGAAACCATTGCGCTCGCGAAGGTGGCCACCTCGGCTGAAGAGGCCCGGACCTTGGGATTCCTCGCTGAAGACGACACGATTTCCATGAACAGTGATCGCGTGATCGCTGATGCGAAGAAAGAGGTCCTCGCGCTTGCGGCCAGTGGTTACGCACAGCCGCAACAACGCACAGACATTCGCGCTTTAGGCAATCCGGCGTTAGCGACTTTGAAGTTGGGCATTCACCAGATGAAGCGGGGTGGCTACATCTCAGATCACGATGCGATCATAGGCGAGAAGCTGGCGAAGATTTTAACGGGTGGGGATTTGAATCACGAGACGCGCGTTTCGGAGCAGTATCTGTTGGATCTGGAGCGAGAAGCGTTTCTATCGTTGGCGGGGATGAGGAAGACGCAAGAGCGGCTTGCGCATATGTTGAAAACCGGCAAACCGCTAAGAAACTAGTCTCATGTCCAAGGTCCAATGTCCAAGGTCTTCTTGGGCAAGCGGACATTGGACGCTGGACGCGTGCCTAAACCGCCAAGGCGCAGAGACGCAAAGAAGGTTTGGCAAGTTGGGTTGAGCGATTAGTATCGACCGGCGTGTTGTTTCGTGTGGATTAGTGGTTAGGGCTTTTGGCTTGGATAAAGGGCGAACCACGAAATCACACGAAACATCACGAAAGGGAGGCACAGCCTCCAGATCAATGTGGAGTTGGTCGGAAAGGCAAGCCTTTCCGCACGGAAAGCGGCAAGCCGCAGACCTGAGACTTGAGACCTGAGACTTGAGACTATAAGGCTATGAAAGAAGCAGTAATCGTATCGGCAGTTCGCACGGCGGTTGGCAAAGCTCCCAAGGGAACTTTGCGAAATACACGTCCCGATGAAATGGGTGCAGCGGTGATCAAAGAAGCACTCGCCCGCGTGCCGGGCCTCGAGGCAACCGAGATCGAAGACGTGATCATGGGTTGCGCGATGCCCGAAGCAGAACAGGGCATGAACGTCGCCCGCGCGGCCGCGATTCGCGCCGGCCTTCCGGTCGAAACCAGCGCCATGACAATCAATCGTTTCTGTTCGTCTGGTTTGCAGTCGATCGCGATGGCTGCTGATCGCATTCGTTCCGGTGGCGCCGACACGATCGTTGCCGGCGGGCTGGAGACGATGTCGATGATTCCGATGGGCGGTCATATCATCCGTCCCAATCCGTATCTTGTCGACCACTATCCCGACTTCTACCTGAACATGGGCCTGGCAACCGAGAACGTGGCGCAAAAATATAACGTCACGCGGGAAGAACAGGATGAGTTTGCCTTGCGTTCGCACAGCCGGGCCGCGGCAGCTCTTGATGCCGACAAGTTTGCCGACGAGACTGTTCCTTTAACGGTTGCCCTGGAAGAGCTGGACGCAAAAGGAAAGAAACAAACGCGGACGGTGGTGTTTGATCGGGATGAGGGTGTCCGGCGCGATAGCACGATCGAGGGGCTCGCGAAGTTAAAGCCGGCATTCAATGCTAAAGGAACAATCACGGCCGGCAATGCTTCGCAGATGTCTGATGGCGCAGCGGCGGCGATTGTGATGTCCGCAGAGCGTGCGCAGAGTCTCGGCGCTAAACCACTCGCGCGTTTCGTTGCCTATGCCACGGCTGGCTGTCCCCCTGAAGAGATGGGCATCGGTCCGGTCTATGCGATTCCGAAAGTTTTAAAGCTGGCGGGACTAACTCTCGATCAGATCGATGTGATCGAATTGAACGAAGCGTTTGCGGCGCAGTCGTTGGCCGTGATTAAGACGCTTGGCCTCGATCCTGAGAAAGTTAACGTTAACGGTGGTGCCATCGCGCTTGGTCACCCGCTTGGTTGCACTGGAGCAAAGCTGACCGCAGCCATTCTGCGAGAGCTGGAGCGTCGTAATGGACGCTATGGAATGGTGACGATGTGTGTAGGTGGCGGGATGGGAGCAGCAGGAATATTCGAGAGAATGTGAAAGCTTGATTTCTGGTGAAGGGCTTGTTTTCTAGAGCTTTGAGCTTAGTGCTTTGTACTTTGTTTGTTTCGCGTCCAAGAACGACCGTTTAAAAGGTATTTGAAGCGTTGGCGAACAAAGTACCAAGCTCAAAGTACAAAGTTCAAAACGGTCAACATTAAAGTTAGAGTTCTAGTTTAGGAGGGGAATCATGGTAGCCGCAGTCGAACAGAAAAAAGTGGTCCAGGGCGGCGCGTTTCTCATCGAGCAAACAACGCCGGGAGAGATTTTCACGCCCGAAGACTTCACTGAAGAACACCGCATGATTGCCGAGACGACGCGGCAGTTTATGGACAATGAAGTGCTGCCGCGCATCGATGAGCTCGAGCACCACAACTGGGAACTCGCGCGCGACCTCGTCAAGAAAGCCGCTGACCTCGGCTTGGTCGGCGCCAACATTCCTGAGGAGTACGGTGGTCTCGGTCTCGATCAAACGTCAGGCGCGCTTGTCGGTGAAAACATCGGCCGCTCGGCTTCATTCGCTACAACACTCGGCGCCGAAAGTGGGATCGGCTTGCTGCCAATCATTTACTTCGGCACTGAAGCAGCGAAACAGAAGTACCTGCCGAAGATTGCTACTGGCGAATTGATCACTGCTTACGCGCTTACGGAAGCAGGATCGGGCTCTGACGCAATGGCGGCGAAGGCGACCGCGAAACTCAGCGCTGATGGCACGCACTACATTCTCAACGGCGAGAAGATGTTCATCACGAATGGCGGGTTTGCCGACATCTTCATCGTCTTTGCGAAGGTTGATGGCGATAAGTTTTCGGCGTTCATTGTGGAATCGCAGGATGGTGTTACCCCGGGCGCGGAAGAACACAAGATGGGCATCAAGGGTTCGAGCACCACCCCGCTAGTGCTCACGGACGCAAAAGCGCCGGTTGAAAATCTGCTGGGCGAGGTTGGCAAAGGCCACAAGATCGCTTTCAACATTCTCAACATCGGCCGCTTCAAACTTGGCGCCATGTGCATCGGCGGCATGAAGCTGATGGTGCACGAAGCGATCAAGTACGCGAACGAGCGCGAGCAGTTTGGCAAGTCGATCTCCTCTTTCGGTGCAATCAAGGCCAAGCTCGCGGAGATGGCGATCCGCACCTGGGTGGGCGAGGCGATGACTTACCGTACGCTCGGCATGATTGAAACCGCGATCAGCGACACGACTGATCCGGATGCCAAGCTTAAAGCGATTGAGGAATACTCGGCTGAGTGCTCGATCATCAAGGTCGCGCTTTCGGAGTACTGCGATTTCGTCGCCGATGAGATGGTGCAGATTTACGGTGGCTACGGCTATTCGGCCCATTATCCGGCCGAACGTGCTTACCGCGATTCGCGCATCAATCGCATCTTCGAAGGGACGAATGAGATCAATCGCATGCTGGTTCCAGGGCGACTGATGAAGAGTGCCTTGAGCGGCAAGCTGGCACTTTTGCCGGCAGCGCAGGCTTTGATGGACGAGATTCTGACGCCACAGATGATGGGCTTTGACGAAGATGAGCAAGTGCTGGCAGCCGAGCACAAGCTTGCTACCAACGCCAAGAAGGTAGCCCTCATGACTCTGGGAACCGGAGCGCAGAAGTACATGATGAAGCTCGGCGATCAGCAGGAAGTCTTGATGGGTATTGCCGACATCATCATCGATACGTACGCGATGGAGTGCGCAATTCTGCGAGCACAGAAACTTGTTGCCGCCGGGGGCGAAGATGCTGCCGCGCGTTACATCGACATGACGCGCGTGTTCTGCAACGACGCGGTGGAACGAATTGAAGCTCGGGCAAAGAACACACTCGCGGCCATGGCGGAGGGCGATGAGCTCCGCACGCTGCTGGCGGCATTGCGCCGGTTTACTAAGCTGACGCCGATGAACACGGTTGTGGCGCGGCAACGGATCGCGGATGTGATGATCGAGGCGAATCGGTACGCATATTAGTTAAAAGGGGAACCGGGAAAAGAGGGGAACAGGGGAAGAGGTAAAAAGTCTTACACCCGGTTCCCCTTTTCCCCGTTTCATTTGGTCTTCACTTTCCCCTGTTACCCTCTTTCCCTGTTACCCTTTCCGTCCATGCGCATCATCCCCATCTCGGTCCCTACGCCCTTCTACATCGGTCCGGTGAATTGCTACCTGATCGCCGAAGAACCGCTCACGCTCATTGATACCGGCCCGAAGACCAAAGAAGCCAGCGATGCCTTGCGAGAGGGCTTGCGCAAAGCAGGCGTGCGCGTCGCAGATCTACGCCGCATCGTGCTCACACATGCTCACGAAGATCATTGCGGTCTGGCTCGTTCGCTCCGGGATGAAGCAAAAGATGCAGAGGTCTTAGTACATGACTGGGAAACTGGTCACCGCACCGGTCGACTTGAACATGAAGAACATCGGGCCCTCTTAGTGCGCGCGGGGGTGCCGGACAATGAGATCGAGTCGATGCGTCGTTTGTACCAGGATGTGCGCCTGTATGCCGACTCGTTTGCGGAAGATGAATACAGTGAGCTGCGCGACGAAGCCGAGCTGGAATTCAACAATGGCTCACTGCGGATTGTGCACACGCCCGGGCACACGCCCGGCTCCTGTTCTTTCATACGCGAAGCTGATCGTACTGTGATTGCCGGTGATTGCGTACTAAAGCGCATTACGCCCAATCCGATCCTCTCGCCGGATCCGATCGATCCCAGTCGCCGCTTTCCTTCGCTCGCCGAGTATCTCGTCAGTCTCGCGCGACTGCGGACGTTTGCGCCCACGTTCGTTTATGGCGGTCATGGCGATCCCGTTCACGACTACGAAGAATTGTTCAATCGTTATCTGCGCGCGATCCGTGACCGGCAGGCAGAGGTCATAAAACTGGTGCCCAAGGCCGGAGCAACGGCGTGGGACGTCTCGCGCGCGCTGTTTCCCGAAACTGATGATGTGCACCGGTTTCTGGCGGTTTCGGAAGCTGTTGCCCACCTTGATCTGGCGCATTCGGAAGGAAAGATTGCGTTGGAAATAGCGGACGGCAAAGAGGTTTACCGGGCGGTTTGAAGGGGACGCGGAGACAGGGAGAAGTGGAGACGCGGGGACGCGGGGACGCGGGGACGCGGGGACGCGGGCTGATAGCATTCAACTTTAGCGGCGGCAAGCCAGCCTTCCTAACTGCGCATATCTTCCATCTCCCCTTCAGCCCATCTCCGCGTCTCCCCGTCTCCCCTTCACACACCTCCCCGCGTCCCCCATCTCCTCTTCACCCCCTCTCCGCGTCTCCCCCTCCCCGCCTCCCCTTCTCCCCATCTCTTTCCGGAACTCGCCGCCAAATCCCGCGTGTAATAAGCGACAAAATCTTTCCGGAGGATTTCCTTTGTATGACAATTAGACGCATTTCTTATCTGGCGATCTCCCTGTCGCTGACGGCGGGCATTGCAATGGCCCAGCAACCAAGCGCGCCGCCCGCCCCACCAGACGCACCTGCCCTGGCCGGGCCTTTCGGACAAGCGTTTACTGTTCTCATGGATGGCGGCAGCTTCCTCGGTGTTTACGCAGAAGACATTAGCCGGGAAAACATGGGGCGCTACAATATGCGCGAGGTGCGCGGCACCGGCATCACGAACATCGTCAAAGACAGTCCGGCAGAGAAAGCCGGTTTGCGCAAGGACGATGTGATCTTGAAATTCGATGGCGAGAACGTAACCAGTGTGCGCAAACTCAATCGCCTCGTCTCAGAAGTAGCACCTGACCAGACAGCCCGGCTGACGATTAGTCGCGGCGGCTCGGAACAGGAAGTGGCGGTCACCATCGCCAAACGCAAAGACTCCGACGCGCTCACCCGCATCCAGGGATTCGGTAAGGGTCTCGAAGGTTTTAAGAATCTCGAAGGTCTGAAACCGGGGGCGCAGGTTTGGAACTGGGAAAAGGACGGCGATGGTCTCGTCATGTCCTTTGGCAACAACCGCCGGATTGGTGTCAGCACTACCACACTAACGAAACAACTTGCCGATTACTTCGGCATCGTTGACGGCAAGGGCGTTCTCGTGACGTCGGTTGCAGAAGATAGTGCGGCGGCCAAGGCGGGACTCAAAGCGGGCGACATCATCACGGCGATCGATGGCGAGAAAATTGAAGACGCCGGCGACCTGGCACGCGGAATCAACAAGAAGAAAGAAGGCGATGTAACACTGACCGTGATCCGCAACAAGAATCAGCGGAACATCACCGTCACGCCGAAGACAATCTCAACTCCGATGGCGATTCCGGGAACCGCGCCCCAGATGGGCCGGCGGGTAATAGTCCCACGGATCGAACTGCCCGTAATTCCTGAAATGAACATATCGATTCCGCGAATCCAACTGCCGGTGATTCCGGAAATCAACGTTGAGTTTCCAGCAGGGGCGCCACGACCAAGGATTCGACGGTTGCCCAGAGAACAACACCCTATTTAACGCGAAGACGCAGAGACGCGGAGTCGCAGAGTAAACATAAGGCCGACTAGAGGACCTAACGACAGGTTCCTCAGCCGGCCTTTTACTTTTTGTTTATCTCAGCGCCTCCGCGACTTTGCGTCTTTGCGAAGAGAACTTGAGACTTGGGACTTGAGACCTGAGACTCTAAGGAAGTTTCTTCCGATTCTCAACCGCTTCCTTATAAGCTCCACCGCGAACCTCTCCAAGCTTGATCGCTTCGTCAAACTCCTTCGCAGCTTCAACCGGATTGTCCATAAATGCGTGGATGCGCCCCATAGCTTCGTAGGCCCGAGAAATTAAGCCGCGATCTGTTTCCGGCGAAGACGACTGCACTGCGAGCCGGTAATTTGCGAGCGCGCGATTTAGGCGCTCAGCCTGCACCTCTTCATCCGTGGCATCACCGGCAGCCAGGCTTGCAGTCTGCGCGAGGGCAAAGAAGATTCGCGGTTCGCGCGGGTTATCCTTGATCAGATCCTTCAACCGCGTCTCAGCCGCCGGATAGTCTTTCAATCGCAGCAGCTCCTCAATTTGCGAAAGTTGCTTTACGAGTACTGCCGCCCGGGTCGCCTCGGCGGGAGAGTAAGCCGGAGTTTCCGCTTCAAGATTGCGGGCCGCGACACGCGCTTGCCGGGCCGCGCGAGCCCGCTGGCGCGCCTCCGCAAACTCGGCCGGGCGGCGACTCTCGCGCGCGGGATCGAATGAAGAAATAATGTCGACGAAGAAATTCGCCACATCGAAACCGCTGCTTTCGATTCCCTTGAGTTCGTCGGCAAACAAAAATGCGAGCACCGCGCCGCGCTCATATTCATCAGCCAGCTTGGCAATAGTTTCATCGCGAATGGCATTCATCTCCGCCTGGGTCTCGCGCGCAATGCTGGCCTTCAAGGTCTCATCTTTTGTTTGATCCAATTTGCGACGAGCGTCACGAGATAACGCATCGAGTCGCTTAACTTCCTCAAAGCGCGCATCAGCCGCCGCCACGAGTGAACGCGAGACGACCAGGAACACGTCGGGAGTCACCGTGCCACCGGCTTTTTCGCGATCCGCGATCACCTGGCGAATCTGTTCACGGCGTTCGGCAATGCTTCGATTGAAGCGCAGCATCAGCGGGTCAACCACATATTGCAGATAGGCCCGTTGCAGTTCGGACGATTGCGGATCTGTTCCCTCCGGCAAGACGGCATAGTAATCGTCACCAATCACGCGCAGGTTGATGGCACCTGGAGCGGCGAGCAAATCCGGCACAATAAAAAACCGGCGCTCATGAGAACGCAGGGTGTAAGTTTTGGCACTTGTTTTCTTCCCCGGTGATTTCGAAACCACCCGTTCGTTGGCAACCGTGATGGGACGCGTGTGCAGGTAAGAAAGAACTGCGCTAACCATGCCGGCGGTGGGTTGCCGTAACCGATCACCTTCCCCCTGATAAGCTCTCGTGTAGCTCACCAGCCGTTCATCAATTCCTGACTTGCGATAAAACTCGCGCACTAGCGGCGCGAAATCCAGAACCTCCAGCAGTCCTCCGGGAAGATCATCAGATCGTACGGGAGCTTCAAACAAAGGGAGGGGCGTAAACGCAAATGCAAGCGAGACGTAGCGCGCAGCCTGGTCCGCCGCGGTAGCTGGAGCCGGCAGTTTGTTGCGTTCGTAAAAAGCGCGCAGGCGTTGCCGCAAATCTGGATCGAGGCCCGCGAGGTCTCGTCTTACTTGCGCCCGAAACGCAGAGGGCTCCCTTCCCGCCGGGGTTGGATCAAAACCCGCAGCTTCAAGCGCCGCCATCATGATGATCAGACGCGAATCGGGTTGAATTTCCACGCCATATTCGGTGAGGTTAAATCCGGTGGCCGGACGCTGTGCCACCGGCCGTTGCTGATTGGTGGCGGGTGGCGGGGATTGGGAATAAGCAAAGTTGCTGCACGTGCCGATAAATGCAGTTGTAAACAAAATACTCAGGTATTTCTTCATAGCGAGTTTCAATCAAGATCAAAAAGCCGATGGGAAAGTTAGAGATGCTTCAGACGGATCTTACGGATGCCAGCCTTCAACCAAATGCTCAGTCAGGAAGGAGGGCTTCCCCCGCCTTAGGTTGGTTCTGCTCGACCAGCGGGCGGTAAACCACCCTTCCGGACTGCAATATCTCCTACGGCTCTTGGGCTGCCCGTTGTTTACGTTTTCGATGCGCACGCAACATCGACAATGTTAATGGATATGCGATTAGGGGACAAACGAGCGAAAGAATTGTGCTGCCGAGCGCGAAGGGCTTAATAAAATACCAGCCATGTCCGAAGAGCTCGCGATAGTAAGCAGCAGTGAGCGGCCGCGGACTCTTGATCAGTTCGATTCCTTCGGCTGGAATGTGCAAAGGATGTCCCAGCAGCAACGCCCCCAGGCCATACGAGACAATGATTATTGGCACCAGCGTGAGGAAGGGGTTATTAAGAAAGGTCCCAGCGAAAATCGCGATCTTGTTAAAGCGGAAGATGAAAGCAACCAGCGTCGCCGCGATTGTATGTAAGCCGAGGAAAGGCGAGAAAGCGATAAACACGCCGATGGAAAAAGCGAGCGCCGTCCGCTCGGGTGGATCATCAAGGGCGAGCAGGCGGCGAATGTTGGCGCGAAACATCGATCAAGTCTCAGGTCCCAAGTCCCATAGTCTCACGTGAGCAACGCGAACTTGAAACCTGAAACCCGGAACTCGAAACTTATTTAAAACTATTCAAGGCGTCGGCTTCGCTATCGTAAGAATCGAAGACGGTGAGGAGTTTGGTAATCACGAGCAGGTCCTTAATTTTGCCGGTAAGATTCAGCAGTTTGACCTCGCCGCCCTTGTTCTTAATGGTTGTGTAATTGGCGATCAGCTCGCCAATGCCACTCGAGTCCATATACTTAACGCCGCCCAGGTTGAGCAGAATCTTCCTCTTGCCTTCATCGGCCAGCCGTCGCGTGGCATCGCGCAAGGCTACGCTGCCTTCACCCATTCTCACGGGACCGCTCAAATCGAGAATCGTCACGTCTCCGGCTTGCCGCTCTTTCAATTCAAGTTCTGCCATAACTCTGATCTCCGGTAATCAAACACTAATGTTAAGCCTGAGTGATTTAGTTAAAGCTACTGAGGGCTTCTGACTCGCTCTCGTATACGTCGAAGACTGTCAGTAGTTTCGTAATAGTTAACAGGTCTTGCAGCTTCTGCGTGAGATTCAACAACTTGAGCTGGCCGCCGTCCTTATTGATGGCAGTGTAACTTGAAACCAACTCGCCAATGCCGCTGGAGTCGATGTAGCCCACGCCCGCGAGATTCAACAGAATTTTCTTCTTGCCTTCTTCAAGCATACGGCGGACGGCGGTGCGCAAGGCGACGCTGCCTTCACCAATAGTGATCTTGCCGCTCATATCCAGAACGGTTACGTCTCCCGCCATACGCTCCGTAATATTCAACTCTGCCATTTTCAGAAATCTCCTTTACGAATTTTCGAGCTTCTTGATCATTCGCAGCGACGTGCCGCCTTCCGGTAATACCGACCAACTAACTTCATCCATGAAGTTGCGCATAAAGAAAATGCCGCGTCCGGAAGTCTTCAAGATGTTTTCCGCGGCTGTCGGATCGGAAATAGCTCCGGCATCGAAACCCGAGCCTTGGTCGCGCACAATGATCTCAAGAGAGTCAACGGATCTCGTTACAACAATCGTAATTAGTTTCTCTTCATCGAGCTTGTTGCCGTGAATCACCGCATTAGCAATGCCTTCACGAACGGCCATGTCAATTCCGAAGGCAGCTTCCTCGCTGACGCCGGCGCGATTCAACAAATCCGCGACAGCAGTCGCGCCTTCAGCGACAGCCTCGAGACGGCTGGGCAACTTGAGTTCAGTCTGCTCTACAGTCACGCCAGTCATACCCAAAACGCTGAGCATTGGGGAAGCCGTCTCATGTGGGCCGTGGGTGCTCACAAATGAATACCTGTAACTGCCGGAAGACCGAGGGTTTAACATGCGGGCTGCCTAAGTGTCAATAACTAGGCGGTGTTATACGGGGCCGTAAGCGAAGACATTCTTCAGATGACGTTTGTCATTTCTCATTTTTCATTGGGGAAAAGCTGAAAGGGCAAGGCACCCAGGAGCGCAGAGTGCGCCAGGAATAGGAACGAGCTTAGTACTTTGTGCTTAGTACTTGTACTTTGCTTAAGCAGCTCAGCCTTAACATCTGCCGCTCAAATTTCATCAGCGA
>DASSCX010000097.1:0-9950 GCA_035697425.1 Pyrinomonadaceae bacterium | reverse complement strand
AGCCCAGCACCAATTCGTTGTATTGCGTGATCGTCAGACGCCGCTTGCGATCCGTGCGGTTACGTAAGCGCAGCAATGAAATCTTCACGGAACCTTTCAGCGGCGCAAAAACTAACAACTCCTGAGAGATTCCGTGGCTCGTGTGCTCGAACACGGTATAGCCCTGACCGTGGCGGATGGAGTAGGGCTCAACTTCGCGGATCGGGGCGGGAGTAGTTGACCAAACCGTGCCCGTGTCTTCATCACGCAAGTAGATTATCTCGCCCGGCGGATCACTAACGGCGTCGTTTGACCACGGCGTGAGTCGGTTCTCGCGGCTGTTTACTGACCACGTGTAACCGGAGCCCGTCTCGGTTACCTGAAAACCGAACTCACTTTCGTTCGCAATGATGTTGGCCCAGGGAGCCGGCGTCCACTGGTCGGCGCCGAGAACGATTACGTATTCGCGTCCACCCTGATGAAAACCACCGAGCCCGTTGAAAAAGGTTAGTTCGGGCAAGGCAACTGTCGGTTCGGGATAACTCTGCGACGCCAGGCGCGGCAGGAATGCTGGGGGCAGCACTTCTTCTACGGCGGAGCGTTCCAGTTGATCCTCCAGAGAGCCGCGCTCGGTAACGATGACTACCCGCGCTACCGCGTGCAGCAGAATGCGATCCGCTTCCGGCATGATGTCCGCGCGCCTAAGAAAGAAGCCGCCGGGTTTGTCCTGGAGTGCTTGCAGCCCCGTGGTCCGAAGCAGCAACTCCAACTCTTTGTGCAGAATCTGCATGTAGCCGGGTGGATGATCGTTGAGGATGACGAGGTCAATTTTCAGACCTTTGTAATGGAGGTATTCGTGGCCGCGCAGGATCTTCCGCACCATCTGCAAATCTTCGAGGCGGTTGACGCGCACCAGTAGGATCGGTAGATCGCCGCTGATTGCATACGCCCAGAGGCTTGATTGAGCCTTGGTATTTAGTCCCAGCACGTGCGGACGCGGACGGAGTGTCGGATCCGAATAAAGCACGCGGGCGGCGAGGCGTTGAAAGAGATGCGCGTCTTCGGCATCAAGGCTTAAGTGGCTCATCTCCACCTGAGCTTTGGTCCAGGACAAGCGCGACTCGCGCTCAAAGATATTAGGGTCGTGATATTTATCGGCCAGCATCATCGCCTGTTCCCGGCTGTTGGCGATGGCCGTACTAAAGGTAACGCGGGCGGTTTGATTTGGTTTGATGCGCACCCGGCGGCGCAGACTGAAAACCGGATCGAGAACTGCGCCCACCGTGTTTGACAGGGGCCGCTCCTCCATCACTGCGATCGGATCGGCGGTCGTATGACCGCGACCAAGAAAACGCCCGCGATCCGTCTCGTATTGCACGGCGCCGAGCGTGTCGCCTTCCGCCACCACAGCATGAACCGCCCAAACTTTTTCGTCCTCGCGCGCACGCTGTCGCCGGTGTGCCAAGAGGGCATTCTCCGCGGCAAAGAATTCAGTCTCGATGAAAAGATTGCTGAACGCGGGATGGGCCGCGTCTGCTTGTTGCGGCGCTAAAACAATCTCCGCGTAACTCGTCAGCTCTATTTCCCGAGTGCGCAGCGAGTTATTTGTGAGCGAGATACGTCGTACTTCCGCGTTGTCTTCCGCGGACACTACAACTTCCATGTGCGTAACTATGCCGGCGTCGGTGCGCCAGAAATCAGCTTTGTCTTCAGAAAACGAAACTTCATACGACTGCGCCCGACGTTGCACCGGTTGATGACCGGCGGACCATACACTGCCGCTGCGCACGTCGCGCAGATAAATAAAGGTGCCCCAGTTGTCACGCGTCACGTCTTCCCGCCAACGGGTAACCGCGTTGCGACCGCAGGCCGCGTAACCGGAGCCTGCCGTTGTTATCATCAGATGGTAGGTGCCGTTGGAGAGCAGTTGTGTGCGCGGTGTCTCCAGATTTGCGGAGTTGTAGACTCGCGTGATCATACCCGGTAACGATCGGATCACGCGTCCTGAAAGAACTTCTTCTGCCCGCGGATGTGCCGCCACGACGCCGACGGGGATCCTTTCCTGAAGCAGTAGTTCCGTTGCCTGCACCAGCGGATCGTTGTGAAAGCGCTGCTCCATGCGTCCATTAAGAAGCGCGTTATCCAGAGCCACCAAACTCATTCCCTGATGGTGCGTCATCCAGGCGCGAATCATCACGTGCTTTTGGTTTTGTGGCAGTCGCTCGCGGGTGTAATCGATGGCTTCATAAAAGCCATAGCCACTGAGCGCACCCTCGCGGGCCAGCAGCCGCAGGTTCTCCATGGCCGCCCGAGGATGAATCATTGCCGCGAGAACGGTAGCGTAAGGAGACGTCACCAGGTCTTCAATTAGTCCGCGTTTCAAACCCAGGCCAGGCACGCCAAAAGGACCATACTGATAGTTGAGTTGAAGATCGCGGGCGTTGTATGCCGACTCAGAAATGCCCCACGGCACACCGCGCTCCCTGCCGTACTCAATTTGACGTGCTACCACGGCGTGGTATGTCTGATCGAGCAGCGTGCCCTCGTAGGTGCGCATCACCAACAAGGGCATCAGGTATTCGAACATTGTGCCAGTCCAGGAGATGAGCGCCTGACTGCCGTTAACGGAAGTCAACTGACGGCCCATGCGAAACCAATGTTCCTGGGGAACGTCGCCCTTGGCGATTGCTACAAAGCTAGCCAGCCGTGCTTCCGAACCAAGCAAGTCGTAAAACGAGTTGTCAGCTCGCAAATCAGAGGCGTTGTAGCCGATCGCGAACAGCTTCCGCTCCTCGTCAAAGAGAAAGTGGAAATCCATCTCCTCGAAGATCTGTTCACACTCATGGGCCAGAGACGACAGCTGTGAGAGCAGATTGCGAGCTGCGGACGCAGCGCTTTCGAGCGCGCCGGTCAAGGTGAACGTCTGCTCTTCAAGGGGCGCTTCGGCGTTTGTTGGTTCCGAGTTGCTTAGTGCCGCGAGGTGGACGAGTGCGCTGTCAACAAGGTCGGGAAGGTCGGCAAGCGTGGGAACGGCGTTCAAAGACTCGACAATTGAATTCCAGTTCTCGTTTTCCTCCGCCCGCATTTCTGCCGGCGGCGTCAGTCTCTTAGCGAACGATTCAAGAGCCCAGGGGGTTAACTCCCGCAGATCATTTTCAAACGAGCTGACTTGAAGCGAGAACCTTCCAGCCCACCAGTGCAGCTCTTCATAAGTCTCGGCGCCATGTTCCTGAGCGAGCGCGTCAACGATGTCCTCAATGATTGACCCATGACGCCGCAAAGAAGCGAATAGGGAGGCCCAAAAGGTGAGTGATTGGGATGCTGGGGCATCAAGGAGTTGTTGGCTTGCTGCAATCTCCTCTCGTAGTTGGCGCGCCGTAACAAATGCGGTTCGTTGACGACTGGCGACAATTCGTTCGGCTTCGAAGCCAATTGTGATGAGCGTGTCGTTCAGGCCTTCCAGAATTCTGGCGTCGAACAATTTCAGATCAGGAAGCTCAATACACGTTTGCCTCAAAGCAATCAGATGGCCCGCGAGATTGCCGCTATCTACCGTGGAGATGTATTGCGGCGTGAGAGGTTGTAACGTTTTGGTGTCGTACCAATTGAAAAAGTGGCCATGCAACTTTGCCAGCTTTCGGAGGGTGGAAAAGGTAGAGGCTTGTCGTTGTACAAACTCGGCAAACCCGAGGTAACCGAAATCATGTGCCGCTACAGTGGAAAGCAAGAGCACGCCAATGTTCGTGGGTGACGTTCGGTGTGCGACAAACGGTTTGGGATCTTCCTGATAGTTGTCGGGTGGCAACCAATTGTCTTCCGCTCCCACAAAGTTCTCGAAGAAGCGCCAGGTGCGGCGCGCCACGGTTCGGGCGAATCTCAGGTCTTCACGGGCCAGCACCCGCGGTGCGCGTATTGTCCGACGGCTGACGAGATAAGCGACCAACGGTGAAATTGCCCAGACAACCAGAAAAGGCGCCATCACGCCGGTCGCGCCAGGTCGGAAAAAGAAAACAGTGAGTCCTGCGACTACGATTAGGACCTCCGCCGGCAGCATAAACCACAAAAACTCAGAAAAATCGTGCCGGGCCGCGCGCTCGGCCTGCGCGGCAGTAACCCACTGCAACAGTTTCCGGTGCGAGATCAATTTGCGATACAGCGTGCGTACAATCGCATCCACCATCAGATAAGCCTGGTGGGGCAGCAGGGCCAGCGACAAGCCAACCTGCGCAGTGTTAGTGCGAATGTCGCCCCATACAGACCAGAAGTGGCTGGTCCAGGGAATGCCCCGCGGGTGAATCAGCAAGCTGGTGGTGACGTGCAAGTAGACGGGGAAAGCGATAACCAGCACCGCGAACAGCGACCAGAATAGAGCCGAACCCGGAAAGAAGAGCCAAGTTCCGAGCAGCCACAAGAATAACGAGGGAGCAACGAGGCTGCGGCGCAGGTTATCCAGTATCTTCCATCGTGAAATGAGGGGTAACTTGTTCGGCGCTTTCCTGCCGCCGGCAACCGGCACGCGGGGAAACAACCAGCCCGCAATTTGCCAGTCGCCGCGCGTCCAGCGATGCTGCCGTTTCGCGTAAGTATCGTAGTGAGCGGGGTAGTCATCTAGGAGCTCGATGTCGGTGACTAAGGCAGCACGCGCAAACAGCGATTCAAAGAGGTCATGGCTGAGTAGTGAGTTTTCGGGAACGCGATCCTGGAGCGACGCTTCAAAGGCGTCGACCTCGTAAAGACCCTTGCCGGTGTAGTTTCCTTCTGCAAACAAATCCTGATAGACGTCGGAAACTGCTGTGGTGTACGGATCGATTCCGGTATTACCCGAGAAGATCCGTGCAAAGCGCGAACGCGATGCGCTTTCAAGAGCGATGCTGACACGGGGCTGCAAAATGCCATAGCCTTCCACGACGCGATTTACCCGCGGATCGATCTGCGGCCGGTTAAGCGGATGAAGTGCAGTCCCAACCAGCTTTCGCGCGACATCACGCGGCAACTGCGTATCAGAATCAAGTGTAATAACGAATCTTACAGTCGAATAAAGAGCGGGCTCCGCTGGTTGCAAGATAAAACTGGTATCGCGTGCGCCGCGCAGAACGCGATTAAACTCATGCAGCTTTCCTCGTTTACGCTCCCAACCCATCCAGGAATTCTCATTCGGGTTCCACAACCGGCGGCGATGAAACAGGTGAAATGTCGGCAGTGCATCTTTGCTGTAGCGTTTGTTGAGTTCGGCAATGCCATTCACCGCGACGTCCAGTAAAGCAGCGTCGTCTGGCATCTCTTCTGCCGGCGCATCCGCAAAATCACCAAGCAACGCAAAGTGCAGATGCTCGTCCTGGTTCGCCAGAAAATGCACTTCCAATCTTTCGAGGAGTTCGCGCACACCTGTTTCGCTCGAAAAGATTGTAGGGATGACGACCATGGTGCGACCTGCCGCGCCAACACCCTTTGCAGTGCTCATGCGTGGTAGCAATCTCGGGTCAAAGAGGTTCGTCACGTCCCAATTCAAGATGCTCAGAGCAATGTCGCTGGCGGGAATCAGAGCCAAAAGAACGGTGGCAACGATGATTGCCTTGCTGCCACCGTGCCGATACATGCGCAGCGAAAGGGCTAGGACTATTAGTGCGGTCAGTAAAGAAAGTGTACCGAGGTACGCCAGGGTTGGATGTTGAAAACACCAGCGCGTCAGGCTTTCTCTAAGGCGCGGGCGATAGCCAAACTTGCCCTCCAACTGCGGCAAGCCATCATCAATTAAGTAGTAGCCAACATGCGCCTGGCGCGCTTCGGTGCCTAAGCTGGCGACACTTTGCTCCGCTAAGCCAACCGCAGCCTCGGCGACCTTCAATTCGGAAACTTTAACGCGCTTGCTGATTCTCTCGATCACGTGCCGGTAGCGGTCACGCGAAGCGAACTCCATATCCGCGTAAGCTGCCGCCGGATCTTTGGCGAGCAACGGATCCACCAGACTTACGCTTTCAAAAAACTCTTGCCAGTCGAGCGTCGACAGCAAGCGCATGCTGGTGATGATGTTTCCAATCGTTACCTGAGTGGCAGCCTGTCGCTGGTGCTCGCCGTGAATCACTCGTTCCACGCTTTCGCCCTGGCGCGTTAAGTGCTGCTCAAGCCATTCCATCACCGGCATCACCGCCGGATCCTGTTCACGTAGTCTTTGAATTAGTTGCACCACGAAGGCGTGGGGAATGACTTCGCGTTTTTCAAAACGATCTGTGACATATGTCAGGAGCGACGCCGGTTGCCTTGGGGCAGTTTCCAGAAGTTTGTCGGCAAGTTTGTCAGCATCCTCGCGTTCCTCGCGGGCCTGCAGGATCAACACAGCAAGCCGGCGCAGGTTTTCCACTAATGCCAGGCGGAGGGTGATTGCCACGGCCCAGAGCTCGCCGATCGAAAGCGGCGCAACCTTCTGATAAGCGGCAATGAAGCGCCGCAGAGTATTCGTATCCAGCCGGCTGTCAGTGTGGGCAATCAGTGCGAGGGCGAGAGCATAAATTCGTGGAAAATCTTTCTGATCCCCATCCGCTAGTTTGGGTAGCTCGCGATAGTAGCTCTTAGGTAAGTCTTCCCGAATCTCCCGCAACTGTTCTTCGATGATATGGAAGTTGTCGACTAACCATTCGGCGGCCGGAGAGATTAATTGGCCGCTCCGGAGGGCTTCGACGAGAGTGCGATAAGCAGCGACCAGCTTGCGGCCATTGTCTTCGACGCGGGGGAGCAGGCGGGCGCGCCCTTTTATGTGGACGATGCGATGCTCGTTCGCCAGGGTCTGGGCGTAGTGCTCGAGTCGCTCGACACTAAACAACTCTTCGCGGATCGGCTGGCCGATTGCGAAACTCGAGGAGTTTCCCTTGAGTGATGCCAATACCTCGGCCACAGACATAGAAAATTCCAACCCTTGTCGAGAAGAAATGAGAAAGCAACCGTCGCGATTTATTAAACGGGGGACGTCAGAATATCACGAATCAAAGTGGCAGCTCTTTCTCAAGGAAACAGATCAGGTAGGGCAGTCCGAAGGCACGCTTGCCGCAGCTCCGGCACAAACAAATAGTCTGCACTGCGCGCTACAAAGGGAACTCGGAGTTGTAGGGCGTTGCCGTCTCAGCTTTCTGTCAGATTGAATAATTTCCCTCTTCACAATGACTGCTCTTTGACCGAGTCAGAGCAATCGACTCGCAAAAAGGCCACAATTCAAGCCCGATTTGCCGGCGCACGCTGCGGAATAGTCGTTGCACTATGGAGTGGCGATGCGGTGCGTGGTTCCGCACAGTGTTAGCTGGAGCGTTAACCCCCGACGATGACGCAAGGAAAGAACAGAGAGTTTCTACGGAGCGCTTACATGTGGTCGGTTGCGGCCATTGGCGTGGCTGTGGTGGCTTTCTGTGGTTACACCTTGCCGGTGGAACAAATCGATCGCCGCTTTATTATTCTGGGACTGGCGATGTTAATCGGCTCGCGAGTCACGATTGAGATTCCGCGAGCGAAAGGTCACATCTCAGTTTCCGACACTTTCGTTTTTCTTACCCTCATGCTCTTCGGCGGCCAGGCGGCGGTTCTACTGGCGGCCACCGAAGCCCTCACATCTTCGCGCCGTTTTAGCAAAAAGCCGATTGTTGCTCTGTTCAATGCAGGCGTGATGGCGTGTTCCACGGGAGTGACCGCGGCGGTCCTGCATTTCGGATTTGGTCCCTTAACGCATTTGTCGGACAGCTATTCTCCTAACCTGATAGTAGCACTCTGCGCGATGGCCCTGGTGCAGTACGTGCTCAATTCCGGATTAGTAGCCATCAGTGCTGCGCTAAGGCTTGACCAACCTTTGTGGTTCACTTGGCGAACGAATTTTCTTTGGACCTCGATCACTTACTTTGCCGGCGCTTCCGCCGCCGCTATTGTCGCGCAATTGATTAGCCAGATCGGCTTTTACGCGTTCCTCGCCCTGGTTCCGATCATCGCCATAATCTATCTCACCTACCAGACTTACCTGAGAAACGTCGAGACGTCAGCCGCCCAAGCGGAGCAAGCAAAGCTTCACGTAGAAGAGTTGAACCGCTTTATTGCTGAACAGGAACGCATCAGCAAGGCGCTCCAGGAAAGCGAAGAGCATTTCCGCACAGCTTTTGATTATGCTGCGATTGGCATGGCGCTGGTGTCGCCCTCTGGGAGTTGGCTGCGCGTCAATCACTCCTTATGTGACATTGTCGGCTACAGTGAAACTGAATTGCTGGAGTCAGACTTCCAGGCAATCACTCACGAGGACGATCTCGGGAATGATCTGGCGCAGATCTATCGCATGCTCTCAGGCGAACTGCACACCTGCCAGGTAGAAAAGCGTTACCTGCACAAAGAGGGTCAGGAAGTCTGGGCGTTGACGAGCATCTCGCTGGTCCGGGATGCGCAGGGTGAGCCTTTGCACTTCATTTTTCAGATTGAAGACGTTACTGAGCGCAAACGCGCTGAGGGTGCAATCAAGACGCTTTCCCTCGTTGATGAATTAACCGGACTTTATAACCGCCGCGGCTTCCTCGCCTTTTCCGAACAGCATTTGATTTCGGTGCAACGCGCCAACAAGAGTCTGATGGTCGTCTATGCCGACCTCGACGGACTGAAGCAGATCAACGACTCGTTTGGTCACAAGGAAGGTGATCGGGCGCTGATGAAGACGGCCGAGATCCTGCGAGAAACATTTCGCTCATCTGATGTGCTTGGTCGCCTGGGTGGCGATGAGTTCACCGTATTCGCAGCGGTAGAGCCCGAAGGTGGCGTAGAAACAGTCATGGGCCGTTTGAACGATAAATTTCTGAAGTACAACTCGCAAAGCCCGTCACCCTACCGCCTCTCAGTCAGCGTGGGCCTGGCATTTATGCATCCCGATGAGTGCCGCACCGTGGAAGACTTAATGGCCGAGGCCGACGAATCGATGTATCAAAACAAACGGAAGAAAAAGTCGAGCGTAGCCTGGAAAGAAATGGAAGTGCAAAGTTTCAATGAAGCAGTTGTCTAGGAGCGCCTTCAAGCAATTCTAGTAAGTGGCAGGTTACTTCGACCTGCCACTTTTGTTTTGTAGTATCCTCGCGGCGCGCATGCACACCGCGGAAACAATCGGTCCGCTAGACGACCTCGCACTGCCACAACGCTGGCGGGCACTCACAATGTTGGCCGTGGCCCAACTGCTGTCCATGTCGCTTTGGTTCAGCGGCGCGGCGGTGTTGCCCGCTCTGCGCTCTGAATGGACGTTAAGCGAAGCAACAGCCGGTTGGTTAACTATCGCGGTGCAACTTGGCTTCGTGGCGGGCACGCTCCTTAGTGCGTTTCTTAACTTACCCGACGTTTTTAGTCCCCGACATGTGGTTGCGAGTTGTGCAGTATTGGGTGCCGGCGCGAACGCGGCTTTCGGCTACTTTGCGGAAGGGCCGCGCCTCGGAATCGTCTTACGATTTCTCACCGGGATGTTTCTGGCAGGGGTCTACCCTCCAGGAATGAAGATCCTAGCGACCTGGTTTCGACGTTCACGCGGAATGGCGCTCGGCGTTCTGGTTGGCGCACTCACGCTGGGCAAGGCGTCTTCGTATCTGATCAATGGCGTCGGAAGTGCCAACTGGCGCACCAACATGCTTTTCATATCTCTCCTGGCGGTTATTGGCGGTCTCGTGACGTTGTTGTTTGTCGAGAATGGACCCTTTGCGCTGGCGATTGCGCCCTTTGATTGGCGCCAGGCGATTGAAGTATTCAAGAATCGGGGCGTGCGGCTGGCAAGCTTCGGATACTTCGGACACATGTGGGAGCTGTATGCGATGTGGATCTGGGCCCCAGTCATGATCCGCGCGAGTTTAGGGCAGGGAAGTCAGCCAGCGTTGGCCGAGGTCGCATCGTTTCTGGTGATCGGTTGCGGCGCCATCGGCTGTGTTGTCGCCGGACTAGTCGCCGATCGCGTGGGTCGCACGACAGTCACTTCAGTGGCC
>DASSCX010000096.1:0-3706 GCA_035697425.1 Pyrinomonadaceae bacterium | reverse complement strand
CAGGCGGTGATTGAGACTTATCAACCGTCACGGAATCGGGCATGGTTTCAACGAGGGGTAGGCGCGCCGTCTGAGGCTTTCCCGAAAGACCGCTCTGGATTAAAGGCGCCAGCGAAGCGGGAAAGAGCAATTCTCGCGGCGCGTAAGATTCGAGAGCCGCGCAGATTCGCTCCCAGGCATTCGGACCAGTCTCCTGGGTGGCCAGGAACTCCCCCGTGGAGATATCCAGAAACGCCACGCCCATTGTTTCACCTGCGCCGCACACCGCTGCGAGATACACAGACTCGCGAGCTTCGAGCAATTGCGGATCGATTGGCGTGCCGGGAGTCACGACGCGAACTACTTCGCGGCGGACCAGTTTCTTGGTTTTCGAGGCAGCTTCGGTCTGTTCACAGATGGCCACGCGAAATCCACGACGCACTAGGCGGGCAATGTAGTTGGCGGCGGCGTGGTGCGGGACGCCGCACATGGGGATCGGATCGCCGTGTTCCTTGTGCCGGGCCGTTAAGGTGATCTGCAATTCGCGCGCGCCGATCACCGCATCGTCGAAGAACAGCTCATAGAAATCGCCGAGGCGAAAAAACAGGAGTGTTCCCGGATGTTGCTGTTTTAGCTCCTGGTATTGCCGGAGCATCGGCGTCTTGTTATTGGTCATCGGTGAAGTTGAAAGCTGCACCCTAAACTGTGACGAAGTATTTGGTCAATCGTAAAACCAGCTAAGTAGATAGTTTCGGCGCGCAAGGGCCTTGGCGCTGACTTTTGCGCAAACCCACAGGTACTGAATTGCGGTACATGATCCGCCAGCAGCTCGCATCTTCTACCAAATCAATGCCCAGTTCACCAATCAGGAGAATATATGGTAATTTCCAGCCCCGAACTTCGCACCGCCAGGAGAGCTTTAAATTTTGACGCCGGCGATGATTCGCAGAATGTACCTAATTGGGCGGAGTGAACTTCAACGTGGACGACTCACCGAGATCAGAGAGCTTCACCGCAACCACCCTGCTCCAGCGCTCGCTCGAAGAACATCTGCAAGCAGTTCGAGCAACACTGCAATCACAACTCGTTGAGATTGAACGCGCCGGTGCGCTCATCCGCGATACCTTACGCCGGGGCCACAAAGTTTTGCTTTGCGGCAACGGCGGCAGCGCTGCTGATGCCCAGCACATTGCGGCGGAGCTGGTCGGTAGATATGAGCGGCAGAGACGAGCCTGGCCCGCCATTGCTCTCACCACCGACACTTCCGCGCTAACAGCAATCAGCAACGACTACGGTTACGACGAAGTGTTCGCGCGTCAGGTTGAAGCGCTGGCCACCGCGAATGATCTTCTGCTCGCTTTGAGCACAAGTGGAACGTCGGCGAATGTTCTAAAAGCTGTCAGGAAAGCGCGCGAGCTGGGGTGCAAAACCATAGCCCTCACCGGAGCCGGCGGGGAGCCGCTCGCCTCCGCTTGCGATCTTGCAGTGGTGGTGCCGGCTGCGCGCACGGCGCGGGTTCAGGAGTGTCACATTACCATTGGACATCTCTGGTGTGAGCTAATCGACGCCGAACTTTGCTAGTATCTGGGGTGCAACGAGCGAAGCACTCCAAACGCACAGTGACTTTATTCCAAACCGTGCTTCAGCGCGGTGTTCGTGGAGACTAACCAAAATACAGAAACCGTTTAAACGGTTTCCCGGTAAACAAATCAATGTAGTCACCGGGCTGAAGCCCGGTAGAATGAGAACGGCCCTGATGTCCGGACTTTTTTCCGAGGTCAGGCAGAGCAGCAAATGACTCAAAAGAAAGCCTTAATAACTGGAATTACGGGGCAGGATGGCAGCTACCTGACCGAAGAACTTTTGGCCCAGGGCTATGAAGTTCATGGTCTAGTGCGCCGGGTGGCGTTGGAGGCACCTGAGCGTCGCACCGAACGCATTTCGCACCTGCTCGACAAGATCACCCTGCATCCCGCCAGTCTCGAAAGTTATCCCAGCATTTTTCATATCATCAGCCGGTATGATTTCGACGAGTGTTATCACCTCGCGGCCCAGAGTTTCGTCGCCGAGAGTTTTGCTGATGGCTTTTCGACGATGAATACCAACATCAATGGCACGCATTACATGTTGGCGGCGTTACGAGAGCTGCGACCGAAATGCCGTTTCTATTTCGCCGGATCTAGCGAGATGTTTGGCAAGGTGCAGGAGGTACCGCAGACGGAAGCGACGATGTTTCACCCGCGCAGTCCCTATGGCATCAGCAAGGTTGCCGGCTTTGATCTCACGCGCAACTATCGTGAGGCCTACAACATGTTTTGCGTCAACGGAATCTTGTTCAATCACGAAGGACCACGGCGGGGATTTGAGTTTGTGACGCGCAAGATCAGCAATACGGTGGCGCGAATCAAACTAGGCCTGGCAACCGAGTTGAGACTTGGCAACCTCGAAGCGCGCCGTGATTGGGGGCACGCAAAAGACTATGTGCATGCAATGTATTTAATGTTGCAGCAGCCTGAGCCCGACGACTATGTGGTCGCCACAGGCACTGCTCACAGTGTTGCCGAGTTTTGCGAACGCGCCTTTGCGGAGGTGGGTCTGGATTATCGCAAGTACGTAGTCACAGATGAACGTTTTCGCAGGCCTGCCGAAGTGGATCAGTTGATCGGCGACGCCAGTAAAGCCCGAAAAGTTCTAGGCTGGGCTCCAAAATACACATTTGCAGAGCTGGTAAGCGAGATGGTGCAATCCGATCTAGAGGCGGAGGCGCGAACCATGGGAAGCGCCAAACCTCAAATTGCCGAGTACGTCTGACAATAGCAAGTCCATCCTGATTGGTGATCACAAAAACTTCATGAGAATCCTGGTAACCGGCGGCGCAGGCTTTATCGGTTCACACCTTTGCGAACGGCTGGTGCGCGAAGGCCACGACGTAATCTGTCTGGACAACTTCTTTACCGGGCGGCGGGAAAACATTTTCCATTTGCTCGACGATCGGCGCTTCGAGTTGTTGCGCCACGACGTCATTGAGCCAGTGCTGCTGGAAGTGGATCAGATCTATAACCTGGCCTGTCCAGCTTCGCCGATCCACTACCAATACAATCCGGTGAAGACGGTGAAGACGAGCGTGATGGGCATGATCAATATGCTGGGACTAGCCAAGAGAGTGCGCGCGCGCATCCTGCAAGCCTCGACCAGCGAGGTTTATGGCGATCCTCTCATCCATCCGCAAACAGAGGATTATTGGGGAAATGTAAACCCTATTGGTTTGCGCTCGTGTTACGACGAGGGCAAACGGATCGCTGAGACCCTGATGATGGACTATCACCGGCAGAATCGAGTCGATACTCGCATTGCGCGCATCTTCAATACCTATGGTCCGCGCATGCTTGAGAACGATGGCCGCGTGGTCTCGAATTTTGTCGTGCAGGCGTTGCGCGGTGAGCCGTTGACCTTGTATGGCGCCGGAGATCAAACGCGTTCTTTTTGTTACGTTGACGACCTCGTGGAAGGGTTGATGAGGTTGATGAATTCCGAAGCGTTGCATGAACCGGTCAATCTCGGCAATCCGATCGAGTTCACGATTAAAGAGTTGGCGGCTGAAGTGATTGCTGCCTGTGGTTCAAAGTCGGACTTGAAATACATGCCTCTGCCTGAAGATGATCCGCGCCAGCGTAAGCCCAACATCGAGCGGGCCCAAACCCGGCTCGGCTGGAATCCAACAATCCAG
>DASSCX010000095.1:0-12333 GCA_035697425.1 Pyrinomonadaceae bacterium | reverse complement strand
ATTTTCGTGGATCGTCTAGCTGTTGTTTGGCAAAGAACGAACCACGAATTAACACGAAGCGGACACTAAGCACGAATTAAAACGAACACTAAGAGGGGCAAACTCAACTTCCTGACCGCACTTGTTCAGGACTTTGAAACTCACCAAAGGAAAACTCATGAAGCACCTCGTATCTCTATTACTCCTGACATCATTAACTTTCGCCACCATCGCTCCGCTCAGGGCGCAAGGGCAACAGCAGCCCGCCGATGATGTCGTTCGCATCTCCACCAACCTCGTGCAGATCGACGCGCTGGTCACCGACAAAAGTGGCAACCCGATCAGAGACCTTACTATCAACGATTTTGAAGTCTTGCAGGATGGTCGACCACAGAAGATTGTTTCAGTTGCCTTCGTCAACACTGAGGCTCCTACTCAACCTCAAAATGCGAATCCACCGGCGTCGTCTAAGGGAGATAAAAACGCGCCAATCGCACCGCCAACGCGCACTCGGGCCACGAATGCCGGACGCATTCTCACGTTTGTGGTCGATGATGGCAGTTGTTCTGCGTCGCGGGTCGGGATGGTGGCCGCGCAGGAGGCGCTCGAAAAGTTTGTCATCGAGCAGATGCAACCAGACGATTTGGTTGCTATTTACCAAACACGAAGCGGCAGTAGCATCTTGCAACAATACACTTCCGACAAGTCGCAGTTGATGCGCGTGGTGAAAAAGATCCGCTGGTATCCGCCGCGTGGAGTCTGCGCAAACAGTGGCTCCGGCGACTTCTATGATCGGGCTGAGGTCACTTCTGGTCTCAAGTACAAAGGTAACCCAGTCGAATTTGAGAGCGAGGCGAACAAAGCGAATCGCGTTAACACCGAGAATCGCTTGCGAGACAACCAAGTTGTTGGCCTGGTTGGAGTCCTGCGTTACATCACGCGCGGCTTGCAGAAAGTGCCCGGCCGCAAAACGGTCTTTCTACTTTCAGACGGCATTCCTTTGTTGGCCACCGATTCGGAACAACGCGGCGCACCCGGCACACCGGCACTCGTAACTTTGAAACCAGGCGACTCCGCAGGCGCCATGCGCGAGCTGATTGACTTCGCCAACCGCGCCTCTGTCGTTTTCAATACGATCGACGCCCGCGGCATACAAGCACCCGGGGCCTCGGCAGCGGATGACTTCGACAATACTGTTGGTAGAGGCGGCAACGTACACGGAACGAGTATCGTTGAAGCAAACCGCGAGGCCGCGGTCCTCAGTGCGCAAAGCGGGTTGCATTCCCTCGCGGAGGAAACCGGCGGCAGGTTTTATACTAACGCAAACAACCTCGATGTTCCCGTGCGCCGGGCCCTCGCCCTCGAAAAGGGTTACTACCTGATTGGCTATCAACCGGAAGCCGACACCTTCAAGAGCAAGAAGTTCAATAAGATCGAAATCAAAGTTAAGCGACCGGACGTGAGTGTGCGCGCCCGCTCGGGCTTCCTCGGAATCACAGACGAAGATCGCCGACCAAAGAAACGTTCAGGCGACAGTGAACTTTATGAAGCGATCGCCGCGCCCTTGCCGAAAGCGGGATTGAATTTGCGCCTTACTGCCTTCTTCGCCAACACACCGGTGGAAGGCAGCTTTGTCAGAACGCTGTTGCACGTCGATGGCGAGCAACTGACTTTTGCCGATGAACCTAACGGCATCAAGAAAGGCGTCTTTGATGTTGTTGCCGTGACGCTAAATGAAAAGAATGAAGTAGCAGACGAGTTTAATCGCACGCACACTATTCGTTTTCCGGCGGAACACCTCGACACGATTACTCGCAATGGTCTGATTTACTCTGTCGACATTCCAGTGAAGAAACCGGGAGCTTACAACTTCCGCGTTGCCCTACGTGACGCAACTTCGAAACAGCTGGGGTCAGCCGGGCAACAGATTGAAGTTCCGGATCTGAAGAAGAGCAAGCTGCTCGTGTCTGGGCTGACAGTCAGTGAAGTAGAACTCCAGGACGGCAAGCCGGTGATGCCCGCGGACGAGAAGGCGCAGAATGGTTTCGCGCCAGTTACGTCTAGTTCGCACACGGCCATCAGACGTTTCCGGCCGGGCTCGATTCTGGGTTACTCGTACAAGATCTACAACGCCGACCTCGATAAGAGCACACGGCAGCCAAAGTTGCTGGTGCAGGTGCGATTGTATAAGGACAGCGAAATAATTACTGATGGCGCGCCGCAACCGCTGAAGCTGGAAGCGCAAACGGACGTAACGCGCATTGCCGATAACGGTTACCTGCGACTGCAACCGGAACTCGTGCCGGGAGACTATGCTTTGCAGATCGTGATATTAGACGCAAACACTAAAGAGACTAGTTCTCAATGGATCGATTTTGAAGTGGTGAGGTGAGGATTGCGGCACGCGCAGTAGCGCCTATCGTGAAAGTCTCGTGTGTTGAGAAAATTTGCAGGTAAGGAAGGGGCCTGCCCCCGCTCCTGCTAAAGATTCAACGCCAAGCCGGCTGGATGTGCTCAGTCAGGAAGAGCCGCTTGCGGCCGCTGTTCAAAAAGAAACCGCCAAGCCGCTAAAAAAGCCAAGAGTGTGAAAGGATTCGTAAGCCGTGCGGTTGAGCCAGACCTAATCTCAACTTTCCAGCTAGTGATTTCTTTGCGCCCTTGACGTTTCTTGGCGGCTTGGCGGTGATTTCAGGAAAGCGGGGGCTGGCCCCTTCCCAACCTGCAAATTCTTCCCTTGCGGCAGCTTTAGCTAGCTCAATAGGCTTTGCAGGGAGATACTGACGCTTTCAAATAAGATAGTGCCTTGTGTGACGGCGCTGGATGCGAGTAAGACAAGTCGATCTCCGAGTAGCAAGGGCGTAGCGGCGGCCACAACGGCAGAAGCGAGCATCAGATTTGATACCCAGGTGGATGTTTCGAACTCAGTAGTGGGCTCTTTCATAATCACCTTCTCTCAGTCTTGAAAGGCGAAGCGGTCCGTTTTGGAATGCAGGACCAGGGAGAGGTTTCGCTGCAAAAGGGTGCGCATGAGGGTGAGGGGCAGCAATTGTTAGAGCAAGCGCAATGCCCCAATTAGTCGCACACGCTCGTGGCAAGCTAAACCCATATCCTTTTGCCACTTAAGAAAGATAAAGCAACGTCTGGCGCCTCACATTAATTCTCAAAATGCCTGTCAGTATGACGAATGAGCTAAGCAAGTTGACTGATGTTTATGAGTATCGAGTTCCATGGCCAGCCCGGTCACAGGGGGAGCTCCAGAGCGGATGAATCGGGATTGCGCGACTCAAGGTACGCTGGGCCGTTCTCGGCCCTAGCCCTCAATGCGACGCCATGCGTCGAATCGGTGGAGTCGGGAAAAATTCCTTCTGTTTCGGGGAAGTTCTGCACTCCAAAGTGATCTTCCAGAAAAATTAAACGTTCTCTGGTGATTCGGATTGTGGTAAAAGATAGCGCCAGAAAACGCGCCTTTGCAGAGACTCAAGCTGCTGCGGTTCCAGGAAATCTTGTGCGGTAGAATCCCCGGCCCGCCGTTGTAAATCGCAAATAGTGAATCGTGAATAGTAGGCGACTGGGAATCTTGTCGCTGACAAACTTTGGTCAGTACTGACGGCAAAGGCCGTTAATATCGAGGAAAGCGATTCCGCTTCTCGCCCGCGTCATCATCGAGCAGTCAAGCGTTCCCTTGGCCATTCACATTCCGAAATTGTTCTCTACTCGATTTCAATCCAGGAACCTTCAAGGAGTTCCCCAATGAAACAAGAGTTCACCAAAAGCAATAACCCTTCAACTCCCAGCAGACGCAAATTTATCGGGCAGATTGGCACTACGACTGCGGTGACGCTCGCGGCAGGAGCTATAGGCATTGAACCACTATTAAAGACCCGACGTTCCGCGGTCCAGGCAGTCACCGATTCAAACCAACGCGCGAACGAATGCGCGAAGTTGCGACGCGATGCCGCTATCGCCGGTTTGCAGGCGACTCCACAAAACTTGCAGCATCCCTCAAACCAGGACGAGAGCCTTTACACTGACAAGCGTGGTAACTACTCGAAAGGCCTCCCCCACAACAGCAATGGCACCGTCCAACTAGTCGCCTATCAAGCTATGGTCAAAGCGCTGAATAGCGGGAACACATCCGACTTCGACGCGATTCCTCTCGGCGCCAGTCGCAAGCTAACGAATCCCCAGTCTGGTTTAGCTTTCGATATGGAGGGACCGGACGCGCACGCGCAAGTGCAGCCGCCCGCGCCAGCGTTTGGCAGCCGCGAAGTGGCTGCAGAGATTGCGGAGAACTATTGGATGGCATTGCTGCGAGACGTACCATACAGCAACTATTCATCACATCCGACAGCGATCGCTGCCGCTGCGGACCTGACGAGCTTCGGCGCCGATTTCAACGGTGCCAAAAATGGCTCGGGCGCGGTGACAACTCAACAGCTCTTTCGGGGACTAACGCCGGGCGATCAGGTGGGCCCGTATGTCTCGCAGTACTTCTATCTTCCTTGCTTCTTCGGCGCGAACCCCATCGAGCAGCAAATTGTGACTGCTGCTCCGTTTTCGACCACCGGTAATGGCAGCGGCGGTGGCGGACGCGATTACATGACGACGTTCAGCGATTATCTCAGCATCCAGAATGGCTTCAGTCCGGGGAGCGGCGATATCTTTGATCCGTTGCATCGATACATGCGCATGGGCCGCGATTTGGGCCAGTGGGTGCACGTCGACGTACTCTTCCAGGGTTACTTCCAGGCCTTCCTGGTACTGGCCGGCCTCGGCGCCGCGGTTGATGACGGCAATCCTTACTACACTAACCCCACACAGGAAGGCTTCGGCACATTTGGAGGACCGCACATTGCGACCCTCTTGTGCGAAGTGTCGTCACGCGCGTTGAAGGCTGTCTGGTTTCAGAAGTGGTTTGTGCATCGCCGCCTCCGGCCCGAGAACTTTGCCGCGCGCATTGAGTACAACCGCACGCATCCCGGCACCTTTGATGTTCATCCTTCGATTAATAGTTCAGGCGTCCTGCCCGCAGTCCAACAACACAATGAACAATTCAACGGCGTGGGCAACGGCACATACTTGTTGGGACAGGCATTTCCCGAAGGCTGCCCCACGCATCCTGCTTACGGGGCGGGCCATGCGACCGTTGCTGGAGCTTGTACGACGATCTTGAAGGCTTGGTTTAAGGAGTCGACGCCGATCAGTTCGCTGACGACGCCGCTGGAGCCGACAACAGATGGACTCGCAACGTTGCCCTATCTCGGATCTGACGCTGGTCAGATGACCGTCGGCGGTGAGCTAAACAAGATTGCGGCGAATGTGGCGCTTGGTCGCAATGCAGCGGGGGTTCACTGGCGCTCGGATGCAACTGAATCAATTAAACTCGGCGAGCAGATCGCGATCGGAATTCTTAAAGATCAGCGCGCCTGCTATAACGAGGACTTTGGCGGATTTAGTCTGACGAAGTTTGATGGCACGACAGTGACGGTGTAAGTGAGACGGGGTGACGCGGGAACGGGTGAGGCGGGGACGGGGTGACCCGGGGACGGGGTGACGGGGGACGGGGTGACGCGGGGACGCGGTGACGCACGACGGGACACCCTGAGACTCGGAATATTGCTGAACCCGTAACGGCTTTGCCGCCGGATGTGAGGCGCGGCATTGCCGCGCCGTAGTAGCTCCTCAAGAATTGTTGGGCTACGCCCACTTAATTTGATCCACGAAATAACACTAAGCGACACTTCGAATATTTCATTCGTGTTGTTTGGTGTTAATTCGTGGTTCGTTTTTTGTCGGGAGATAGTCTCATTCTCACCGGGGTTTAGCCCGGTGCTTGAGAGGAAGTTAATGAAAGGAAACCGTTTAAACGGTTTCTGGATTGCTGCAGCCATCGCAACACCGCGCTAAAGCGCGGTGAGAATGAAAGAGAACCTGAACCTGCGTCGCCCGCACTCACCTTAACTCCACAATACAAATGCCCCCGGGGGGGAGAGTGACTGAAATCGAATTCTGATCTTTGTTGACTTCGAGAGGCTTGTCGCTGATCCAATCGCTGGCGCTGCGGAGTTTTTGTCCGGATAGAGAGATACTAGCCATAACCACGGTATTCCGATCCACTGTCGCCATCCCCTGCTGAGGTTTGTTGACGCCGTTGTTATTGAACAAGGTAACCACCCATCCATTCGTGTTCCGGTTGATTAAGTATTCAACGTCGCCACTGACTTTGATTGGAGTCGCGCCGGTAAAAACATGCGCGAGCATGTGAGCGGCGAAGGGTGGGACGCGACCATCTAATCCCAGCAGATCTTGTAACGTATTGATGATCACACTTCCCTTCCCGAGCTTGTGGATAGTGACAAGCGGATCGCCGTTCGGACTCGAAATCAGCGTGGTGGCTCCTTTCAACTCTACCTTTTCGTAACGAAACACCTGGCCAGTCAGATCTTGATCTCCTTCTTGCACACATTTGGCGGAGTCGGCCTCGGCGCTTTCGTTTGTCAGATGAACGCCGAGCAGTTGTTCCGGCAGATCGCGAATTTGTGCGGCGTTTAGAACAACAGCGCCACCATTGCGCACGTAGTTTGAAACTTTATCGATCCAATCGCGATTCCAATCGATGCGCCCGCCAACGACAACGGCACGATAATTTTCAAGAGGACTCTGCGGTGCAGCGGTGACGCGGGGACGCGGGGATGGGGTGACTCGGTGATTGGAATATGAGACGCGTTCAGTCGTCAGATTTTGAACCGAGGACATTGGGCCTTGGGGATCGCGCAAACTTGAGACTTGAGACTTTAGATTTGAGACCGGTTCCGCCGCAACGATCACATCAAAAATATTTCCAAACACACCTGAGACAAAAGCCTGCCGATCGCCGCTCGCGGGTTCGCCTTCGACAACCAAGCCCGGGTAGTAAGCAACGCCAAACAATTGACGCAGCGCCCGATCGCTGTGGTTGATCTGCGAGACACCAAATGGCCATTGGGGATAGTCCGTCATGTCCCAACCGTGAGCCGGATCCAGCAAAAAGGCGACCGGAGTGTAAGGAGTGCCTCGATCGGGGTGCTTCTCCGCGAACCGCATGAATTCATCGGTAATGCGCCCGAGCGGATTTAGTTGGAAGGGATGCTCGCCTGGACCCGGCTTGAAAAACTGATCGAAACCTTGTTCCAGATAGATCGCCGACACTCCCGACATGTAATACATGTAGTAACTCTTGCGGTACCACGACAAAGAGGGGCCCATCGTAGGTCCATAGCGCGAATGAAAGAAATTGTCGGGACCTGCGAAGTTCTGTTGTTTTGTAAACGTGGTGGCCGTGTCGCCGAAGTTCGGCGCGTGATAATAAGCGAAAGCGCCACCAAACTGGCGCGCCGCACCGCGCGTAAAAGCGATGCGCATGGCGAACATGGGCTGCACTGTTGGGGTCTCCATGCCCAGGAGTTTCACGCCCCAACGAGCGAGTGCATGTGCGTACGTGGTGCTCGAAGTCGCTTGCGCGGGAATGAGTTTTTCCCACATTGGCCCGGTGGGAGTATGAAAGATCGCGCTCCATTTCTTGTCGAGCGCATTCGTATAGAAAATGCGGTGCGCCTCCAATAGCTCAGTGCGCGACATGGCAGGCGAAATTTTCAAATCGGTTGCCGCCGAAGCGGTGTAGACGTAGCCAATACTTTCACCCGAGACCCATCCGAGAAACTGGTCGCGCAATTCTCCGTTCAGGAGTGCCCAGGCGGCGCGTCCCTCTTCTTCCGTCATTTGCAGCGTGCCGTAATTAATCAAGATGGCAAATGGCATCTTGGTGGTGCGCAGATAACGCAGAAAGGGACTGCCTTCCTTGAGATACTCGTTCAGATCGTTGATGTAGATCACAGGCACAACGAACTTGGAACTGAAGATCGGGACGTCTTTGGCGCCTTTGTAGGTCGCGACAAACTGTTCGATAGGTTCCGCGTGAAATGGATAAAGAGAGCGCTCGGATTCAGGCTGATCGTACGCCGCCCAGAATTCCTTGGCGATGTTCCAGGGCATAAAAAAATCGCGCCCGGCGATCTGGGGGCGGCGCCAGGCATCGGGACTATTCGCGGGCGCGGAGGTTGTGACTAATGGCGTAATCTGCCGGCCCTTTCGATTCCATTCGCGCAGGTAACGCATCCCGGCGAAGTCGGGTTTACGCCGGCCCTCGGGAACATAAGCGAGGTCGCTCGTGATGAAGACGCAGTCAACATGGCGCCGCGCGGTTGCGGGTTTTTCAATCCTCAGGGTGACGCGCGCCGGTCCTTTGTCGAGTTTGGCAACTGTAGCGGCCCAGGTGAAAGTCCAGTTCCAATACATGCTCACTTCGTCGTGGGGATCGACGACATCTTGCGCACCAAACTCGTGACGAAATATTTCGCGGTTGTTCTGGTTGACGCGCAGAGTGAAGCTCTCAGTCTTGTTGGCCCAGTCTGCGTAACGTACCCAAACCTTGTAGTCGCCCGCACGCGGTACTTCGAAGTCCTGATAGATCTCTCCGGTGGTTTCGTCAAAACTCGCAGCGACGGAATTCCATTCGCTCTCGCCGCCTTGCGACCATTCGGCGGAGACGCCCGGTCCGTTGATTCCCCAGCCGGGAGCTTTTGCTTTGGGGAGATTCAGCCAGGAAGGATTGAGAATTGGCTCACCGCGACGATCGGTGGCAAGGCCGCGCATGTTTTCCGCCTCGAACCAGAGGTGTTCGGGGGACAGGGACGAGGGGACGAGGGGACGCGGGGACGCGGAGATGGGTATCCAGGCAAGCGCCAGGATCAGCAGAACAATAGTTGGGATTGTTACATCACTGGCACGTGGGTGAGACTTAAACTTCCTACCTGTGGCGACCCACGACGATTTAGTCATTCCAAATAGGATCATTCGTTTCGATGGATTTTAATCGTCCATTGATCGGGTTTTTGTATCACACCGAACGTGATGCGCGGCGGATCTGGTCGGTAAGCGAGTATCTCTCGTCTGGGGGAAAGGTCTTGGTGAACTCATATATGCGCATTGCCGCGTCCATCGCGGATTTATAGACGCGCAGATCCTTGTAACTTCGAATATTTTCCATGAGTGTGAGGCCTCATTGGTAGATTGAAAATCGTCGAATTGCTTTCTAATTCGTCCGCCGTCTCTGAATCTCCGTGTCCCCGTGTCCCCGTGTCCCCGTGTCTCACCCCAGCGCATCAAGACACTCAACGACGGAACGTTTGCGGCAGGTAAACATCGGAGTGTCGCGCAGCGTGTAGCAACTGGCCTTGGTTTCACGCAGCTCCTGCACCAGGTCCAGAAAGTCGGCGGGGTGGTCTGTCTCAAACGCCACCACTAGGTCTTGATCGTCGAGACCAAACGAATAGGTCGTATGGATCTTCACCGAGCGATACTTGCTACCGATGCGAACGTTCTCGTCCATCATTTCCTGACGCTGATCGGAAGTGCGCGCATACCATTCGCGCGTCTTCACAAAAGGACAAACAAACAAGTAGTCAGACTGACCCGGTACGATGTGTAGCTTATCCTCAGGATGTTCCGCACTTCCCTCATCGATAAACATCGATCGCTTCGTCATGGAGAGGAACGATTGGACAGGTTCAATGTACCGGGCTGCCTCTGTGGCATTCAGTCGCGCCGTCATTTCCTGAAAAGGCTCTAGCTCATAACCGATGCGCCAGATCATGAAATCGACGTTGGTGCGCAGACCGACAGTCGAATAGCTGTGCAGTAATAGGTGCGGGCGATACTCTTCAATAGTGCGTACAAACTCTTCCTTGCAATTCTGCTTGTCGGCGTCTGACAAGAGACGCCATTCAGAGCGAGCACCGTAGAAAGTGAAGTTTACAAACTGGCGAGGCAGCTTCGCTTTGAGCTCTTCCACCTCACCACACGTTGGTGCAAGCCGCAGCGGCCCTCGCACTGCATTGCCTGAATCCTTTTCGGTACTCATGTGGTATTCACCTCTGAAGAGAGAATCGTGAATGCGGTGGAGAGCTCCTCAAAATTGAGGTGAAGTCATTCTGCCCGCTCGGACACGCGATTGCAACTTGACCCGTTTGCCTTGCGCCACAGAGTGGATGGTATACTTCGCGACGTTTTCAAATCATTGCGTAAAAATTGTTCGGGGGATCAGATGCGGCTGCGGACGTTTGCGCTTATTTTAGCGAGCACACTCTTAACTATTGCCTGCGGTAATGCTGGCACCGAACAGTCCAACAGTGCCGGACCTGCCAGCTCTCCCGCGGCTGCCAGTCCGGCTGGAACACCTGACGAGCTCGCGTCAGCGCGAAGCAACTTTCAAAAGAACTGTGCGACGTGTCACGGTGAGAAGGCTGAAGGCGGCACTAAGGAAGTGGACGGCAAGCGTTTGAAGGTGCCGAGTCTTCGCGCTGGTCATGCGCTCGAACACCCAGACGAAAAGTTTGTCTTGCAAATCACTGAAGGCGACGAAGAGATGCCGGCGTTTAAGGAGAAACTAAGCGCGGCGGAGATCAATGACCTGGTTCGGTTTATACGGAAAGAGTTTCAAGGAAGATGATCTTTGAGCTTTGATCTTTGATCTTTGTAATTTGGGCTGGCTTAACAGGAACGACGACAAACGACAAAGTTCAAAGCACTAAGTTCCAAGTTCGTTTTATCGAAGAGCACCCATAGCTCAGTTGGATAGAGCGTTTGACTTCGAATCAAAAGGTCGCAGGTTCGAGCCCTGCTGGGTGCACCAATAAAATCAACAAGCCCATGAACTCAATTATCAATTAGGTTTGAGGTTCGACTCGACATCTTCTTATTGGTCGCGGGAGACGAGCCGGCTGTTTGCTATCGTCAGCTCTGCTTAATCAACCCTGCGTGTTCGGCGCGTCGGATGGCTTCGAGGCGCGAGTGCGCGTCGAGCTTGCGAAGAATATGTTGAATGTGGTTGCTGACGGTTGTGCGGCTGATATGAAGCACATTGGCGATACCCGCCGTCGTTGTTCCCCGGGCAAGCAGGCCCAGGATTTGAGTCTCGCGCTGAGTGAGGTCGGCGGCGCGTGCTGCGGCTCGCGTCGAACCGAGCAGAGCGCTGGCTTGTTCAGGAGGCAAGTCAGTTCCCGCGACGACGAAATCCCGCATCAACGCCTCTAATCGCTTCTGCATCTCGCTCGGCCTCACGATATGCACCATATAGCTTGATCGTGACCCTGCGTCCTCCGCAATGAGCACCGATATGTTGCACCATTGCCGGCCGTGCGCAGTTTGAACCTGCAGGTCAAAGTTTCGTAATGGCTTTCGTTTTTGTGCAGCCTGGCGAACTGTGCAGTCTTCTGAACAAACCCTGCCGCTTTCGTCCGTCCCTTGAATAATCGGGCCACAGGGCTGCTCGAGAGCCTCGGCCGCACTCACGCCGAACAGAGCTTCAGCCTCACCGTTCCAGGCCACAATCAAGCCCGACACATCGACGGCGAAGGCGGCGTCCAGAGTGTTGTCTACGAGACGAGTGATGTCGTGGAGGTGCATGGACAACCTCATCATAAAAATGATGTGAGCGCATTATTGTCCCGCAGCCTGCAGAAAGCAATAAGTTGCCTTTCACAGGCGAAACCGGGCGCCGCCGGATGGCGCAAATACGTCAAAAGGCGGCGCAAAGTCGGTGATGCGCGGGCACCGCCGAAGAACTATTTGACATGTTAGAAAAAAACAAGCCCTTCCTTATCGCGATCGTTATCAGTGTCCCGCTCACCATGGAGTTTACTTCGAGCTGCGGCGGCCGAAGCGTGGAGCAACGAGGAGTGAACAGCGGCGGCGAAGTGGCGGCAAAGGAATTCAGGTCAGCCGATGCTTGCTCCCTCTTGACCGAAAAAGAAATGATCGACGTGGTGGGCAATACTGTCGCCGAGGGTCAAACCTTCGCAGGCCCTGAAGTCTGCACCTGGAGGACCGAAGACCCCACCAACGTTGACGTTCTCCTCACAGTTAGAGCTGCCGGAAGCATCCGGGAACAGACTCTTTGCGCTGACCTACGGAAGGCAAGCAGCAACGCTTAGCGAGTTGACGGCTTGGGGGACGTCTCCGTTTGGAAATTCTCGCGCCAGGGACCGATGTTCAATTCAGGCGACTTGGAAGTGTGTGGGCCGAAAGGCTATCTAAACTTAACGCTCCAGGGAAAGCGAGACGAGCCCACATTGAAGTCTGCTACCACGGTGCTAGCTCAGAAGGTTCTTGAGCGCCTTTAGAACCAGCCAAGGCGGATAAGGAGAACGCCATGAGACACACGAATAATATTTGGCGCATAGACTGTCCTGTCATTGTCGCAATATGTCTGACGATATTGATGTCAGTATCTGCAACGGCTCAGCGCAGACTCTCTAA